>JBFKOW010000034.1:0-23269 GCA_041628615.1 Paracoccaceae bacterium | reverse complement strand
TACGCCCGGCAGTTTCTGAACATGATGCAGAAACCCGACGTCGACCACATCTCGGGCCTCTCGCCGGCGATCTCGATCGAGCAGAAGACGACCTCGAAGAACCCGCGCTCCACCGTCGGCACGGTGACCGAGATCTACGACTACCTGCGCCTGCTGTTTGCCCGCGCCGGCACCCCCTACAGCCCGGCCACCGGCCTGCCGATCGAGGCGCAGCAGGTGCAGGACATGGTCGACCGGGTGATGGCGATGGAGGAGGGAACCCGCGCCTACCTGCTCGCGCCCATCGTGCGCGACCGCAAGGGCGAGTACCGCAAGGAATTCCTGGAACTGCGCAAGCAGGGCTTCCAGCGCGTCAAGGTCGACGGCGCGTTCCACGATCTCGACAGCCCGCCGACGCTCGACAAGAAGTTCCGCCACGACATCGACGTGGTGGTGGACCGGATCGTGGTCCGCGAAGGGCTCGAGACCCGGCTGGCCGACAGCCTGCGCACCGCGCTCGACCTCGCCGACGGAATCGCCATCCTCGAGACCGCCCCCAGGGAGGGCGATCCCGAGCGGATCACCTTCTCGGAGAACTTCGCCTGTCCGGTGTCAGGCTTCACCATCCCCGAGATCGAGCCGCGCCTGTTCTCGTTCAACGCCCCCTTCGGGGCCTGCCCGGATTGCGACGGGCTGGGGGTCGAACTGTTCTTCGATCCCGGCCTGATGGTGCCGGACCAGGCGCTCAGCCTCGCCGACGGGGCCATCGCGCCGTGGCGAAAGGGCAAGTCGCCCTATTTCGTCCAGACCATCGAGGCCATCGCCCGGCATTACGAGTTCGACCGCCATGCCCGCTGGAAGGACCTGCCGGCCCACGTCCAGCAGGTGTTCCTCTACGGCTCGGGCGAGGAGGAGATCCAGTTCCGCTATGACGAGGGTGGCCGCGTCTACCAGGTCACCCGGCCCTTCGAGGGGGTGATCCCCAACATGGAGCGGCGCTACCGCGAGACGGATTCGAACTGGATCCGCGAGGAATTCGAGCGCTTCCAGAACAACCGGCCCTGCCACACCTGCGGCGGCCACCGGCTGCGCCCCGAGGCGCTGGCGGTGAAGATCGGCGGCCTGCACGTCGGCGAAGTGGTGGCGATGTCGATCCGCGAGGCGCTGGCCTGGATCGACGCTGCGCCCGAGCACCTGAGCGCCCAGAAGAACGAGATCGCCCGTGCCATCCTGAAGGAGATCCGCGAGCGGCTGGGCTTTCTCAACAACGTCGGGCTCGACTACCTCACCCTGTCGCGCGCCGCCGGCACCCTGTCGGGCGGCGAGAGCCAGCGCATCCGGCTGGCGAGCCAGATCGGCTCGGGCCTGACCGGCGTGCTCTACGTCCTCGACGAGCCCTCCATCGGCCTGCACCAGCGCGACAACGACCGGCTGCTCACCACGCTCAAGAACCTGCGCGACCAGGGCAACACGGTGATCGTGGTCGAGCACGACGAGGAAGCGATCCGCGAGGCCGATTACGTCTTCGACATCGGCCCGGGCGCGGGCGTCCACGGCGGCGAGGTGGTGGCCCGCGGCACCCCGGCCGAGATCATGGCCACCCCGGAGTCGATCACCGGCGACTACCTTGCCGGGCGGCGCGAGATCCCGGTCCCTGCTGAACGCCGCACCGGCAACCGCAAGGCGCTGACCGTCCGCAAGGCCACCGGCAACAACCTCAAGGACCTCACCGTCGACTTCCCGCTGGGCAGGTTCGTCTGCGTCACCGGCGTGTCGGGCGGCGGCAAGTCGACCCTGACCATCGAAACCCTGTTCAAGACCGCCTCGATGCGGCTCAACGGCGCCCGCCAGACCCCGGCCCCCTGCGAGACGATCAAGGGGCTCGAACATCTCGACAAGGTCATCGACATCGACCAGCGCCCGATCGGCCGCACGCCGCGGTCGAACCCCGCGACCTATACCGGCGCCTTCACCCCGATCCGCGACTGGTTCGCCGGACTGCCCGAGGCCAAGGCCCGCGGCTACAAGCCCGGCCGGTTCAGCTTCAACGTGAAGGGCGGCCGCTGCGAGGCCTGCCAGGGCGACGGCGTGCTGAAGGTCGAGATGCACTTCCTGCCCGACGTCTACGTCACCTGCGAGACCTGCAAGGGCGCCCGCTACAACCGCGAGACGCTGGAAATCAGGTTCAAGGGCAGGTCCATCGCCGACGTGCTCGACATGACGGTCGAGGACGCGCAGGAGTTCTTCAAGGCCGTTCCCGCGATCCGCGAGAAGATGGACGCGCTGATGCGGGTGGGCCTGGGCTACATCAAGGTCGGCCAGCAGGCGACGACGCTGTCGGGCGGCGAGGCGCAGCGGGTGAAGCTGTCGAAGGAACTGGCGAAGCGGTCCACGGGCCGAACCCTCTACATCCTCGACGAGCCGACGACGGGCCTCCATTTCGAGGACGTGAGGAAGCTTCTCGAGGTGCTGCACGAGCTGGTCGAGCAGGGCAATTCGGTGGTGGTGATCGAGCACAACCTCGACGTCATCAAGACCGCCGACTGGATCATCGACATCGGCCCCGAGGGCGGCGACGGCGGCGGCACGCTGGTCGCGACGGGCACGCCGGAAGAGGTGGCCAAGGTCGCGGCGAGCCACACCGGCCGCTACCTCAAGCCGATGCTGGCAAAGCGCAAGGTCGCGGCGGAATAGGTGCCTCCGGGGGCCGTCGCGGCCGTTGCGCCCGCGGAGTGATGCAAATGCGCATCGCTTCGAATTGTCGAAGGAATTTCGGTCCGCGGGGTCGGAAAGGGCTTGAACGACTCGAAGCTTTGCCCCACATGCGGCCTCACTGACGCCAACGCACGCGCCTCTGGCCCCGAACCTGACTGAAGCTTCCCGGACGTACCGGGGCAACGGGGGTTCACGTAGCGACGGTAACGTCTCCTTGAAACTGGGCCCCTCGCGGGCCCTTTGGTCTCTCGGAGGTGTCCATGACCAGCCCGTTCCTCGGCGCAGACCGCGCCGCGACCGCCGCTTACCCCTCGCGTGCCGAAACCTTCATCGCCGCCAACACGTTCGAGCGACCGACCCTCGTGCTCGACACCGAGGCCGTTGCCCATGCCTACATGGGCCTGAAGGCGGGGCTGGGCCGGGCGCACATCCATTATGCCGTGAAGGCGAACCCGGAGCCGGCGATCCTCGCCCGTCTGGCCGCGCTCGGCTCGGGCTTCGACGCTGCCTCTCGCGCCGAGATCGCCATGTGCCTCGCCGCCGGCGCCACCCCGGACCGGGTCAGCTTCGGCAACACCGTGAAGCGGGCGACCGACATCGCCTGGGCGCACGGGCAGGGGATTACCCTGTTCGCCGCCGATGCCGAGGAAGAGCTCGACAAGATCGCCGCCAACGCCCCCGGCGCACGCGTCTACCTGCGGATGCGGATCGACGTGTCCGAGGCCGAGTGGCCGCTGGGCCGCAAGTTCGGCGTGCCCGCCGAAACCATTCCGGCGCTCGTCGCGAAGGCCCGCGCCGTCGGCCTGACCCCGGTCGGCCTGTCCTTCCACGTCGGCTCCCAGACCCGCCGCGCCGCGATGTGGGCGCCCGCGCTCGACGTGGTGGCCGAGGCCTGGCACGCCGCGCAGCAAGCCGGCGCCGGCTTCACCCTGCTCAACATCGGCGGCGGCTTCCCGGCCTTCTACGGCGAGACCGTGGAGCCGGCCGAGGTCTACGGCGCGAAGATCATGGAGATGATCGAAGAGCGTTTCGGCCACGTCCCGCAGGTGATGGCGGAGCCCGGGCGCGGCATGGTCGCCGAGGCCGGCGCGATCGCCGCCGAGGTGCTGCTGGTGTCGCGCAAGTCGGCCAACGACCTGCACCGCTGGGTCTACCTCGACATCGGCAAGTTCTCGGGCCTGGCCGAGACGATGGACGAGGCGATCCGCTACCAGTTCACCACCGACCGCGACGGCGGCGCAGTGGGGCCCTGCATCCTGGCCGGGCCGTCCTGCGACAGCGCCGACGTGCTCTACGAGCAGCGCCCGGTGCTGCTGCCGACCGAACTGGTGGCGGGGGACCGCATCGTGATCCGCAACTGCGGCGCCTACACCACCACCTACGCCTCGATCGGTTTCAACGGCTTCCCGCCGCTGGACGTCGTGGTGATCTGACCGGTTGCGGCCGGGCGGCGGTGATGCGCCGCCGCCCGGGGCCGGTCACTTGGTCCGGCAGGTATTGATCCCTAGGATCGCGTAGGGCGGGCACCAGCCGATGGCGGCGGTGGCCAGCGGAATGATCCCCAGCAGGTAGAGCCAGCTGTAGGCCCCGCCGCTGTTGAGGAAGAAGCCCGCGATCAGCGCAAGGCCGACGACGGCGCGGATGATGCGTTCGGTGTTGCCGATGTTCCTGGTCATGTCTGGTCCCTTTCGAGGCTGGCCCGGTGAGTCGGGCCGATGGTCAAAGGGTAGACCCGTGCCGCGCCGCGGTCTGTGACCTGGTCACGCTTCGCCGCCGGTTTCGGCGAGCCGGGCCAGCGCCGCCCGGCCGGTGAGCGTGACCGCGCCCCGGTCGCGCCGGACCCAGCCGCGCCGCGCGAAACTGTCGAGCCGCCGCGACACCACCTCTCGGGCCGAGCCGATGCGGCTGGCCAGTTCCGCCTGCGTCGCCCGGACCACGCCATCGCCGTCCGCCAGCGCCAGCAGCGCCTCGGCCAGCCGCGCCTCGACCCGCTGGAAGGCCACCTTCTCGAGCACGTGCATCGTCGATTGCATCCGCTCGGCGAAGGCCCGGAACACGAAGGCCCGGAATTCCGCCGCCTCGTCCATCAGCCGCCGGAAGGTCTCGGCAGGGATCATCACCGCCCGGCTGTCCACCCCGGCCACCGCCTCGCCGGTATAGGCTTCGCCGCCGAGCAGCCCGAGCGTGGTCTGGACACAGCTCTGCCCCGGCTCGACCGAGTAGAGCAGGATGTCCCGCCCGGTCGGTCCGACGAGGTGCACGTCGACCCGCCCCGACAGCACCACCGGGAACCCTTCCGCCGCCTGCCCGGGATGGAACACCGGCGCGCCGCGCGGCAGCACCATCGGCACCAGCCGGTCGAGCGAGGCCCGCGCCGGGCCGGGCAGGGCGGCCAGTTCGGTCCCGGCGGTCCAGCTCATTCCCGATGCCGGGCGGCGAAACGGGGCAGCATGGCGCTGAAATCCCGGCCCCGGCCGTCCTCGTCCTCCACGAAGCGCGCGTAGAGGTCCCGCGCCGCCTTGCCCATCGGCGTGTCGGCGTCCGCCGCCTCGGCGGCCATCTGCGCCAGCCGCAGGTCCTTGAGCATCAGTTCCGCCGCGAAGCCGGGCTTGTAGTCGTTGTCGGCCGGGCTTTTCGGGCCGATACCGGGGGCGGGGCAGTAGGCGTTCATGGTCCAGGAATAGCCCGAGGAGGTGGAGACCACGTCGAACATCGCCTGCCGGTCGAGGCCCAGCTTGTCGGCCAGCACGAAGGCCTCGCAGGTGGCGATCATGGTCACCCCGAGGATCATGTTGTTGCAGATCTTGGCCGCCTGGCCGTTGCCGGCCGGGCCGCAATGCACCGCCTTCTGGCCCATCACGTCGAACAGCGGGCGGACGATGCCGAAGGCCTCGGCCGGGCCGCCCGCCATGAAGGTGAGGGTGCCGGCCTGGGCGCCGCCGATGCCGCCCGAAACCGGCGCGTCCACCGCCATCAGCCCCGCCCGTTCCGCCGCGGCCGCCACCGCGCGGGCGCTTTCGACATCCACCGTGGAACAGTCGAGATGCACCGCGCCGGCCGTCATCGCCGGATGGATCTCGGCGGCGACCTTCCGCAGGATCGGCCCGTCCGGCAGCATGGTGATGACCACGTCGGCGTCCGCCGCGGCCTTGGCGGCGCTGGCGGCCATGGCGATGCCTTCGGGTCTTGCGGCGGTGTCGAACCCGGTCACCTCGTGCCCCGCAGCGACCAGGTTGCGCGCCATCGGCGCGCCCATGTTGCCCAGCCCTATGAATCCGATCTTCATGGCGTCCTCCCTCACAGTTCCAGCGGCGGCGCGACCGGGTAGCTGAATTTCAGCACGTCGCCGCCCCGCACCGCCTGCCATCCGTCATGCCGCCAGCGGGGCGCGCGGTCCTTGTCGATCACCGCCGCCCGGATCCCTTCGAGGAAGTCGCCGTGCTCCATCGCCCGCGAGGTGAAGCGGAACTCGAGATCGAGGGCGTGGGCGATGTCGTCGCGCATGCGCACCTTGTGGATCAGATCGACGGTGTAAGCCATCGACAAGGGCGAATTGCGGGCCATCAGCCGTTCGGCATGGGCGACGGGCTCGGGGCGCGGATCCGGGAAGGCGCGGTAGATGTCGCCCAGCGTCTCGCCGCCGAAGCAGGCGTCGATCCCGGCCTGCCAGCCGGCGAGCCGGGAATGCGGGGCAGGGCCCGCGGCGCGGTCCACCGCCGTCCAGTCGCCGGTCCGGCACAGCTCGGATACCAGCCCGGGCCAGTCCGCCTCGGGGATGTGGTAGTCCGCGAAGCCCGCGAAGATCGCGTCGCCCGCGTCCATCCGGTCGGCGGTGAGCCCGAGGTACTCGCCGATCCGCCCCGGCGCCCGGGCCAGGATCAGCGACCCGCCCACGTCCGGCACCAGCCCGATGCCGCATTCCGGCATCGCGATCCGCGAGGTGTCGCCGACGATGCGGTGCGATCCGTGGCAGCCGACGCCGACCCCGCCGCCCATGGTGAAGCCCTGCATCAGCGTGACCACCGGCTTCGGAAAGCCGAACAGCCGCGCGTTCATCCGGTACTCGTCGCGCCAGAACCGCTCGCCATAGTCGAAGTCGCGGGCGCGGCCCCGGTCGTAGATCTCCTGGATGTCGCCGCCGGCGCAGAATGCCTTGTCGCCCACCGCGTCGATCACCAGCAGGTCGATCGAGGCGTCGTTGGCCCAGCGGTCAAGCGCCCGGTCGATCGCGCGGACCATTGCCCAGGTCAGGGCGTTCAGCGCCCTGGGCCGCATCAGCGTGATCCGCCCGGCGCGGCCGTCCTGCTGGATCCGGATGTCGTCGGTCACTCGGGACTCCCTGGTTCGGTGCCGGTTCGGGCGGCGGGCGCTACTGCGCCAGCATCTGCCGGGCCACGATCAGCCGCATGATCTCGTTCGTGCCTTCGAGGATCTGGTGCACGCGCAGGTCGCGGACGATCTTCTCGATCCCGTAGTCGGCGAGGTAGCCGTAGCCGCCGTGCAGTTGCAGGCACTGGTCGGCGATCCGGCTGCCGGCCTCGGTGACGAACTTCTTGGCCATCGCGCAGGCCTTGGTGGCGTCCGCGGCCCCGGTGTCGAGCTTCCATGCCGCCTGCCGCAGGAACACCCGCGCCGCCTGCAGCTCGATCTCCATGTCGGCAAGCCGGAACTGCAGCGCCTGGAACTCGGAGATCGGCCGCCCGAAGGCGCGCCGCTCGGCCATGTAGGCCAGCGTGGCGTCGAGCGCGGCCTGCGCCGCCCCCAGCGAACAGGCGGCGATGTTCAACCGGCCGCCGTCAAGCCCGGCCATCGCGTAGCGGAAGCCCTGGCCTTCCTCGCCGAGAAGGTTGGCCGCCGGAACTTCGCAACCGTCCATCTGGACCTGCCGGGTCGGCTGGCAGCGCCAGCCCATCTTGTCCTCGAGGCCGCCGAAGGACAGGCCGCCGGTTCCGGCCTCGACCACCACGGCCGAAATGCCCCGCGGCCCGTCGCCGCCGGTGCGGCACATGACGACGTAGGCATCGGCATATCCGCCGCCCGATATGAACGCCTTGGTTCCGGTCAGCCGGAACCCGCCGCCGACGCGGTCCGCCCGGGTGCGCAGCGCCGCCGCGTCCGACCCGCTGCCCGGCTCCGTCAGGCAGTAGGCCAGCACGCTGTCCATCGACAGGGCCCCCGGCAGCAGCCGGGCCCGCAACTCGTCCGAGCCGTAGCGGTCGATCATCGCCGCGCACATGTTGTGGATCGACAGGAAGGCGGCGACGCTGGGGCAGGCCATCGACAGCGCCTCGAAGACCAGCGTGGCGTCGAGTCGGCCGAGCCCGGTGCCGCCGCTTTCCTCCCGGACGTAGAGCCCGCCGAAGCCCAGTTCGGCCAGCTTCGGCCAGAGATCGCGCGGAATCGTGCCCGCCGCCTCCCAGTCGCGGGCGTGGGGGGCTATCTCGGCGGCGCCGACGTCCCGCGCCATCTCGAAGATCGCCGCCTGTTCGTCGCTGAGCGAGAAGTCCATGATTTCTGTCCCCAAAATCCGTAGCTTCATACCGCCGTCGCGGCACCGGTCGCAACGCTGATAACGTTACCGGTCGCGGACTGAAGCCAAAGCCAGAACAGTCAGTTTCCCTTTCCGTGACAAAAACCCCAGTTGGCAGAAAGCCGCCGACGTGGTAGCCGTTAACGAGTTGTTAACCATTTGACGGGTGGGGCCGCAATCTGTGGGACGTGTGTTGTTTTAGTCCTTTTCGGGCGGCCCTAGGCCGCGCGTAGGCGTTTAGAGCAAAGCCCACGCTGCCACCGTTGCGAAATTCTCTTTGCGTCCCCACCCGTCCGTTTCCCGGCCTCCGCCTGCGGATCACGTTCGGCCAACCCGGATTGCCGAGGCCGATCCGGTGATGCGCGTTTGGCGCACGCCCGTGCTGGCCTGTCAAAGATCGATGTGGAATTCGTCGATCAGGTGCGCCACGACCTTGCGCAGCGCTTCCGCCGCGTCGTCCCCGTCCTTCCTTGCCGCCTCGGCCACGGCCCGCTGCCGCTGGGCGCTGGTGCCGCGGGCGACGATCTCCCGGGCGGTCTCGATCTCGGCGAGGCATCCCAGCGCCTCGGCGTCCTCCTCGACGAGATCCAGCCATTCCTCCAGCAGGGTCGCGAAGGGTTCGATCTTGCCGGCGCCGAAATCGATCATGCCCTCGGTCGTGCCGTAGCGCTGCGCCCGCCAGCGGTTCTCGCTGACGAGGAAGGCGTCGTAGATCCGCCAGCGCTGGTTCTTGCGGGCGAGCCGCCACAGCATCCGCGTCGTGCACTGGATCAGCGCCGCCAGCGCGGCGGTGTGCGACAGCCGGGGCATCACGTCGCAGATCCGCGCCTCGATGGTCGGGAACCGGTGCGAGGGGCGCAGGTCCCACCAGATCTTGGTGCTGTCCTCGATGATGCCGAGTTCCGTCAGCACCCCGACGGACCGGGAATATTCGCCCCAGCTCGAGAACTTCGGTGGCAGCCCGGTGCGCGGCAGGTTGTCGAACACGGTGAGCCGGTAGCTCGCCAGGCCGGTATCCTCGCCCTGCCAGTAGGGCGACGAGGTGGACATCGCCAGCAGGTGCGGCAGGAAATACGCAAGCTGGTTGATGAGGTCGATCCGCTGGTCCCTGGCCTCGATCCCGACATGGACATGCATGCCGCAGATCAGCAGCCGCCGGGCGACCCCGGCCAGCGCCTTTTCGAGATCGTTGTAACGGTCCTTGTCGGTATGGTGCTGGTCCTTCCAGTGCGCGAACGGATGGCAGGCCGCGGCGATCGGGGCGAGCCCGTGCCGGCGCGCGTTGCCGGCGATGCTGGCGCGCAGCCGGCGCAGGTCGTCGCGAGCGCCGCCGACGGTGCGGTGCACCTTGGTGCCGACCTCGATCTGGCATTGCAGGAACTCGGGACTGACCTGTCCCTCCAGCTCCTTGGCGCAGTCCTCCATCAGCCCCGGCGGCGCCTCGGCCAGCGCCTTGGTCTCGAGGTTGACGAGAAGGTATTCCTCCTCGATGCCGAGGGTGAAAGCCGGCGGGTCAATGGCCATGGGGTCTCCTTCTGCCGCCGACCAGACCGGAGCCTGCGGGCCGGGGCAAGCGGTTGGGTCGCCGGTCAGGTGGCGATGATGGAGCCCTTCATCCGGGGGTGAATGGCGCAGAAATAGTCATAGGTGCCGGGCTCCGAGATCCGCAGCTCGGCGGCCTGGCCGCGGTTCAGCCGCCCGGTGTCGAAGCTGCCGTTCCCCGCTGTCGCGGTGTGCGGCGCGCCGTCGGCGTTCACGAAACGGACCCGGTCGCCGGCCTGCATGGTCAACTCGGCCGGGGTGAAGGCGAAGTTCTCGATGACGATCTCGTGGACCGCGTGGCTGGCGGCCCGGGCGGCCAGCGGCGCAACGGCAAGCGCTGCGCCGAGGCCGAGGACCTCGCGGCGGGTGGGGTGTGACATGATCTGCTCCCTGTCGAACCGATACCCGCAGGGTGCCAGCCGGACCCGCCCCCTGTCCACTGCCGTTTGCGGTCCACCCCGGCGCGGTGCCGGGGCGTGCCGGTCAGCTCATCACCGGGATGGTGAACTCGCCGCCTTCCTTGATCCCCGAGGGCCAGCGCGCGGTCACCGTCTTGGTCCGGGTGTAGAACCGGAACGCGTCGGGGCCGTGCTGGTTCAGGTCGCCGAACATGGATTTCTTCCAGCCGCCGAAGGTGTGGTAGGCCAGCGGCACCGGGATCGGCACGTTGACCCCGACCATGCCGATGTTCACCCGGTTGGCGAAGTCGCGGGCGGCGTCGCCGTCGCGGGTGAAGATCGCCGTGCCGTTGCCGTATTCGTGGTCCATCGCGAGGCGCAGCGCCTCCTCGTAGGACTGCGCGCGCACCGTGGTCAGCACCGGGCCGAAGATCTCCTTCTGGTAGATCTCCATGTCCTTCGTCGCGTGGTCGAACAGGTGCGGCCCGACGAAGAACCCGTTCTCGTAGCCCTGCAGCTTGAAGCCGCGCCCGTCGACCACGAGCTTCGCACCCTGGTCGAGGCCGGACTGCACCAGCCGCTCGATGTTGGCCTTGGCGGCGGCGGTCACCACCGGGCCATAGTCCACGTCGTTGCCCGCGGTGTAGGGCCCGACCTTCAGCTTCTCGATCCGCGGCACCAGCTTCTCGATCAGCTTGTCGGCGGTCGCATCGCCCACCGGCACCGCCACCGAGATCGCCATGCAGCGTTCGCCCGCCGCGCCGTAGCCCGCCCCGACCAGCGCGTCGGCGGCCTGGTCCAGATCGGCGTCCGGCATCACGATCATGTGGTTCTTGGCGCCGCCGAAGCACTGCACCCGTTTTCCGGCGGCGCAGCCCTTGCCGTAGATGTAGGCGGCGATCGGGGTCGAGCCGACGAAGCCCACCGACTGGATCACCGGGTGGTCGAGGATCGCGTCCACCGCGTCCTTGTCGCCGTTGACGACCTGCAGAACGCCCTTCGGCAGCCCGGCCTCTTCCATCAGCGCGGCGAGCATCAGCGGCACCGAGGGGTCGCGTTCGGAGGGCTTCAGGATGAAGGCGTTGCCGCAGGCGATGGCGGGCGCGAACATCCACATCGGGATCATCGCGGGGAAGTTGAACGGGGTGATCCCGGCGGTGACGCCGAGCGGCTGGCGCATGGAATACATGTCGATGCCCGGGCCGGCGCTGTCGGTGTATTCGCCCTTCAGGTGATGTGGCGCGCCGATGCAGAACTCGACCACTTCCAGCCCGCGCTGCACGTCGCCGCGGGCGTCGGGCAGGGTCTTGCCGTGCTCGCGGCTCAGCGCCTCGGCCAGCTTGTCCATGTCGCGGTTCAGCAGTTCCACGAAGCGCATCATCACCCGCGCCCGGCGCTGCGGGTTCACCGCGGCCCAGCCCGGCTGCGCCTTCGCGGCGATCTCCACCGCGCGGTCCACTTCGGCAGCGGAGGCCAGCGGCACCTTGGCCTGAACCTCGCCCGTGGCCGGGTTGAACACGTCGGCGAAGCGGCCCGAGGTGCCGGCCGCCGCGGCGCCGTCGATGTAGTGCGTGAGTTCCTGCATGTCGCTGTCCTCCCAAGGTCTCGGCGGCAGATTAGCCTTGCGCGCCGCGCGGGAACAGGGCCAGGCTGCCAAAACGGTTTTGCAGGAATGCAGGATGAACAGGGCAGACTGGGACGATATGCGAATATTCCTGCAAGTCGCGCGGGACGGCACGCTGACCGCGGCGGGGCAGGCGCTTGGGCTCGATCCGGCGACGCTGGGCCGGCGGGTCGCCCGGTTCGAGGCCGCGCTGGGGCAGGTGCTGTTCCTTCGCTCACCGCAGGGCTACGTCCTGACCGGGGCGGGGGAGCGGCTTCTCGACCGCGCCGCGCCGGTGGAGGAGGCGATGGCGGCCGCCTTCGCGCCGGCGGACACGGACGCGCCGGGGCTGGCCGGGACGCTGCGGATCGGCGCCCCGGACGGCTGCGCCAATTTCGTGCTGCCCGAGGTTTGCGCCCGCCTGGGCCGCCGCCATCCGGGACTCGAGATCCAGATCGTCGCGCTGCCCCGGGTCCTGAACCTGTCGCGCCGCGAGGCCGACATCGCGGTCACGGTCAGCCCGCCGCGGGCCGGGCGGCTGCTGGTCCAGAAGGTCACCGACTACCGCCTGTCGATGGCCGCGGCGCGGGCCGACGGGCCGGTGACGTCGGTCCATGACCGGCCGGTGGTGGGCTACATTCCCGACATGATCTTCGATCCCGAACTGGACTACCTCGCACCGCTGGGGATCGATCGGGTGGCGCTGGCCTCCAACTCGGTCGCGGTCCAGCTTCAACTCCTCCGGCAAGGCGGCGCGATGGGCATCGTGCACGATTTCGCGCTGCCCTTCGCGCCCGAGCTGACGCGGGTGCTGACCGACCGGATCGGCCTGACCCGTAGCTTCTACCTCGTCCGCCATGCCGATGCCCGCCGGTCCGATCGGCTCGCCAGGATGGCCGAGGCCGTCGCCGCCGGGATGCGCGCCACGGTCGCGGCGCTCGAGGCGCGGGCCGCTTGACAGGGGGGCTCGGGGGCGTAACGCTCTGAAAACGGCGGCAGAGGGAGGCAGACATGCTCGTGCATCAGATCCTGAAATCGAAGGCGCGGGAGGGCGTTCTCACGCTCGACCCCTCGGCTCCCATCGCCGATGCGATCAAGATCATGTCCGAACAGCGGCTGGGTACGGTCGTCGCGTCGAGCGACGGCGAGACCCCGGTCGGCATCGTCTCCGAGCGCGACATCGTGCGCGAGATCGGGCGCCGCGGGGCGGGCTGCCTGTCCGAAACCGTCGGCGACATCATGACGAAGGACCTCGTCACCTGCACCGCCTCCGACACCGCCGACC
This sequence comes from Paracoccaceae bacterium, assembly GCA_041628615.1. Classification (GTDB taxonomy): domain Bacteria; phylum Pseudomonadota; class Alphaproteobacteria; order Rhodobacterales; family Rhodobacteraceae; genus JAMWZF01. The sequence continues at coordinate 10,217 of JBFKOW010000034.1, read as the reverse complement.
ATGTCCTCCAGACGATGACCGACGGCCGGTTCCGGCACCTTCCGGTCATGGAGGGCGACCGGATGATCGGGCTGATCTCCATCGGCGACGTGGTCAAGGCGCGGCTGTCCGAACTGGCGATGGAAAAGGACGCCCTCGAAGGGATGATCATGGGCCACTAGCCCCGGCGGGGCGGCGCCGCGGCCCGCGACGGGTTGCATTCGGCCGCCCGGCGCTGTTGCCTGCCCGAAAGGATCGAAGAGGGACAGCCATGCGTCTGGGACTGTATCCGGGCACGTTCGACCCGATCACGCTGGGTCACATCGACATCATCGAACGGGCGTCGAAACTCGTCGACAAGCTGGTGATCGGCGTCGCCATCAACCGCGACAAAGGGCCGATGTTCAGTCTCGAGGACCGGGTGGCGATGGTCGATGCCGAATGTCGCTCCATCTCAGAGGCGACCGGCTGCGAGATCGTCTCGCACCCGTTCGAGAACCTGCTGATCGACTGCGCCCGCGACGTCGGCGCGAACGTCATCATCCGCGGCCTGCGCGCGGTGGCCGATTTCGAATACGAATTCCAGATGGTCGGCATGAACCGGCAGCTCGACGACAGCATCGAGACGGTGTTCCTGATGGCCGAGGCCCAGCACCAGGCGATCGCCTCGAAGCTGGTCAAGGAGATCGCCCGGCTGGGCGGCGATGTCTCGAAATTCGTGACCCCGGCGGTGCGCGAGGCCCTGGCCGCCCGTCTGGGTCAGCGCCCGTAGACGGCGCGGCGGGCGATGCTGCCGGCGTCGCCCGGGTAGATCCCGAGATCCTCGAGCGCCACTTCGCGCGGCAGGCTTTCCAGTTCGCGCTTGGTGCGCAGGTAGGCGGCACGCTTGTGAAGGGCCGAGCGGATGCTTCCGATAACCGTCATGACTGGCTCCTTTCTGTCTGGCCGGTTGCGGTTGCTCCATAGCTAGCAATGCTGCGACGCAGCACCAGCCACAGTTTGCGGTAACCGTATTGCGTGTTTTGCAAGGCTCGGCCCGGCTCATTCGCCGTGCGCGAAGCGGTCCACATCGTCGGCGCAGGTCTTGCAGAGGCCCCAGGGCGTGTCGTTGGCCGCCACGATCATCCGCCATGCGGCGCGGAGCTGATCCTCGTCCGCAGCCTGCGCCCGCAGGAGCGCCGGCAGCGTCGCGGGGAGATAGCCGCGATCCGCCAGCCGCTTCATCACGTTGGCATCGACCTGCACCATGCGGCGGACCGGCAGATGGTCCGCACAGATGTCGCAGGTGACTCCCGGGTCCGCCGGGGGATTGCCGGGGGTCGATCCGACCTCTTCGGGCGGAGCCCGGAACTCCGTGTCAGGCGGCGACGGAGCCCTTGCTACGGTGTCCCCGAGCGCGCCGAGCGCCGTCCGCGCGACGCGGACCTCCGCGAAGACCGCGATCAGGCCCCCGGTCCGGATCTGCAGCCCCAGGGCATCGGCCGCCGCGAATTGCGAGATCAGGTCCGGATCGCAGCCGGCCTGTCGAAGCGCGGTCGCCGCCGCCGCCCGCACGCGCTCTTCGGCGCTGCCACGCTGCACCGCATCTTCGGCTTGGTCCATGGTGGGGGCGGCCCACTGGTCGGGCCAGACGATGGCCACCTCGGCATCTGGGGCCCCGAGCGCGTCGCGCATCGTGTCGCAGATGGTGGCGACCGCGTCCGGTCCGATGCGGACGGTGTCGGGCAGGCCGGGACGGCGGCGGGTCAGGGTCAGAAAGGCCAGAATGACGGACACCGGCGAGGATCGTGCGGCCGCCGCCGCCTGGTGCGGCATCGCCCGCGCCGCCAGCGCCCCGAGCCGGCGTGCGTCGGCAGTCAGCGCCCGGAACAGGATGATTCGGCCGGTCAGGGGGAGGTGGAGCGTCTCGAAGACCCCATCGGACAGGATTGCCGAGACGATGTCCCGGTCGGCGCCGGCCCGGACCAGTCGCTCGACCGCGGCATCGACGATGCGGCGCAGGATGGCCGCCTCGCGGATCATCTCCGGCGAAGAGACCGGCGGCGCGGCCCAGTCGCTGGCCGGGTAGACGTGGACCGGGGTGCCGGGTCCGGCCCCGACCTCGGATCGAAGCCTCTCGGCCATCCTGCCCTGATCCAGGTCGATGACCGATGCCGCCGCAGCCCCGAGGCTGTCCGCGGGCTGGAGGGCGAAGGCGACGATGATCGTCGTCTCCTGTCCCGAGCCGAGGGCCGCCCGGCTCTCGGTCCCCGACGCCGCGGTTTGTCGCCCGGCGGCCGCGGACCGGCTCGGCTTCGGCAGGATCGCGATAGCCGACACGACCGGGCCGTGGTCGCTCGTCACCAGCGGCCCGGCGAGGATCGCGTCGATCACCACCTGCGGCACGCCGCGGTCGGACAGGCATTCGGTGATGGGCCGTGCGAGGGCCTTCATCGCGGCCGGGTCGCGAAAGACCGCTTCGCCGGCGATCGGGTGATAGGGCCAGTCCCGCGGCAACACCACAACGGCCTCGGTGGCGATGCCCCCCATGCCGAGGGCCATCTGCCGCGCCGCCTGTGCGAACCGGGCATGGAGCGCGTCCGAGACCGGTGGCGCACCTCGCTTCGGGACCATGAGAACGATGCAAAAATCCTCGCCCGAGCCCTCGTAGGACACCGACAGCCGCGGATTGCGCAGGACCGTGTCCGGGTCCGCGCCGCGGCGCGGGGCTCGCGTTTCCGGCCCGCCGCCGGTTTCAGGCTTCGGCGCCGGGGGGCCGGGTTTTCGGGCCGGTTTCCCATCCGGCCAGAACACGATCCCCGAGAGCAGCAGGGCGCAGCCGATGAAGGCGCCGAAGGGCAGCGGAAGGTCGAGGAAACTGCTGGACCGGCCGTCAAGGACGACAACCGCAACGACGTAGAGCGCGATCAGCACTGCAGTTGAAATCAGGATACCCAAGGCACCGTCCCCGGCAGGCGGGGCAAGGATAGCATTGTTCGGCCCGTTTCGCGACGTTCGAGCCGGTTGCCGCGGTCTGCATCCCGAGCGGAAGTTCGAGCTTCGACATCCAAACCGTTGCAAAGGATGAGAGTTCCATGGATCAGTCCGATCGGCGAAGCGCATTGCGCTCGGCAACGAACCCGAAACCCGACGTTTCGATCCGAGCGCCAAGGAGGCTGCCGGCCAGGCTCTCGTCGCCCGGGATCATTCCGGACCCTCGGTTCGAATCCGCGCAGGAGCACGTGAAGACCAGGGTCGCCGGGTATGCGCCGATGATGAACCGGATGTGATGCTTCTCGACTTCGTCGAACAGCTGTCACGGCAATCCCGAACCGGTGAACCATCCGGACGGCGAACCGCGGCTCTCCATCGCGCTGGCCTGCCGCACCGCACGAGGGAGCCCGGTCGGGTCGCCCGCAGCACTCTGTTCCGGCCGAGGGCGGGGACCGGGGATACTTGGAGCCGGGCGAACCACAGGGATCGCTTTCTGCAGGAAAACCTGTCGCCGATCGACTACCGGGCGGTCCGAAAGGTCATGCGCCGCCTCGGGTTCCGAGCGCCCGCGGTCCGGGCGCTGCGACCCGTCTTCCGGCAACGAAAGACCCCCGCCCGGTATTCCGGGCGGGGGTCATAAAGGCGGCAGACGGGCGTGGTCCGTCTCAGATCAGCTTGCCCATCGCGACGGCGGTGTCGCTCATCCGGTTGGAGAAGCCCCACTCGTTGTCGTACCACGTCAGGATCCGGCACATCGTGCCTTCCATCACCTTGGTCTGGTCGGTGTGGAAGACCGAGGAATGCGGATCGTGGTTGAAGTCCATGCTCACCAGCTTCTCGTCGGTGTAGCCGAGGATCCCCTTCAGCGGGCCGTTCGCGGCAGCGCGGATCGCGGCATTGATCTCGTCGACGCTGGTGGCGCGGGCGGCCTCGAAGGTCAGGTCGACGACCGACACGTTCGGGGTCGGCACCCGGATCGCGACGCCGTCAAGCTTGCCGTTGAGTTCGGGCAGCACGAGGCCCACCGCCTTGGCGGCGCCGGTCGAGGTCGGGATCATCGACATCGCCGCGGCGCGGGCGCGGTAGAGATCCTTGTGCATCGTGTCCAGCGTCGGCTGGTCGCCGGTATAGCTGTGGATCGTGGTCATGAAGCCCTTCACGATCCCGATCTCGTCGTTCAGGACCTTGGCCACCGGCGACAGGCAGTTGGTGGTGCACGAGGCGTTCGACACCACGATGTCGTCCCTGGTCAGGGTGTCGTGGTTGACGCCGTAGACGATGGTCTTGTCGGCGTCCGCCCCGGGGGCCGAGATCAGCACCCGGCTCGACCCGTTGTCGAGATGGGCCTGGCACTTCTCCTTCGAGGTGAAGATGCCGGTGCATTCCATCACCACGTCGACGTCCGACCAGGGCAGGTCAGCGGGGTTGCGGATCGCGGTGACCCGGATCGGCCCGCGGCCCACGTCGATGGTGTCCCCGGTGGTCTTCACCTCGGCCGGAAAGCGGCCGTGGACGCTGTCGTAGCGCAGCAGGTGGGCGTTGGTTTCGACCGGGCCGAGATCGTTGATCGCGACGACCTCGATATCGGTGCGGCCGGACTCGATGATCGCGCGCAGCACGTTGCGCCCGATGCGACCGAACCCGTTGATGGCGACCTTCACTGCCATGTGGTCCTCCGTATGGCTTGCCCCAAAACGCGGGGCCGTGACGTTGCGGCTAAGTCCGACGTTCCGGTCGCGAGGTCAACCCCGCCGGCGATCTGTTGTCGCCGGACTTTAGCGCTAACGGAGCCTAGCGCCAGAACGCCAGCCAGTCGATGAGGTTCAGTCCCTTGCGGGCAAGAAACAGCCCGGACGCGCCATCGTTGAACACCGCGTCGCCGGCGATCGCCGCGACGATCAGGATCGCCAGCCAGGCCGCCAGCCGGTTCGTCATCGCCCCGCCGCCTCAGAAGCCGCTGGCCCGGCGGGCCAACCCCGGCAGGCCATAGCTGGTCCGGATCGCGCCTTCGCCGACCGGCCGGAATCTCGGGTCGGCGGTGACGCAGCGCAGACCGCAGACCTGCCGCGTGGTGCGGGAGCCGAAATCGACGTGCCAGACCCGGCCGCCGGGCGTGCTCACGTAGCCGTCGATGCCGAAGTCGAAGTCGCTCAGCAGGTCGGTGACCGAGGGCACCTCGTTGTCGTAGCCCGGACCGAAGGCGCCGTGCGTATGGTAGGAGGCGAAGACGCCCAGCCGCGGATCGGGCGCGGGCATGTCGCAGGTCGCGAAGGTCCCCGGGCGGGGCGGAGTCGCGGCGATCGCGCCGTCCGACCTCGTGTAGAAATAGCCGCAGTATTCCCGGCGTTCCGCGACCGACCTCGGCTGCAACGCATCGAGGAAGCCGATGGCGAAGGCTTGGGCGGCCTCGTCGGAGGGGCGGACGACGCCGGTGCCCGGAAGCTGGGGCACCGACAGCGGCGCCATGCCTTTCGGCCCGCCGTTCGGAAGCGGCTTGACCGGGCCCGCGGCCGGATCGGGCAGCGGGGCGCAGGCCGCGACCACCAGTCCCAGCGCCCAGAGGACGGTCCGGGCACGGCGCGGCGGCGGGGCAGGGCGGCTGGCGGTCGGCATCGGCGGGGGGTCGGTCGGCTGGCGGATATCGAGAGCAGTCCTACCCGTTCGCCGCCTGCGTGAACAGGGCAGATCGGGATCGGTGCTTGCGAACCGTCGGCGGCGCGGTAGGCTGGCCGGACATCAGGCAAGGAAAGCGAACCCATGAGCGGACTTCTCGCCCTTCTCGACGATGTCGCCGCGCTCGCCAAGGTTGCGGCGGCCAGCGCGGACGACGTGGCGGGGATGGCCGCCAAGGCCGGGTCCAAGGCCGCCGGGGTGGTCATCGACGACGCGGCGGTGACGCCGAAATACATTCACGGGCTCGATCCGGCGCGGGAATTGCCGATCATCTGGAAGATCACCAAGGGATCGATCTTCAACAAGCTGGTGATCCTGCTGCCGGCGGCGCTGCTGTTTTCCGAACTGATCCCGTGGATCGTCACGCCGCTGCTGATGCTGGGCGGGCTCTACCTGTGTTTCGAGGGCGCCGAGAAGGTTTGGCACTGGCTGTCGCCGCATCCCGGCCACGCGGTGGAGGAGGACCTGTCGGCCCGCGATCCCGCCCATCTCGAGGAGGAGCGGGTGCGCGGCGCGATCAAGACCGATTTCATCCTCTCCGCCGAGATCATGACCATCATTCTCAACCAGTTGCCGCACGATGCCGGGCTGGGGATGCGCGCGGCGGCGCTTGGGCTTGCCGGGCTGGCGATCACGGTGGCGGTCTACGGGGCGGTGGCGCTGATCGTGAAGATGGACGATGTCGGTCTCGCGATGGCCGCGCGCGGCCGCCTGTCGGCCACCCGCGCGGTGGGCCGTGGGCTGGTAAAGGGAATGCCTGAGTTCCTCAAGGTGCTGAGCTTCGTCGGCACGCTGGCGATGCTCTGGGTCGGCGGATCGATCCTCGTCCACGGGCTCGAGGTGACGCACTGGTGGGTCTGGCCCTACGAGGCGATCCACGCCGTCGCCCATGCCGCCGCCGAGGCCGCGGGCCGCGCGAAGGGTCTCGTCGACTGGGCGGTGACGGCGCTTCTCGACGGGATCATCGGGCTTGCCGTCGGACTGGCGCTGATTCCGGTCGGGCTCAAGGTCATCGGACCGATGCTGGCCCGGCTGGGCGGCGGGGCAAAGGCCGGCGGCGCCCACTAGGAGGGGGCGTCACCGGCCGGGCCTGCGGCGTTACTTCAGCAGGCTGCGGACCTTGTCGGCCACCGCCTCGGCGGTGATCCCGAACTCCTTGTAGAGCGTTTCCGCCGGCGCCGAGGCGCCGAAGCCGTGCATCCCGACGAAGCCCGACTTCTCGCGCTTGCCGCGCTCGCCATAGAGCCAGCGGTCCCAGCCGAAGCGGATCCCGGCCTCGACCGCGACCCGCACCGGGCCGCCGGGCAGCACGCGCTTGCGGTAGGCCTCGTCCTGGTCCTCGAAGAACTCCCAGCAGGGCATCGACACGACCCGGGTGCCGATCCCGTCGGCCTCGAGCAGGGCCCGGGCCTCCAGCGCGATCGACACCTCGGAGCCGGTGGCCAGCAGGATCGCCTGCCGCTTGCCGGCCTCGGCATCGGCCAGGACGTAGGCCCCCTGCGCGACCATGTTGCGGGTCTTGTGATCGGTGCGGACAGTGGGCACGTTCTGCCGGGTCAGGGCGAGGACGGTCGGCGTCCCCTTCGAGGTGAAGGCGATTTCCCAGGCCTCGGCCACCTCGACCGCGTCGGCGGGGCGGATCACGTTGACGTTCGGCGTCGCCCGCAGCATGGCGAGATGCTCGACCGGCTGGTGGGTCGGGCCGTCCTCGCCGAGGCCGATCGAGTCGTGGGTCATCACGTAGGTGACCGGCACGTTCATCAGCGACGACAGCCGCATCGCGCCGCGGGCGTAGTCGGTGAAGCACATGAAGGTGCCGCCGTAGGGCTTCACGCCGCCATGCAGGGCCATGCCGTTCATCGCCGCGGCCATGCCATGTTCGCGGATGCCGTAGTGGATGTGACGCCCGGCCCGGTCGTCGGGATGGAAGACGCCGAGATCCCCGGTCTTGGTGTTGTTCGAGCCGGTGAGGTCGGCGGAGCCGCCGAGGGTCTCGGGCAGGACCGGGTTCAGCACCTCGAGCACCTTCTGCGACGAGGACCGGGTGGCCATCTTCGGCGCGGTCTCGGACAGTTGCTTCTTCAGCGCCTTGACGGTGGCCGAGAACTTCCTCGGCACCTCGCGGTCGAAGCAGCGCCGGAAATCGGCCTGCTTGGCGTTCGACAGCCTGGCGAAGGCGGCCTCCCATTCGGCGCGGGCCGCGGCGCCGCGATCCCCGAGACCTTCCCACCAGGCCTTGATCTCGGCGGGCACCTCGAACGGGCCGTAGGGCCAGCCATAGGCCTCCTTGGCGGCGGCGATCTGACCCGCATCGGTCAGGGCGCCGTGACCCTTGGAGGTGTCCTGGGCGGCGTGGCCGAGGGCGATATGGGTCTTGCAGGCGATCATCGACGGCCGGTCGTCGGCCTTGGCCGCGGCGATGGCGGCGTCGATCGCCTCGGGGTCGTGGCCGTCGATCTGCTGGACATGCCAGCCGGCGGCGGCGAAGCGGGCGACCTGGTCGGTGCGGTCCGACATCTCGAGCGGGCCGTCGATGGTGATGTCGTTGTTGTCGAAGAAGACGATGAGGCGGGACAGCTTCTGCATCCCGGCCAGCCCGATGGCCTCGTGGCTGACGCCCTCCATCAGGCAGCCGTCACCGGCGATGACGTAGGTGTGGTGATCCACGATCTTCGCGCCGAACCGGGCGCGCAGGGCCTCCTCGGCGATGGCGAAGCCGACTGAGTTGGCGATGCCCTGTCCGAGCGGGCCGGTCGTCGTCTCGATCCCCTCGGCATGGCCGTATTCGGGATGGCCGGCGGTGCGCGACCCCCACTGCCGGAAGTCCTTGATCTGCTGCAGGGTCATCTGCTCGTAGCCGGTCAGGTAAAGCAGCGAGTAGAGCAGCATCGAGCCGTGGCCCGCCGACAGGATGAAGCGGTCCCGGTCCGGCCAGTGCGGCGCCTTCGGGTCGAACCGCAGGTGACGCGAGAACAGGACCGTGGCGACGTCGGCCATGCCCATCGGCATCCCGGAATGGCCCGAGTTCGCGGCGGCGACGGCGTCCATCGTCAGGGTGCGGATGGCGGCGGCGCGCATCCAGTGATCGGGGTGGGCGGTGCGCAGGGCGGCAATGTCCACGGGGCGGCTCCTTCCTGGGATCGGTCTCGTCAGCAAGCTCAACCCGGGTCATACCAGCCCGCCCGCCGAGTTCAAGCTTGCGTGATCCGTCCCGCACACCCGCCGGGGGTTCGGGCCGAATTGCCGGGGGCGACCGGGTTGCTTAGGCTGCGGGTCCAGAGGCGGCGATTCGTCGTCGCGTCACAGATACAGCCCCGGGCAGCGGGGCGCGCGGCCCGGCCTGCCGGCGGGGACGGGACGCAGGGACGGGAGAGGCAGCGGATGTCAGACATCGAAGCGTTGGAGAGCCGGATTCTGGCGGCGCTGGACCGGCTTGGCGACAGCGTGGCGCGCCTGCCGGCGCCCGAGGCCCTGGCCGCCGCGGGGACCGCCGCGGCGGAGGCTCCGCCGCAGCCCGAACCGGCACCGGCTCCGGTCCAGGCGCAGGCCGATGACCAGTCCGGACGGATCGCGGAACTGGAGGCGGCGCTGGCCGAGGAACGCACGGTGACGGCGCAGCTCGAGGAGCGGGTGAAGGCACTCAAGGCCCGCCAGGACGAAACGATCGACCGGCTGCGGGGCCAGATCGAGGACATGCGCCGGCACAACGCCACCGCGCAGGACGCCGCCGACCGGCTGCGGCAGGCCAACGCCGACCTGCGCGACCTCAACGCGCGGATGCGCGAGAAACTGAGCGAGCAGACCGCCGAGCCCCATCTCATCAACAAGGCGATGATGGCGGAACTGGAATCGCTGCGGGCGACCCGCGCCGCCGATCGCGCCGAAGTCGAGGCGGTGATCCGCGAGCTGCGCCCGCTGCTTCAGGAAGGAGCCGAGTGATGCCCGACGTCGAGATCCAGATCGGTGGCCGCGGCTTCCAGGTGGCCTGCCAGGACGGCGAGGAGCCCTTCCTGCGCGCCGCCGCGGCCCTGCTGGACGCCGAGGCCTCCACGCTGGCGGAACAGGCCGGGCGGCTTCCCGAGGGCCGGATGCTGCTCATGGCCGGGCTGATGCTGGCGGACCGCACCGCCGGGCTGGAGGACAAGCTGCGCGAGGCCGAGGCCCGCGAGGTGGACCTGCGCGCCGAACTCGACACGCTGAAGGCCGCGCCGCCGCCCGAGGCCGAGAAGGTCGAGGTGCCGGTGATCCCGCCCGCGCTGCGCGACACGTTGGCCGAGATCGCGGCCCGGGCCGAGGCGCTGGCCGCCGAGGCGGAAGACCGCTCGGCCGCCCTGTCCCGCGCCGCCGGAGGCTGACGGCAGGCCGGACCGGCGCAGCGGCGGGGCGACTGCCCCGCGCCGTCGTCTCAGGCGTTGTGTTCGCGGATCTGGTTGGCCTTGGCCTTGTCGAAGGCGACGCCGTTCTGTTCCAGCAGCGCGTCGAGTTCGCCCGAAAGCGTCATCTCGGTGATGATGTCGCAGCCGCCGACGAACTCGCCCTTCACGTAGAGTTGCGGGATGGTCGGCCAGTCGGAGTAGTCCTTGATGCCCTGG
>JBFKOW010000033.1:0-24401 GCA_041628615.1 Paracoccaceae bacterium | reverse complement strand
TGGTCAGCGCCTCCTGCAGGTGCCACGAGATCGCCTCGCCCTCGCGGTCGGGGTCGGTGGCGAGGATCAGCGCGTTGTCCTCGGCCAGCGCGTCGGCGATCGCCTTGACGTGCTTGCGGCTGTCCGCCGCGACCTCCCATTTCATCGCGAAATCGGCGTCCGGATCGACGGACCCGTCCTTCGGCGGCAGGTCGCGGACATGGCCGTAGGACGCGAGAACGGTGTATTCGGGGCCCAGATACTTGTTGATTGTCTTGGCCTTGGCGGGCGACTCGACGACGACAACAGGCATTGCGGCTCCTTCCGATACGGCGGGCGTAGATGTGGGGGATGCCGGGGCTTTGTCAATGCGCCGCGGGTCCGGGGCCCGTGCCGGGGCCTTTGCCGGGGCCCGTGCAGGAGCCCTTGCCGGGCGCGTCCGCCGCCGCGCTCCCGCCCTGCCGGGCGGGTCAGTTGATCCGCACCACCAGTCCGCCGGGCTCGCGCCGGATCGCGCCGTCGAGTTCGAGATCGAGCAGCGCCGGGGCGGCCTCGGACACTGCGGCGTCGAGGTCGCGGAGGAGCTGGTCCTCGGCCACCGGCGCCGGGCCCAGCCGGTCGAGGATCTGCCGGTGCAGCGCCGCGATCTCGCGCTTCGGGCGCTGCGCTGGACGGGGCAGGGCGGCGATCGTGTCGGCCAGCCGGCCGGCCAGCGACCGGGGTCGGGGGGCGGGGGGCGCGGCGTTGACTTGCGCCGCCTTGGGCAGCGGGCCCAGCGCCTCCAGCACGTCCTCGGCGTTGCGCACCAGCGTCGCGCCGTCGCGGATCAGCATGTTGCAGCCCGCCGCGCGGCCGTCGAGCGGCGAGCCCGGCACCGCGAACACCTCGCGGCCCTGGTCGAGCGCGGTGCGCGCGGTGATCAGGCTGCCCGATCGCGCCGCTGCCTCGACCACCACCACCGCCTGGCTCAGCGCCGAGATGATCCTGTTGCGGGCCGGGAAATGCCGGGCCTGGGGCTGCACCCCGGGCGGCTGTTCGGCCAGCCGCAGGCCGGTTCGGGCGATTCTCGCGGCGAGGTCGGCGTTCTCGGCCGGGTAGACCACGTCGATGCCGCCGGCCTGCACCGCGACGGTGCCGGTGTCGAGCGCGGCGGCATGCGCGGCGGTGTCCACCCCGCGGGCCAGCCCCGAGACGACGACGACGCCCGCGCCGCCCAGCCCCTCGGCCAGCGCGCGGGCCATGCGGATGCCCAGCGACGATGCGTTGCGCGCGCCCACCAGCGCCACCGAGGGCCGGTGCAGCAGGCCGGCGTCGCCCAGCGCCCAGAACAGCGGCGGCGCGTCGGGAACGTCGCCGAAGGCTTCGGGATAATCGGGATCGCCGTGGCAGATCAGCCGCGCCCCGGCGCGCGCGCCCGCCTTCAGTTCCGCCGCGATCACGCCTTCGGGGGTCGCGCGGTAATCGGCGACTCCGGCGGCGGCGGCGACCTCGGGCAGCGCCCGGAGCGCCTCTGCCGCGCTGCCGTATTCGGCCATCAGTCGATTGTAGGTGGAAATGCCGACCCGGCGGGATCGCAGCAGGCGAAGTCTGTCGATCCGGTCGTCTTCCGTGGTGGGTGGGAGTGGGGGGTGAGTGGAAGAAGTGAATTCCCCGGCCATCCAAACCTCGCCTGCTACTTCTCGGAAACTAGGGTGAATCGGTTAACGAACCGTGAACGGGATCGAGACAATCCGACATTTCCGCGGCGCAGGCCGAATTACTTTTTAGCATTTGAAAACAGAACTTTAAGTCCCGTTTTTGAATCCGGAACCCGGTTTCCGGAATGGCAACCCGCCAATATTGAGGGGGTGCCGCGAGACGAATTACGCCCGCCTCGCAGGGCTTGAGACTTGCCCGCGCCGTCCCGGCCGTGGCAGCTTCGCTGGAAAACGTGAATGTGAGTGGACAGATGATCAAGGTTCTCTGCGCGGCGGCCCTGCCGGCGCTTCTCGCGGTCCCGGCGCTTGCCGCCAGCGTGACCTACGAATTCTCCGGGCAGTTTGCACAGCATATCGACCTGACGGTGCCCGGCTACGGCGCGCCCACGCAGCCCGGCGGCACCTTCAGTGGCCAGTTCACCGTCGAGACCGACGAGGCCCTGCCCGAGACCAACCGCGTCACCGGGATCAGCGCCTGGTCGATCTCGGTCCAGTTCCTCGCCACGACGCAGACGGCGGAATTCACCTCCGTCTTCGAGACCGGCGATTCCGGCACCGGTCTGCCCGGAGCGGCCTACACCTATATCGGATCGGAGGGGCACAAGCTTGAGTTCCGCACCTCTGCTACAGGCAGCTGCGGCGCCTACGACGACAGCTATCTGCAGCTCGGCGCGGCCACCAACCAGTATCTCGGCGTGCACGACACCATCGAGCTGGCGGCCAAGAACAACGAGTGGAGCTACTTCTGCTATGCATTCGGAGGGCCGCCGGCCGCGTTCCAGACGCCGCTCGGCACCCAGTCCTCGCTCGGGCTGACCTTCACCGCCACCCGCGTCACCGATGGCGGCGGCGACGACAACCCGGTGGTGCCGCTGCCCGCGGCCGCGTGGATGCTGCTCTCGGGTTTCGGCGCGCTTGCCGCGGCCGGACGGCGGCGGCGCGGCGCCGCCTGAGCCTCAGGGCGCGGCACCGCCCACGGTCAGCCCGCCGATCAGCAGCGACGGTTGGCCCACCCCCACCGGCACCCATTGCCCGGCCTTGCCGCAATTGCCGATGCCGGGGTCCAGCGCCATGTCGTTGCCGACGCCGCGGATCTTCTGCAGCGCGGTGGCGCCGTCGCCGATCAGGGTCGCGCCCTTGACCGGGGCGCCGACCTTGCCGTCCTTCACCCGGTAGGCCTCGGTGCAGGAGAACACGAACTTGCCGTTGGTGATGTCGACCTGCCCGCCGCCGAAGCCCACGGCGTAGATCCCGTCCTTCAATTCGCGGACGAGATCGGCCGGGTCGGCATCGCCGCCCAGCATGTAGGTGTTGGTCATCCGCGGCATCGGCGCATGGGCAAAGCTCTCGCGGCGGCCGTTGCCGGTGGGCGCGGCGCCCATCAGCCGGGCGTTCTGGCGGTCCTGCATGTAGCCGACGAGGATGCCGTCCTCGATCAGTACGGTCTTGCCCGAGGGCGTGCCCTCGTCGTCCACCGTGATCGAGCCGCGGCGGTCCGGCAGGGTGCCGTCGTCCAGCACGGTGACGCCGGGGGCGGCGATCCGCTGGCCCATCAGCCCGGCGAAGGCGCTGCTGCCCTTGCGGTTGAAATCGCCCTCGAGCCCGTGGCCGATCGCCTCGTGCAGCAGGATGCCGGGCCAGCCGGGGCCGAGCACCACGTCCATCACCCCGGCCGGGGCGGGTTCCGCCGACAGGTTGACCAGCGCGATGCGCAGCGCCTCGCGGACCATCGGCTGCCAGTGGTCGGGGGCCATCAGCCCGGCCAGGCCGACCCGGCCGCCGCCGCCGGTGCCGCCCGATTCGCGGCGGCCGTCCTGTTCGACGATCACCGAGACGTTGAGCCGGGCCATCGGCCGGATGTCCGAGACCGCGCCGCCCTCGGGGCGCAGGATCACCACCTCTTGGTGCGACGCGGCGAGCGTGGCCGAGACCTGGACCACGCGGGGGTCGAGCCCGCGGGCGAAGGCGTCGATCTCGGCCAGAAGGTCGATCTTGGCCGGGAACGCGGCCCCCTCCATCGGGTCGGCGTCTGTGTAGAGCACCCGGTTGGTGCGCGGCGGGGCCTCGGCCAGGGTGCCGCCGCCGGCGCCGACGGCAAGCCGGGCGGTGGCCACCGCGCGGGTCAGGGCGGCCTCGTCGATATAGGTGGAATGGGCGTAGCCCGCGGTCTCGCCGCGGACCGCTCGCAGGCCGAAACCCTCGGTCGCGTCGTAGCTCGCGGTCTTCACCCGGCCGTCGTCGAAGGACAGGACCTCGGAGCGGCGGCGCTCGAGGAACAGTTCGCCGTCATCGGCGCCGGCCACCGCCTCGCGCAGCAGGCCGAGGGCGCGGTCGCGGTCCAGCGCGGTGTCGAACGGGCGGAAGGGGGCGGCGGTCATCTCGGTCTCCTCGGGGCGGACGGGTGGGCGGACGGGGGGCTGCCGGGGCGGCTGGGCGGGCGGAGTTGTTTGATCCAGGTCAAGGAAAGGGTCAGTTTGACGCAAGCCCGGTGACTTGAGTAGGTGGTCAGGATATGTGACATCCACACGCGAAGACAACGGGATCACCGGGCGGTGCGCCGGTGGTGAGATCGGGGTTCGCCCCGGACGCCGCGACGCAGCCCCACAGGACACAGGGTACGACATGAGACTCAACGCAGGTTTGACCGCTGTAGCCACCGGCCTTTCGGCGCTGGTCGCCGCCGGGGCGGCGCGGGCGCAAACGGCCGACAGCGTGACCGCCGGGCTGCCGATCGTCGGCGCGCCGGTCGACCGGGCCACCGGGTTCCAGCCCGCCGCCACCGAACTGGCGCGCGATCTGCAATGGCTGGACGGGATGCTGCTGGTCATCATCACGGTGATCTCGCTGTTCGTCCTCGGCCTGCTGGCCGTGGTCATCATGCGCTACAACGCGAAGTCGAACCCCGATCCGGCGACCTTCACCCACAACTCGCCGCTCGAGGTGGCGTGGACCGTGGTGCCGATCGTCATCCTGGTGTTCATCGGCGCGTTCTCGCTGCCGGTGCTGTTCAAGCAGCAGGAGATCCCCGAGGCCGACATCACCATCAAGGTGACCGGCTACCAGTGGTACTGGGGCTACGAATACGTCGATGAGGGCGTGCTGTTCGACAGCTACATGATCGGCTACGGCGAGGGGAACCTGTCGCCCGAGACCGAGGCCAAGCTGGTCGAGGCGGGTTACACCGCCGAGGAGTTCCGGCTGGCGACCGACACCGCCGTCGTGGTGCCGGTGGGGGCCACCGTGGTGATGCAGGTGACCGGGGCCGACGTGATCCATTCCTGGACCATCCCGGCCTTCGGGGTGAAGCAGGACGCGGTTCCCGGCCGGCTGGCGGAACTGTGGTTCGCCGCGGAGCAGGAAGGCGTCTACTTCGGCCAGTGCTCCGAGCTTTGCGGCAAGGACCACGCCTACATGCCGATCACCGTGAAGGTGGTCAGCCCCGAGGTCTACGAGGAATGGCTGGCGCTGGCCAAGCAGGAATTCCCGGCCTGATCCGGGAACCGGCCGGCGCGCGGCGGGGAACCCCGCCGCCCCGGCCGCGGGCGGCGCGGCGACACGCGGGCGGCGGCCCTGACCGGGCGGCCCTGATGCAGCGACAAGGACGGTGATGAGCGACCTGAGCACAACCGACCCCATCGGCCAGAGCCGGGACGCCGAGTTCGGCGACTACTGGGCGCTGCTCAAGCCGCGGGTGATGTCGCTCGTGGTGTTCACCGCGCTGGTCGGGCTGATCGTGGCGCCGGTGGACCCGCACCCGTTCGAGGCCTTCGTGGCGATCCTCTGCATCGCGGTGGGGGCCGGGGCGTCGGGGGCGCTCAACATGTGGTGGGACGCCGACATCGATGCGGTGATGAAGCGGACCCGCGGCCGGCCGATCCCGGCGGGCCGGGTCGGCCCCGGCGAGGCGCTGGGCCTCGGGCTGGCGCTGTCGGGCTTCTCGGTGGTGTTCCTCGGTCTCGCCGCCGGCTGGCTCGCGGCGGCGATCCTCGCCTTCACCATCTTCTTCTACGCCGTGATCTACTCGATGTGGCTGAAGCGGGCGACGCCGCAGAACATCGTCATCGGCGGCGCCGCCGGGGCCTTCCCGCCGCTGCTCGGCTGGGTCTGCGCCACCGGCGCGATGAGCCTCGAGGCCTGGCTGATGTTCGCGCTGATCTTCATGTGGACGCCGCCGCATTTCTGGGCGCTGAACCTGTTCGTGAAGTCGGACTACGGCGATGCGAAGGTGCCGATGCTGACCGAGACCCACGGCCGCGACACCACCCGCCGCTACATCTTCGGCTACACGCTGGTGCTGGTGGCGACTTCGCTGCTGCTGGGCTTCACCTCGATCGGCGGGCCGTTCTACCTCGCGGTGGCGGTGGTGCTGAACGCCCGCTTCGTGCTCGGCGCCTGGGCGGTGCTGCGCCGGACCGACGCCGACAGCTTCGCCGACGCGCACCTCGCCGAGCGCAGGCTGTTCAAGGCCTCGCTGTGGTACCTGTTCCTGCATTTCGGCGCGCTTCTGGTCGAGGCGACGCCGCTGACGGGGGCGCTGCCGTGGCTCTGAGGGTCGAACACGAACTGCACGCGCGCCGGCGCGGCCGCAACACCGGGCTGGGGCTGGTCCTCGTCGGCCTGGTGGCGATCGTCTTCGGGCTGACCGTGGTGAAGGTGCTCAACCTCGAAACCCTCGCGCAGTTCGAGCGTTTCGACCACGTCGCCCGGCCGCAGCTCGATCCCGCCGTGCAGGAGGCGATGCAGGCCGCCGCCGAGGCCCGCGCCGCCGAAGGTGCCGCCACGGACGCGACCGCCGCAGAGGAGCCCGCCGAATGAACCCGTTCCGCCGCATCCCCGAGGGCCCGACCCGGACCGCCGCGCAGGCGGTGTCGGTGGTGGTGCTGATGGGCTCGCTGGCCTGGGCCTCGGTGCCGTTCTACGACTGGTTCTGCCGGGTCACCGGCTTCGGCGGCGCGACCAACGTCGCCACCTCCGACGACCACGAGATCCTCGACCGGACCATCAAGGTGCGCTTCGACGCCAGCCTCGACCGCGACATGCCCTGGACCTTCCGGCCCGAGGTGCGCGAGATCGAGGTCCGCATCGGCGAGACCGCGCTGGCCTTCTACGAGGCGCACAATCCCACCGACCGGCCCGTCGCCGGCTCGGCCAGCTACAACGTCACGCCCTACGAGGCCGGCGGCTTCTTCGACAAGATCCAGTGCTTCTGCTTCGAGGAGCAGGTGCTGCAGCCGGGCGAGACGGTGCTGATGCCGGTGTCGTTCTTCGTGCATCCCGACATCGTGGATGACCGCGAGGGGCAATACGTGCATACCATCACGCTGAGCTACACCTTCTACGAGATCGACCTGCCCGACGACACCGAGCAGGCCGCGCTCACCGCCACCGATTGACCGAGCCACGCTCCAGGGAAGACGACCGACCATGGCCCACGAAAAGAACCACGACTACCACATCCTGAACCCCTCCATCTGGCCGCTCGTGTCGGCGGGCGGCGCCTTCGTCATGCTGTTCGGCGCGGTGCTGTGGATGGACGGCAGCGGCCCCTACCTGTTCCTGATCGGCCTGATCGCCGTGCTCTACTCGATGTTCGGCTGGTGGTCCGAGGTGGTCGCCGAGAGCCGGGCCGGGGACCACACCCCGGTGGTGCGGATCGGCCTGCGCTACGGCTTCATCCTGTTCATCATGTCCGAGGTGATGTTCTTCGCGGCGTGGTTCTGGTCGTTCTTCAAGCACGCCATGTACCCGATGGGGCCGCTCAGCCCGGCGGTGGACGGCGTCTGGCCGCCGGTCGGGATCGAGACCTTCGACCCCTGGCACCTGCCGCTGATCAACACCCTGATCCTGCTCTGCTCGGGGGCGGCGGCGACCTGGGCGCACCACGCGCTGGTGCACGGCAACGTGCGGCAGGACATCAAGCAGGGGCTCTGGCTGGCCATCGGCCTCGGCATCATGTTCACGGCCTTCCAGGCCTACGAATACAGCCACGCCGCCTTCGGCCTGTCGGGCAACATCTACGGCGCGAACTTCTTCATGGCGACCGGCTTCCACGGCATGCACGTCATCATCGGGACGATCTTCCTGACGGTCTGCCTGCTGCGGGTCTACCGGGGCCATTTCACCGAGGACAAGCATGTCGGCTTCGAGGCCGCCGCCTGGTACTGGCACTTCGTCGACGTGGTCTGGCTGTTCCTCTTCGCCGCGGTCTACGTCTGGGGCGGCTGAGCCCGACGCGCATCCCATCGTTGCCGCAGGGCGGGTCTCGGCCCGCCCTGCGCCTTTGAGGGCCCCCCGAAAATGATGCGACTGGTCTTTCCCCTCGTCCTCGGTCTCGGCGGGATCGCGATCCTCGTCGGGCTGGGGCTGTGGCAGCTCGACCGGCTGGACTGGAAGCGCGGCATCCTCGCCGGGATCGAGGCGCGGATGGCGGCCGAGCCCGTGGCGCTGCCCGCCGCGCCGACCGAGGCCGACGACGAATACCGCCGGGTCACGCTGACCGGCACCCCCACCGGGGCCGAACTGCACGTCCTGACCTCGGGCACCGCCGCCGGGACTGGCTACCGGGTGATCGCCGCCGTCGAGACCGACGCCGGGCGGCGGGTGATGGTGGGCCGCGGCCTGCTGCCGCTCGACGCCAAGGACGCCCCGCCCGCCACCGCCGGAACCGGGATCGAGGGCACCCTGCTCTGGCCCGACGACAGGACCGACGCGACGCCGCCGCCCGACCTCGGCGGCAACATCTGGTTCGCCCGCGACGTGGCCGCGATGGCCGCCGCGCTCGACACCGAGCCGCTGCTCGTGGTCGAGACCGCCGCCACCGCGCCCGACCCGCGGCTGACGCCGCTTCCTGTCACCACCGCCGGGATCCGCAACGATCACCTCGAATACGCGGTGACCTGGTTCCTTCTGGCGCTGGTCTGGACCGGCATGACGCTGTATCTGCTGCGCCGGACGCCACTCAAGGACCGCTGACCCATGCACTACGTCTCGACCCGCGGCACCGCGCCGGTGCTCGACTTCACCGCCGCGATGATGACCGGGCTGGCGCGGGACGGCGGGCTCTACGTCCCGTCCGAGATCCCCGCGATGGCGCCGGCCGAGATCGCCGCGCTGGCGGGGGTGTCCTACGAGGAGGCGGCGTTCCGGGTGATGCGGCCCTTCGTCGGCGACACCTTCACCGACACCGAGTTCGGCGATCTGATCGCGGCGGCCTATGCCGGGTTCGGCCACGCCGCCCGGGCGCCGCTCAAGCAGCTGGCGCCGAACCACTTCCTGCTCGAGCTGTTCCACGGGCCGACGCTGGCCTTCAAGGACTTCGCGATGCAGCTCATCGGCCAGATGTTCCAGGCCGCGCTGGCCCGCTCGGGCGAGCGGATCACCATCGTCGGGGCGACCTCGGGCGACACCGGCTCGGCGGCGATCGAGGCGTTCCGCGGGCTCGACAACGTCGACGTGTTCATCCTGTTCCCGCACGGCCGGGTCAGCGAGGTGCAGCGCCGGCAGATGACCACGCCGTCGGAATCCAACGTCCACGCCATCGCGCTCGACGGCGATTTCGACGCCTGCCAGGCGCGGCTCAAGGACATGTTCAACCACTTCGAGTTCCGCGACGCGGTGGGGCTCGCCGGGGTGAACTCGATCAACTGGGCGCGGGTGCTGGCGCAGGTTGTCTACTACTTCACCGCCGCGGTCAGCCTCGGCGCGCCGCACCGCAAGGTCAGCTTCACCGTGCCCACCGGCAATTTCGGCGATGTCTTCGCCGGCTACATCGCCCGGCGGATGGGGCTGCCCGTGGACCGGCTGGTGGTGGCGACGAACCAGAACGACATCCTGCACCGGACGCTCACCTCGGGCGCCTACGTGAAGGGCGACGTGGTGCCCTCGATCAGCCCGTCGATGGACATCCAGGTCTCGTCGAACTTCGAACGGGCGCTGTTCGACGCCTATGGCCGCGACGGCGCCGTGGTGGCGGCGCAGATGGACGACCTGCGCGCCTCCGGCGGGTTCCGTATCAGCCAGGGGGCGATCGACGCGCTGCGCGAGGTGTTCGACAGCGGCAGCGCCTCCGAGGACGAAACCCGCGCCGCGATCGCGTCGGAACTGGCCGCCTCGGGCGAACTGCTCTGCCCGCATTCGGCGGTCGGGGTCCATGTCGCGCGGCAGCATCTCGGGCCGGTGCCGATGGTGACGCTGGCCACCGCCCACCCGGCCAAGTTCCCCGACGCGGTGGCGGCGGCGACCGGCATCCGGCCGCCCCTTCCCAGCCGGATGGCAAACCTCTATGACCTGCCGGAACGGGTCACGCGCCTGCCCGACGACCTCGGGGCGCTGGAAGACTTCATCAGGGACAGGCGCCGGTGACGGTGGAACAGACGACATTGCCGAACGGGCTGCGGGTGGTGACGGAGCACATGCCCGGGCTGCAATCGGCCTCGATCGGCATCTGGGTCACCGCCGGCGGCCGGCACGAGCGCGCCGAGCAGAACGGCATCGCCCATTTCCTCGAACACATGGCGTTCAAGGGCACCGCCCGGCGCAGCGCGCTGCAGATCGCCGAGGAGATCGAGGACGTCGGCGGCTACATCAACGCCTATACCTCGCGCGAGACCACCGCCTACTACGCCCGGGTGCTGCAGGACGACATCGCGCTGGCGGTCGACATCCTCGCCGACATCCTGCTCAACCCGGTCTTCGACGCCCGCGAGATCGAGGTCGAGCGCGGGGTGATCCTGCAGGAGATCGGCCAGACCCTCGACACCCCCGACGACATCGTCTTCGACTGGCTGCAGGAGGCGGCCTACCCGGACCAGCCGATCGGCCGGCCGATCCTCGGCGCCGCCGAGACGGTGCGCGGCTTCGGGCGGCGGGACCTGTCGGGCTTCGTGGCCGAGCATTACGGGCCCGGCGCGATGATCCTCGCGGCGGCCGGGGCGGTGGACCACGACGCGCTCTGCCGGCTGGCCGAGGCGCAGTTCGGACACCTCCCGGCGCAGGGGCCGCGGCTGGTGGTCGAACCTGCCCGCTTCCTCGGCGGCGAGCGGCGCGAGGCGCGGGCGCTGGAGCAGGTGCATTTCGCGCTGGCCTTCGACGGGCCGGACTACCGCGACCCGGCGATCTGGACGGCGCAGCTGCACGGCATCGCGATGGGCGGCGGGATGTCCTCGCGGCTGTTCCAGGAACTGCGCGAGAACCGCGGCCTGTGCTACAGCGTCTTCGCCCAGGCCGGGGCCTATGCCGACGGCGGCATGATGACGGTCTACGCCGGCACCTCCGCGGCGCAGATCGACGAACTGGCGCGGGTGACGATGGGCGAACTGCTGCGGGCCGGCGACGATCTCGGCCAGGCCGAGCTCGACCGCGCCCGGGCGCAGATGAAGGCCGGGCTGCTGATGGGGCTCGAGAGCCCGTCGAACCGGGCCGAGCGTCTCGCCCGGATGACGGCGATCTGGGGTCACGTGCCCACGATCGAGGACACCGTGGCGCAGATCGAGGCGGTGACGCTGCCGGACCTGCGGGCCTTCGCCGGGAAGATGGCGACCGAGGCGGCCGTGGCGATGGCGCTCTACGGCCCGATCGAGGCCGCACCGACGCTCACCGACCTCGCCGCGAGGCACGCCGCCTGATGCTGCGCGCCCGGCGCCGGCTGCGGATCGAGACCGAGCGCATGACCCTGCGCCCGCCGCAGCACGCCGACTACACGCCGTGGTCCAGCCTGCGACGCGAGAGCCGGGACTTCCTGACCCCCTGGGAGCCGACCTGGGCCGACGATCACCTGAGCCGGAAGGCGTTCACCAACCGGGTCTACTGGGCGCAGCGGGCGATCTCGCAGGGGACGGCGGTGCCGCTGTTCCTGATCCGGCGCAGCGACGACGTGCTGCTCGGGGCGATCACCCTGGACCACATCAAGCGCGGCCCGGCGCAGTCGGCGACGACCGGCTACTGGGTCGGCGCGCCCCATGCCCGGCAGGGCTACATGCGCGAGGCGATCGCGGCGCTGGTGCACCACGCCTTCACCACGCTGGACCTGAGCCGGATCGAGGCCGGCTGCCTGCCCGAGAACACGCCGTCGCGGCGGCTGCTGGAAAGCTGCGGCTACAAGTACGAGGGGGTGGCGCAGGCCTATCTCCAGATCAACGGCCGCTGGCGCAACCACGTGCTCTACGCCAACCTCCGGCACGACCGGCGCGGCCGCACCGACGCCGGGTAGCCGGGTCCCGGATCCACCGGCGGCCGGGGCGCGGGCGCGGGGCAGCCGGCCTTGCCTGCCCGCCCGCCGCATGAGACCGTTGCCGGAAATGTCGTGAGGTTTCGTCATGCGCATGGCCTTTACCCTGGACGACCTCCCGGTGTTTCCGCATCTGCCGCTGCCCGAGGGCGAAACGCCCCGCACGGTGGCCGCGCGCATCCTCGAATGCCTGGACCGGAACGGGGTGACGGGCGTCTTCGCGCTCGCCAATTCCTGGCCACTGGATGTCGATGCCGGACATGCCCGCATCCTCGACGACTGGGTCGCCGCCGGGCACCACATCGGCAACCACACCCATAGCCACCCCCTGCTGAACGAGACTTCGGCCGACGACTTCATCCACGACATCTCTGTCGCGGACGAGATGCTGGCCCCCTGGATCGGCAAGGCGCCGCTGCGGGCGTTCCGCCACCCTCTCGAATTCTGGGGCAATACCGAAGAGAAGCTGACCCGTGTGAACGCGCATCTCGCGGCGCTGGACTATCGGGATGCCGGGGTGACGAGCTGGTTCTACGAATGGGAATGGGACCGTGCCTGGCGGCATCTGCGGCAGACCGGGCGGACCGAGGAAGCCGACCGCCTGGCGGCGGCGTTCGTCGACTACGCGGCGGCGCAGGTCGCCCACGATGCCGAGACCTGCCGCGCGGTCTTCGGCCATGACGTGATCGGGATCGGCCTGTTGCATCCGGTGGCCTTCGTGACCGGGATCCTGGACGCCTTCCTGGCCCGGCTGCGCGCGGAGGGTGTCAGCTTCGTCCCGCTGGCCGAGGCGCTGGATGACCCCGCCTATGACCGGTCCGGGACCATCGTGACCGATGCGTTCGAGGTCTACCAGGCCAAGATCGCCGCCGCCGATGGCCGGAGGGTCGATCCGGTCCCGCCGTCGCACAAGGCGCTGATCGACCGGGTGATCGACCTGGCCGCTCCGCTCCGGCCGCCCCGGCGCGGCATGCTGGTGGTGAACCGCCGCCCAAGGACGGCCTGATCCGGCCTCGGGCGGCTTTCGGGCGGCAGAGGCGGGGCGGCGCGCGGCATCGCCTCGTGCCGGGTGGCCGAACCGCCTGACTTTCCCCGTTCCCGCGCTAATCTCCCCGGCAGGAGGCCCCGCGCGATGACCCGACTTGTCCCCTTGCTCCTGATGCTCCTCGTCCTGCCGCTGGCGGCAACGGGCCAGGACCGCCGCCCGTCCCATTGCATCTCGCTGGTCGAGGCGCCGGGGCTGCGGGTGATCCCGGCCAGCTTCCGCGCCGCCCCCGCCGCCGACACGGTGCGGATCACCTACATCGACCACGCGATGTTCCTGATCCAGGCCGGCGAGGTCTCGGCGATCACCGACTATGCCGGGTTCCACGGCCCGACGACGTTCCTCCCCGACGCCGTGACCATGAACAACGCCCATTCCACCCACTGGACCCCGGCCCCCGATCCGGCGATCCCCCACGTCCTTCCCGGCTGGGCCGAGGCGGAGGGCCCCCGCGACCACCATCTCGACCTCGGCGACATGCTGATCCGCAACGTCCACACCGACACCCGGCGCGGCGGCTTCGTGCAGCCCGCCGGCAACTCGATCTTCGTGTTCGAGGCGGCGGGCCTCTGCATCGGCCATCTCGGCCACCTGCACCACATGCCGACCGAGGCGCAGCTGGCCGCGCTGGGCCGGCTCGACGTGGTGATGGCGGCGGTCGATGGCGGGCTGACCCTCGACCACCCGACGCTGATCGGGCTGCTGTCCCGGCTGCGCTCCTCGGTGGTGATCCCGATGCACTGGTTCGGCCGGTCGACCCTCGAGACCTTCATCGCCGGGATGCCCGAGAGCTTCGCCGTAGAGCGGCCCGGCGACAGCGTGGTCGAGGTCTCGCTGCGGACGCTGCCGGACCGGCCCACGGTGCTGGTGCTGGAGCCGCGCTACCTGTCGGACGAGGACTGACTTGCGCCCCGGCCGGGGGCGTGGTCTCTGACCGCCATGCCCGATCTGAACCCCGCCGACGATGCCTTCGCCGCCCGGCTCGAGGCCGCGTGCCCCAGCTGCGTGGTTGCCGATCCCGTCCCCTTCCTGTCCGAGCCGCGCGGCCGCTGGACCGGGCAGGGCGTCGTCGTCGCGCCGCGCAGCACCGCCGAGGTCGCCCGCGTCGTCCGGCTCTGTGCCGGGGCCCGGGTCGGCATCGTGCCCTATGGCGGCGGCACCGGGCTGGTCGGCGGCCAGATCGTCGCCGAGGGTCCCGCCCCGGTGATCCTGTCGCTGCAGCGGACGGCGGCGATCCGCGACGTCCGCCCGGACGAGAACGTGCTGGTGGCCGAGGCCGGGGCGATCCTCGCCGACATCCGGGCCGCCGCAGAGGATGCCGACCGGCTGTTCCCGCTGTCGCTCGCCTCCGCCGGATCGGCCCGGATCGGCGGGCTGCTGGCGACCAATGCCGGCGGCATCAACGTGCTGCGCTACGGCATGGCCCGGGCGCAGTGCCTCGGGATCGAGGTGGTGACTGCCTCGGGCGCGGTCTGGAACGGGCTGACCCGGCTGCGCAAGGACAACGCGGGCTACGACCTGCGCGACCTGGTGATCGGCTCGGAGGGGACACTGGGGATCATCACAGCCGCCGCCCTGCGGCTCTATCCCCGGCCGCGGTCGGTGGCCACCGCGGTGATCGCGGTGCCCTCGCCGGCGGCGGCGCTGGACCTGCTGGCGCTGGCCGGGGACCGGGCCGGCGAGGCGCTCAGCGCCTTCGAGATCCTGTCGGGGCAGGGCGCGGCCTTCCTCGCCGAGACCGGCCCCGAGGTGCGCTGGCCGATGACGCCGATGCCGGACTGGGCGGTGCTGGTCGAGATCGGCTTTCCCGCCGGGGCCGACGCGCAGGCGGCGATGGAGGGGCTGTTCGCCGCCGCCGCCGAGGCCGGGATCGCCGCGGACGGGGTGATCGCCGCCAGCGCCGCCCAGCGCGACGCGCTCTGGGCCTACCGCGAGGCGCTGCCCGAGGCGAACCGCCGGATCGGCGCGGTCTCCTCGCACGACATCTCGCTGCCCTTGTCCGAGATCCCCCGCTTCATCGCCGAGACCCCCGCCGCGCTGGCCGGGATCGGCGATTTCCGGATCAACTGCTTCGGCCATGTCGGCGACGGCAACCTGCATTACAACGTGTTCCCGCAGCCGGGGCGAGACCGCGCGGACCACGAGGCCGACCGGCCCCGGATCAAGCGCCTGGTCCACGATCTCGTCCATGCGGCGGGCGGGTCGGTGGCGGCGGAACACGGGGTCGGGCGGCTGAAGGTCGACGACATCGCCCGCTACGCCGACCCGACCCGGCTGGCGATGATGCGGGCAGTGAAGGCGGCGCTGGATCCGGAAGGCATCCTGAACCCCGGCGCGGTGCTGCCGCCGGCCTGACCGGGGTATCGTTAACCGGCCGTTAAGGACGTTCGGGGTAGTGCTGGGGCGAGAGGACCGGAACGGTCCGACTCAGGTTGCCAGTCAAGGCACCCCCGCCCCAGCGGCCCCGACCGTGCCGGTCCAAAACGGATCAGGGCGGGGGTGCGACCGGCCCCGCCACGCAGCCGCGCCCAGCTCCGACCCCCGCCGCGGCCATGCAACGCGCGACGCGCCTCCGTGCGGCCCGGTCGGATGCAACACCCGCGCCCGGTCCGGCGGCGGATGACGTGAGATTGCGCCGCCCGGTCCGATCCCGTCGTCCCCTGCACCGGGGCGGTGACCGCCCCGTCGCCGCCGTTCCCGGGGCCGCGCGCTCAGGCGCCGTCGAAGGCGCACAGCGCGTGGACATCCATCCCCAGCTCCGCTAGCCGGGCCCGGCCGCCGAGGTCGGGCAGGTCGATGACGAAGGCGCAGCCGACGATCTCGCCGCCCAGCCGCTCGATCAGCCGGATGCCCGCGGCGGCGGTGCCGCCGGTGGCCAGCAGGTCGTCGACCAGCAGCACCCGCTCGCCGGCCTCGATGGCGTCGTCGTGGATCTCCATCACCGCCTCGCCGTATTCCAGCGTGTAGGCCTCCGACAGCGTCGGCCCCGGCAGCTTGCCCTTCTTGCGGATCGGCACGAAGCCGACCGAAAGCTGGTGCGCGATGGCGCCGCCGAGGATGAAGCCGCGGGCCTCCAGCCCCGCCACCTTGTCGATCGGCTGGCCGGCATAGGGATGCAGCAACTGGTCGATGGCCAGCCGCAGCCCGCGCGCATCGGCGAACAGCGTGGTGACGTCCCGGAACATGATCCCCTCGTGGGGGAAATCGACGATGGTCCGGATGTAGTCCTTGACGGTCTTGTGCTGCGGCATCGCGCCCCCCTGCGGAAGTTCCCGACCGGGTGTGGCCCAAGGGGCGGCGCGGCGCAAGCCGCGGCAGACGCCCGTGCGCTCTACAGCACCCGGCCCGCCACCGCGTCGAGCCGGGCGAGCACGCCCGGGTCGCGCCGGTCCGGGGCGGTCAGGATGGCGTGCTCCAGCGCCTGGTCGCAGCCGTGCGGGCAGGGGGCGCGGCCGCCGCCCAGGCGCCCCGGCAGCCCGGCGACCAGCGCCCGCGCGGCCTCGGCATTGGCGCCCAGCGTGGCGATGATCTCGGCGATGTCGACGCTGCCGTGGTCCGGGTGCCAGCTGTCGTAGTCGGTGATCATGGCGACGGCGGCGTAGCAGAGCTCGGCCTCGCGGGCGAGCTTGGCCTCGGGCATGTTGGTCATCCCGATCACGTCGCAGCCCCAGACCTCGCGGTAGAGCCGGCTTTCCGCCAGCGACGAGAACTGCGGCCCCTCCATCGCCAGGTAGGTGCCGCCGCGGTGGACCGTGACGCCCGCCGCGCGGGCCGCCGCCTCGGCCGCGTCGCCGAGCCGGGCGCAGACCGGGTGCGCGACGCTGACATGGGCGACGCAGCCGGGGCCGAAGAACGATTTCTCGCGTGCGAAGGTGCGGTCGATGAAGTCCGACACGATGACGAAATCCCCCGGCGCCATGTCCTCGCGGAACGACCCGCAGGCCGACACCGCCACCACGTCGGTGCAGCCCAGCCGCTTCAGCGCGTCGATGTTGGCGCGGTAGGGGACCGAGGTGGGCGAGTGGACGTGGCCGCGGCCGTGGCGGGGCAGGAAGGCCATCTCCACCCCGTCCAGCCGGCCGGTCAGGATCGCGTCCGACGGCGGCCCCCAGGGGGTCTCGACCGTGGTCCAGGCCGCGCCGTCGAGCCCGTCGATCTGATAGACCCCGGACCCGCCGATAATCCCGATCTTCGCCGTCATCTCGCCGCCTTCCGGTGATTGTGTCCAGCCGCAAGACAATCAGAGGCTCGACCCCCCCGCAACCATGCGTCCCGCCGATGTCCTGCGCGCTGCGCCGCCGTCGGCGCTTCCGGTCCTCGCGGCCGGGCCGAGCGGCGCGGTGCGCGCGTCCGGCGGAGCTTCGTTCGCTGCGGTTTGGGGGGTCGACGGGGCGACCGCGGCGCAGCGCCAGACGGCGGCGACCGGCCGGACCGCCGCAAGGGGTCACGACAAGGCCCCGATGCCCGCGCCTTCCCGCCGCGTTCTCGCCCGAATCGGGTACGAGCGTTCCCCTGTCGCTGCCAACGATCGGACCCAGCCCCATGCAAGCCCTCGCCGTGATTCGCGCCGCCCCGATGCCCAGCCTGCCGGTCTTCGCGGCCTGCGCCCTGATGCCGGTGGCCTACGTGATGGCGGCCGGGGCCGGTCCCGGGGCGGCCGGCGCGGCGCTCGACGCGGTGACGGTCGCGGTGCTGGTGCGGCTGGTGCTGCAACTGGCGCTCAAGCTGCCGCCCGCGATCGGCATGCTGCGGCGGACCGCGGCGCCGGCGGCGGGGCTCGCGCTGATCGGGCTGGCGGCGGCGGGGCTGCCCGCGCTGCTGGTCTGGCTGAACGCGGCCCCGTCGGCACAGGCGATCTGGTCGGCGGTGCTGCTCGGAACCGGGGCGCTGGGGGTCAGGCAGGTGCTGGCCGATCTCGACCGGCCCGCCGGGCGGCGCCGGATGGCGCGGGCGGCGCGGCAGGGGCTGGCGCTGCAATCGGCCAACCAGGTGCTTTTCGCGATGACCTGCGCGGTCCTCGCGGTGTCGGCGCCGGAACCGGTCTGGGTGCTCTATGCTGGGCCCGGCTGGCTCGTGCAGTACTGGCTCATGGGCTGGGTCTGGGTGGCCTGGCAATGGTCGGCCGCCGAGGACTGACGCGGCGGCGCCCGGGGGGCTGCCGTCCGGCGGCGCGCCCCGGCAGCCGCCCTCCCGGATTCCCCGACACGGCAGGCGCCGGCGCACCGCCGGGCCGCCCCGAAAACCGGCAACCGCGCCGCGCGGCTGCCCGGATTCCGGGCAGATGCCCGATGACACGGCGAAAACGATGTGCATGATGGTGCCTCGGCACGGCTGACGGAAGAATGCAGCCGGACAGATGACCGACAGGAGGACGTCACCCATGTTCATTCGCTCGTTCGCGACCGCGGCGCTGACCGCCGCCGCGCTGGCCGGCGCGCCCGCGGCGCAGGCCGACGGCCACCTCACCGCCATGCCCTTCGCGCTGGACTGGAAGTTCGAGGGACCCTCGGCGCCCTACTTCCTCGCCATCGACAAGGGCTATTTCGGCGAGGCCGGGCTCTCGGTGGAGATCACCGCCGGGCAGGGCTCGCTCGACGCGATCCCGAAAGTGGCCACCGGGGCCTTCCCGGTGGGCTTCGCCGACATCAACAGCCTGGTGCGGTTCCTCGACCAGAACCCCGGCGCGCCGGTGACGGCGGTGATGATGATCTACGACAAGCCGCCCTTCGCCATCGTCGGGCGCAAGTCGCTCGGGGTCGAGACCCCGGCCGACCTCGAAGGCAAGATCCTCGGCGCGCCGCCCCCCGACGGGGCCTGGGCGCAGTTCCCGATCTTCGCCGCCGAGACCGGCATCGACACCGCCGCGATCACCATCGAGCCGGTGGGCTTCCCGACCCGCGAGCCGATGCTGGCCGAGGGCAACGTCGCCGCGGTGACCGGGTTCAGCTTCTCGTCCTACCTCAACCTCGTCCGGCTGGGGGTGCCCGAGGAGGACATCTCGACGATCCTGATGGCCGATCACGGGGTCGACCTCTACGGCAACGCGATCATCGTCAACACCGACTTCGCCGCCGCGAATCCCGAGGCGGTGTCGGGCTTCCTCGCGGCCGTGGCGAAGGGCTGGGTCGACGCAATCGCCGACCCGGCGGCGGCGACCGCCAGCCTGATCGAGCGCAACCCGGCGGCCGATGCCGACCTGGAACGGCGCCGGCTGGAACTGTCGATCGCGGCCAACGTGGCGACCGACTACGTGATGGCCAACGGCATGGGCGGCATCGACGCCGACCGATTCGCCAACGCGATCGAGCAGATGAAGCTGACCTACGAGTTCCAGACCGAACCGGACGCGTCGCTCTACTTCACTGACGCCTACCTGCCGGACGGGCTGTTCAAGCTGAACTGAGGCCAGGGTGGGTTGAAACCCACCTCACGCCGCCGTCCGGAGCGGCGCGTGAGGTGGGTCTCGACCCACCGCCCCCTCGACCCTTCGCGCCGCCACCCCAGCCGGGACGGACCATGGCCAACCTCATCGAGATCAAGGGCGTCCGTCACGCCTACAAGACCGCCACCGGCCCGCTGCCGGTGCTCGACGGGCTCGACATCGCCGTCCCCGAGGGCGGCTTCGTCGCCGTGGTCGGCCCCTCGGGCTGCGGCAAGTCCACCCTGACCCGACTGATCGCCGGCCTGATGCGCCCCGACACCGGCGAGGTCTGGCTGCACGGCCAGCGGGTCACCTCGCCCCGCGCCACCGTCGGCATGGCGTTCCAGAACCCGGTGATGCTGGAATGGCGGACGATCCTGAAGAACGTCATGCTGCCGCTCGAGATCGTGCCCACGACGCTGTCGAAGGCGCAGCAGGAGGAGCGGGCGCGTTCCCTGCTGGAACTCGTGGGGCTGAAGGGCTTCGAGGACAAGCGCCCCTCGGAACTGTCCGGCGGCATGCGCCAGCGCGCCTCGCTGTGCCGGGCGCTGGTGCACCAGCCCGAGGTGCTGATCCTCGACGAACCCTTCGGCGCGCTCGACGCCTTCACCCGCGAGGACCTCTGGCAGATCATGCACCAGGTCAAGGCCCGCGAGCCCTTCACCGGCGTGCTGATCACCCATGACCTGCGCGAATCGATCTTCCTCGCCGACCAGGTGGTGGTGCTTTCGGGCCGCCCGGCCCGGACCCAGTACGTGCTCGACGTGCCGCAGACCGGGCCGCGCGATCTCGACCATCTCTACACCCCCGAGGCGGCCGAAATGCTCGCCGTCCTGCGCCACCAGATCGAGGTCGCCCAGGGCCGCGCCCCCGCCGAACAGGAGGCCGTGACATGACCCTGCGCCAGGTGGCGGTGCCGATCGTCGCGATCCTGATCTTCCTCGGCCTGTGGGAACTGCTGGTCTGGGCAAACGGCTGGCCGAACTACAAGATGGCCTCGCCCTCGGACCTCGGACCCGCCTATGCCCGCTACTGGGAACTGTTCCTGGTGAACGGCTGGCAGACCCTGTGGCGGACCGTGGTCGGGCTGCTGCTCGCCATCGTCGTCGGCGTCGGGATCGGCATGGTGATGGGGTTCTCGCGGACCATGCGCGAGGCGCTCTACCCGCTGCTCGTGGGCTTCAACGCGATCCCGAAGGCCACCGTGGTGCCCATCGTGGCGCTGATGTTCGTCGGCGCGCACGACTTCAACACGGTGCTGATCGCCTTCATGATCTCGTTCTTCCCGATCGCGGTCTCGGTCTCGATCGGGCTGTCCACGCTGGAGCCGGAATACCGCGACATCCTGCGCTCGCTGGGGGCGTCGCAGCTCACCGTGTTCTGGAAGATCGCCCTGCCCAAGACCCTGCCCGAGTTCTTCGGGGCGCTGAAGGTCGCCGTCACGCTGGCCTTCATCGGCACCAACCTGATGGAGATCGTCTCGCCCCACGGCCGCGGCCTCGGGGCGCTGTTCGATTCGGGCAAGACCAACTCGGACTACCCGCTGATGTTCGCGGTGCTCATCGCCCTCGCGGTGCTGGGGATCCTGCTCTACTACGTGGTGGTGGCGCTGGAGAAGATCTTCGCCGGCTGGGCCGAGCGGGCGCCGGGATAGCGGGGAGGGGGCGGTGGGTCGAGACCCACCTCACGCCCGGGCGGCCAGCCAGTCCGCGATCCCCTGGTCCTCGAGCGCGTAGCGGCCGCGCGCCTCGCGCCAGACCAGCCCCTTGTCGCGCAGCGCGTCGAGCGCCGACTGCACGTCCGAGGTGCCCACCGGATCGTCGCGCCCCAGCCGCCCGCCGATCGCCGCCAGCGCCGCCTTGCCGAAGGGCGCGAAGTCCGGCCCCGCCGCCGCCAGTTCCGCCAGCACCGCGCGCTGCAGCTCGGTCAGCCGGCCGAATTCGGCGTCGTACTGCGTCCAGAGCCGGACGCGGAGGGACTCGGCCCGCTCGGTCACCGTCCGGGCCAGCCCGCCGGCCCCCGGCCCGCCCAGCGCGTGTTCCTGCAGCACCCGTTCGAGCAGTTCGGGCCGGTGCCCGACGAGGCCGAAGGCCCGCGCCACGTCGCCGGTCTCGAAGCGGTTGCCCTCGGGCAGCCGGGCGTTCAGCCAGTCGACATAGGCCGCCACGTAGTCCGGCCCCAGCACCGGCAGGTCGAGCACGGTGGCGCCGTAGAACGGCTGGCCGCGGCCATCGACCAGGGTCATCAGCTTGTCCCGGTGCGAGCCGGTGAACACCGGCAGCAGGCGCGGCGCCGCGCCGGCGCGGTTCATCGCGTCCCGCGCCGCCTTGAGCGCGAACATCGCGTCCCGGCCGGCCTCGGAGGACAGCGCGTGCTGGGCCTCGTCGACGAGCAGGGCGACCGGGGCATCGGCGCTGTCGGACAGGGCGGGCAGGGCGTCGGCAAGGGTGGCGCCGGGGCCGGCGGGGTCGGGGTCCGCGGCGGCCTTGCCGTCCAGCCGGAAGGTGAAGGGCCCGAGCCGCAGCGATTCGAGGCCGAGCCGGGCGGCGATGGTCCGGGCGAGGGCGCGGTCGGCGGTCATCCCGCGGCCCACCGCGGCGAGGATCAGGTCGGCCGGGTCGGCGTCCCGGTCCGACCACAGGTCGACATAGATCACCCGCGCCCCCTCGGCCTCGAGCAGCGGGGTCAGGTCGGCGCGCAGGAAGGTGCTCTTGCCGGTGCGGCGCGGCGCGGCGAGGAACAGCCCGGCGGTGACGCCGAAGGCGCTCCGCCCGGTGAGCGCGTCGACATAGCCGCGGGCCAGAGCGGTGCGCGGGAAGTGGAAGCTCTCGGGTTTCCCGGGCCGGTCGGCGGGCATGTCACGGTCCATTATGGCCGCAACCGTAATTTATGGTTGCGCGGATAATCTACCGCGGGACGGCCCGCCTGTCACTCCCCCGGGCGGGCCAGGCTGAACACCTCGCGGATCACCGAGTAGTCGCGGTAGCCCAGCCGGGTCAGCGGGTTGAAGGTGGTCACGTCGAACGCGCCGTCGATGATGCAGTCGTCGCGCATGTGCACGCCGACGACCTCGCCGAAGACGGCGAAATTGGCCTCGCCGGCAAGTTTCAGGATCTGCGTCATCCGGCATTCCAGCGTCGCCGGGGCGGCGGCGACCCGCGGGCAGTCGATCTCGGTGCAGGGGGCCTTGTCGATCCCGGCGAGGGCGAACTCGTCGGTCTCCCGGTCCCACGCGCCCGAGGTCCGGTTCATCGCGTCGCGCATGGCGTATTCCACGATGTTGACCGCGAAGACCCCGGTGTCGCGGATGTTGGCGACGCTGTCCTTGGTGCCGTCCCGATCGGGCTTGGCCGAGGTCGAGGCGAACATCACCTGCGGCGGCACGTAGGCCACCGCGTTGAAGAACGAGTAGGGGGCGAGGTTGTCGGTCCCGTCCGCGCCGCGGGTCGAGATCCAGCCGATCGGCCGGGGGGTGACGATGGCGTTGAACGGGTTGTGCGGCAGGCCGTGGCCGTCGGCGGGGCGGTAGAACATCGGGCATCTCCGGAGTGTCGGGTCCGGACCTAAAGCGTTTGCGCCGGAAGGGAAACTGCGCTTCAACGCGCGGATGGCGGACGTGATCGCACAGGAACAGCCCGGCGACTGGTGGGAGGTGGAGAACCTCTACGACACCTGTTTCGGGCCGGGCCGGACGGCGCTGTCCTCCTACCGGCTGCGCGACGGGGTGGCGCCGGTGGCGCCGCTCTGCCTGGTGATCCGGACCGAAGGCGCGCTGTCGGGGGCGGTGCGCTGCTGGCCGGTGCGGGTGGGCGGCGCGGCGGCGCTGCTGCTCGGGCCGGTGGCGGTGCACCCGACCCGGCAGGGCGAGGGGCTCGGCGCGGCGCTGATCGGCCGGGTCCTGCGCGAGGCGCCGGGGCTGGGCTGGGACCGGGTGCTGCTGGTGGGGGACGCGCCCTACTACGCGCGGTTCGGGTTTTCCCGGCTCGACGGGGTCGAGATGCCGCCGCCGACCAACCCCGACCGGGTGCTGGGCTCGGGCGACTGGACCGGGGTGGCCGGGGAGGTCACCCGCGCGGCCGATTGAAACCGGGGACCGGGCGGCCCATCTTGAAGGCATGGAACAGCCCGATCCCGAGATGAAGCTCGTCAACCCCGATCCGCCGCCGCAGCCGGTCGACGCGGCGGGCCTTGCCGAGATCGCCGCGCTGGCGGCGCGCCAGCACCGGGCCGGATCGGTCCTGCTGCGGGCGGTGACCTTCGCCGGGGGGCAGGTCGAGGACGTGCTGAAATCGCTGCCCGCCGGGGCCCGCAGCCAGTTGCAGGAGGCGGTCCGGGCCGGGCTGCACCGCAGCTACGACGCGGCGGCGCGCAGCCGGGGCGGGCCGGTCCGCGGCGACCGGGCGCACCGGGTGCTGGCCGCGCTGTCGGGGGCGCTGGGCGGGGTCGGCGGGCTGCCCACCGCGATCGCCGAGCTGCCGGTGGCGATCACCCTGATCTTCCGCGCGGTGCAGGAGGTGGCCGAGACCCACGGCGAGGACCCGACCGCCGCCGAGACCCGGCTCGAATGCCTGCGGGTGTTCGGCGCCGGCGGCCCGGGCGAGGCCGACGACGGCATCGACACCAGCTTCGTCGGGGCGCGGCTGGCGCTGACCGGCGCGGCGGTGAACCGGCTGATCGCCACCATCGCGCCGCGGGTGGCGGCGGTGATCGGCCAGAAGCTCGCGACCCAGGCGGTGCCGGTGCTGGGCGCGGCCGCCGGGGCGGGGACGAACTATGCCTTCATCGACTACTACGTCGAGATCGCCCACGTCCATTTCGGGCTCCGGGCGCTGGCGCGGCGCTACGATCCGGCCCTGGTGACAGCCGAGTTCCACCGCCAGCTCGCGGCCCGGAAACTGCCGACCCGCCGGGCCTGACCGGTCCGTCGCGGTGGGTCGGGACCCACCTCACGCCGCCGTCCCGGGGATCGTTCCGGGCCGAGGGCCGGGGACGGAGCCGTGGCGCGCCCGACCGGTCCGACGCGGTGGGTCGAGA
>JBFKOW010000032.1:0-24990 GCA_041628615.1 Paracoccaceae bacterium | reverse complement strand
TAGGCGTCCCCCGGCTCGTTGTCGACGCGCTGGAGCATCTGGAGGCCCGACCCGTAGTTTGGCCGGAACCGGAAGTTGTAGGTCTCGTCGTGCCGGGTCTCCTCGATCTCGTCGCCGGTCCGGCGGTCGGTGTCGTGTTTGTGGCTCGGGAACCCGGACCAGCCGCCCTGCCCCACGGTATACAGCTCGCTCACCAGCAGCCGGCCGACCTTGCCGTGCTGCTTCTGGCCAAGGATGTGCTTGATCTTGCGGTGGGTCTTGGTGTCGTCCGAACCGTATTGCACGAGGTCGATCTCGTCGGCGCGGACCGCGAAGGGCTTCAGCACCTCGTCGAACTTCGCCCCGGCGACGAAGATCTCGGCCGTCGCGCTGCGGCAGGTGATCCGGGCCTCCTGCCCGGTCGGCACATAGACGCCCTCGGGTTCGCCGTCCCAGACATCCGCGCCGCGCCCGCCGAGGTCCGCCGCCGCGAAGCGGCCCACCGCAACGTCCACGGTGCCGGTGGCGGGGACGATGCAGGTCTCGTAGCCCGGCACGGCATAGCTGAAGGTCTCGCCTTCCGTCAGCTTGACGATGTTGAAGTAGTTCAGCGGCACCACGGCGTTGCCGGCATCCACGATGGGCCGGTTGCGGTTGTCAAAGGGGGCGATGTGCATGGCGGCGTCTTTCTGGATCAGGCAGCGGTGGGGCCGGGATGGGTGGCGAGGAAGGCGTCCAGTTCGGCGGTGTCGGGCATCGCCGCCGAACAGCCGGGTTTCGACACGGTGATCGCGGCGCAGGCCGATCCGCGCAGCACCGCGTCGTGCAGCGACAGGCCGCCGGCCAGCGCGGTCAGCAGGCCGGCCATGAAGCTGTCGCCCGCCCCCACCGGCTTGAGCGCCGCGACCGGGTAGATGCCGGTCGCCGTCTCGGTGCCGTCGTGAAGGGTGATCGCACCCTTGTGGCCCATCTTGTAGACCACCACGCGGCCCGGCCGGGCCGCCAGCTCTCGCGCCTTGTCCAGCGCGCGGGCCGGATCGCCGGCCATGAAGCCGAACTCCTCGTCGTTGCCGACGATCATGTCGCTGGCCTCGCCGGCGCGGCTCAGGACCTCGGCGGCGACCTGCGGAGAGGGCCAGGAATAGGGCCGGTAGTCGATGTCGAAGATCACCGGCAGCCCGGCGGCCCGGGCGCGGTCGATGGCGTGGAAGGTGGCGCTGCGCGACGGCTCGCCGGCCAGCACGGTGCCGGCGGTGACCAGCGCGCCGAAGGCCGACAGGTCCACCCGGTCCACGTCCTCGGGAGTGACCTGGAAATCGGCGGCGCCGTTGCGGTAGATGACGTTCTGGAACCCTTCCAGCACGCTTTCGTAGACCGCGATCTGGGTCCGGAGTTCGCCGCCGAGGACGCGGATGTAGTCGGTGCCGACCCCGAAGCCGCGCAGCTTGTTGAGACAGAACCGCCCCACCGCGTCGTCCGACACCGAGGTCACGAGCGAGGCCGCGCCGCCGAGCTTGCAGATCCCGGCGCAGATGTTCGCCGAGGACCCGCCCAGGCCTGCTCGGAAGGCCTCGGTGTCCTCGCTCTTCACCCCCGGCGGGTCGGCGTAGACGTCCATCCCGGCCCGGCCGAAGACGACGAACCGGTTGCGCGAGATGCCGTCGAGCAGCGCCTCCATCACACGCCCCGGCGCTGGCGGACCCGGGACGACTCGATCTCGAGATGCTTCTCGCGCACCTTCGGATGCTCGGTCACGTGCGGGGTGCCGACCTCCCACCAGGCGTGGCCCCGGTCGGTCCAGCCCTCGTAGGCGTCCACGTTCATCACGATGACGCTGGTCTTGTCGGCGGCCTTGGCGCGCCGGAACGCCTCGGCCAGTTCGTCCGCATTGGCCGCGTATTCGGCATTGGCCCCCATCGCCGCGGCGTGGGACACGAAGTCCACCGCGAAGGGCTCGGAGATCGTCGGCGCGTCCTCGAACAGGCAGTTGAAGCTCTCGTTGCCGGTGTTGTTCTGCAGCTTGTTGATGACCGCGAAGCCGCCGTTGTCGAGCACCAGCACGATGAGCTTCTTGCGGGTCAGGACCGAGGAATAGATGTCCGAGTTCATCAGCAGGTAAGAGCCGTCGCCGACGAAGACGATGGTCTCGGCGGCGGGCTCGACCTCGGACTGGGCGATCCGGGCGCCCCAGCCGCCGGCGATCTCGTAGCCCATGCAGGAAAAGCCGAACTCCACGTCCACGGTGCCGATGTCGCGGGTGCGCCAGTTGGCGGTGACCTCGGCGGGCAGGCCGCCGGCGGCGGTCACCACCCGGTCGCGCGGGCCGCAGAGCGCGTTCACCACGCCGATGGCCTGGGCATAGGAATTGGGCCGGTTGCCGGGGCGGACGTTGTCGGCGACATAGGCGTCCCACTTGGCGCGTTCGTCGCGAGCGAAGCCGGTCCAGGTCTCGGGCGCCCGGTAGCCCTTCAGGCCCTTCGCCAGCGCCGCGAGCCCCAGCTTCGCATCGCCCACGACCGGCAGCGACAGGTGCTTGCCCGCGTCGTGCCGGGCGGCGTTCAGCGACACGATCCGGGCGTCCTGGGCGAAGGCGGTCCAGGACCCGGTGGTGAAGTCCTGCAGCCGCGAGCCGACCGACAGGATCACGTCCGCCGCCTCGGCCACCGCGTTGGCGCTGTCCGACCCGGTGACGCCGATGGGGCCGGTGTTGAGCGGGTGATCGGCGACCATGTTGGCCCGGCCGGCGATGGTTTCGACCACCGGGATTCCGGTGGCCTCGGCCAGCGCCGTCAGTTCGCGCACCGCGCCGGAATACTGCACCCCGCCTCCAGCGATGATCATCGGCCGTTCGGCGGCAGCGAGGCAGGCGACGGCCTCGGCGATCTCGTCGGCATCCGGGGTCTGGCGGCGGATCCGGTGGGTGCGCTCGGCAAAGAACGCCTCGGGATAGTCGTAGGTCCAGCCCTGCACGTCCTGCGGCAGGGCAATGAAGGCCGGTCCGCAATCGGCGGGATCGAGCATCGTGGCCAGCGCCGCCGGCAACGACTGGATCACCTGCGCGGGATGGGTGATGCGGTCCCAGTAGCGGCTGACCGCCTGGAAGCCGTCGTTCAGGCCCAGCGCCGGGTTGCCGAAGTGTTCGAGCTGCTGCAGCACCGGGTCGGGCAGCCGGGTCACGTAGGTATCGCCGCACAGCATAAGCACCGGCAGCCGGTTGGCATGGGCCAGCGCCGCAGCGGTGAGCAGATTGGCGGTGCCGGGTCCGGCGCTCGCGGTGCAGAACATGAACCGGCGACGCAGGTGATACTTGGCATAGGCGGCGGCGGCGAAGCCCATGCTCTGCTCGTTCTGGCCGCGGTAGAGCGGCAGCGTATCGCGGTGATCGTAGAGCGCCTCGCCGAGGCACGTGACGTTGCCGTGGCCGAAGATGCCGAAGCCGCCGCCGCAGACCCGTTGCCGGCGGCCCTCGATCTCGATGAACTGGGCGTTCAGCCAGCGCACGATGGCCTGGGCCGTGGTCAGTCGAACGGTGTTGGCCGGCATGTGGTCCTCCCTCGCGATCCCGGAATGTCCTCCCGCCGGCCCGGACCGGCCCCGCCCGGCGGCATTCTCGCCATTGCCGGGTCGGTGCCTTGAGGATAGCCATTTTGCAACCGGTTGCAAACGGATTCTGGCTGGCCCCGGCAGAGAACGGTCCCGCCAAAGCTGACCGGCCGGAAGGACAGGTGCATCGCCGGGGCCAGGCTCCGGATCGGACTGATCGACCGCGGCCCCACGCCAGAGGCCCCCCGGCGCTGGCCGGGGCCTTGCCCGAACCGGTCTCTCGCTGGTCGTCGGCGCGCCGTTCCGGCCGGCCATCGACCCGGCGAAGCGGGACGAAGTGCGGGGCGGCACGACCCGCACCATCAGCGCGCTGGCCACCCACCGCGCCCGCCACAACTTCCTGATCGAATCGATCTCGCCCCGCCGCACGCGCCCGCCGTCGGGGAATCGGCCGCCTACTCGATCATCCGCCGCGCGATCCGCACGCCGTCCGCGACGGCGACAGACGGGTAGAGGATGACCGTGTCGCCGGCCGCGAGGCCGTCGAGAACCTCCGCCTCGCGGCCGTTGTTCTGGCCCACGCCGACCCGGCGCAGCCTCGCGAAACCATTCTCGGCCACGAAGGCGGCCCAGTCCTCGCCGTTGCGGAACAGCGCGCTGGCGGGGACCCGGACCGCATCCGCGGCCTGCCAGACCACGATCCGGGCCTCGACCCGGTAGCCGTGGCCCAGCGCCCGGCGCGCCTCGGGCGGGCCGGTCAGGGCGACGGTGATCGGCACCCGCTGTTCCTCCACCCCCAGGGCCGAGAAGCGGGTGACGCCGAAGGGATCGATACGCCGCACCTCGCCCGCGAGCGGCGCCGGGCCGCCCCAGTCGTCGATGATCACCGGCGCGCCGACCGCCACCTTCACCGCGTCCGACGAGATCAGTTCCACCACCACCTCGAGATCGTCCTCGACATTGCCGATCTCCATGATCGGCGCGCCGGCGGGCAGCGTCGTCTCGCTCTCCTGAATGAGCCGCAGGATGCGGCCGTCGGCGGGCGCGTGGAGCGGGATGTCGTCGCTGCCACCCCCGATCGCCGAGGCGAGCCCCCGGTCGTCGAACCCGATCAGCTGGGCCCGGGCATTGGCGAGGTCGGCCTCGCGCATGGCGATCGCCGCCTCGGCGGTCTCGACGGTCGCCTCGGCGACGCGGAAATTCTGCTCCGCGCGGTCGAGCGCCGCGGCACTGGCGATCTCGCGCGCCGAAAGCTGGCGGGCGCGGTCCCGCTCGGTCTCGGCGAGGTCGCGGCCGGCGATCGCGGCGTTGAGGTCGGCCCGCGCCACCCGCAGCGCCGCCTCGGCTGCCTGGACCGCCGCCTGCGCCTGTTCCCGGGTGCGGATGTCCAGCGCCGCAGGGTTCGTCGGCAGCATGTGAGCCACCACCGTCTCGCCCTTGACCACCGGGTCGCCGGGCCGGACCTGCACCCGCTGCAACCGGCCGGCCACCGGCGTCGACACGACATAGGCCTCGGCCACGCGGGTCCGCCCGTCCTCGTCGATCGTCACCATCATCGGGCCGCGCGTCACTTCGCCGAGATCGACCATGACCGGGCGCGGCCAGAACGCCGCCGTCAGCGCCGCCGCGATCAGCCCCGCGGCGACGAGGGTGAGAAAGAGCCGCGATCTGCGGCGCCGTTGTGCCATGCCCTACTCCCGCGTCTTCAGGGTCTCGATCAGGTCGGCCCTGTCGAGGTCCCGTTTCACCAGCCAGCCCGATACCAGCGCCGCGCCGATCACCACGAGGACCGCCGTCCCGTAGCTGGCCGGATCGGCCACCGCCGGGATCTGGTAGAGGTCGGTGGAAAACCCGGCGGCGATCCCGAACGACATCCAGTAGCCGATCGCCGCTCCCACCGGCAGCGCCAGGAGCGTCACCACCGCCAGTTCGCCGAGCAGGACGAAGGCCGCCTCGCCCCGGCTGAACCCGATGACCCGCAACGCCGCAAGGTCCCGCGCCCGTTCCGCAAGCGCGATGCGCGCCGCGTTGTAGACGATGCCGAAGGTGATCACGAAGGCCACCGCGCCCATGACGTAGCGGACCATGCCCGCGCCCTCGTTCAGCATCTTCAGGAAGGCGTCGCGGGCCTCGGCCTTGACGCTGATCCCGGCCACGCCGGGCCGGTCCTGCAGCGCGGCATGGACCGCCTCGGCCCGCGCGGCGTCCACGGTGAGGTAGGCGCCCGACATCCGGCCGGGCTCGCGCAGGGTGCGGTTGAGCGCCGCCAGTTCCATGTAGGCCGGCGCGCCGAGCAAGGCCTGCGCCGTGCCGGCCACCGGGATCGCGATCACCGGCTGGCGTCCCTCGCGGACATCGACGGTCACGATGTCCCCCGCTCCGACCCCGAGATTGGCGGCGAGCACGTCCGACAGCACGATCCCGTCGTCGGGCATCGGGATCGGCGCCAGCCGCCGGTCCAGCGCCCGGTTCAGCGCCGGGTCCCGCGGCAGCCCGGTCAGCGCGCCGCGCTCGGAGGCCGCGCCATTTCGGAACACGACCCCGACATGGCGCACCGGTTCGACGCGCAGCACCCCCTCGATCCGGGCCAGTTCGAAGGCGGTGCGGTCGCTCACCGGGTGGGTGAAGCTCACCGTCACGTCGCTGCGGTCCACCACCGAGAAGGTCAGGTCGATGGTCCGGTCGAACCCGGCATAGATCGTCAGCATCGACACCGACAGCGCCATCCCGGCGGCGATGCCGATCACCGACCCGGCCATCCGGACCGGACTTCGGGTGATCCGGCGCAGCACCATCCGGCCGGGCTGGTCCAGGAGCCGCGCGATCCCCTGCCCGATCCGCCCGCTGCGGGTGTAGTCGGGCGGCGCCGGCGGCCGCATCGCCTCGGCCGGGGCGAGCGCGAAGACCCGCCGCAGCACCAGCACCCCGCCGACCGAGGCGGCGGAGACGCTGACCGCGACGCCGGTGACGAAGGAGGCCGGGTCGAGCCGGAAGACGAGGAACGGGAACTTGTAGTAGACGGTGTAGACCCCGACCAGCGCCCGCCCGGCGGCGATCCCCCCGAGACATCCGGCAAGCGCCCCGCCGGCGGCGATCGCCACGACCAGCTTGAAGTAGTGCGCCCCGACCTCGGCGCTGGTGTAGCCGAAGGCCTTGAGCAGCCCGATCTCTTCCCGATCGGCCTGCACCATGCGGCTGACGACGATGTAGAGCAGGAAGGCGGCCACCGAGAGGAAGATCGGCGGCACCACCGTCGACGTCGCCCGCAGGCCGCCGATCTCCTCGCTGACGAAGCGGTTGGAGAACTGGTCCGCCAGCGGGAAGGCGCCTGCCCCGCCGTAGGGTTCCAGGATCCGGTCGACCGCCGCGATCACCGCAGGGGGACTCGCGCCGCGCGACAGGCCGATCAGCGCTTCGTTGAAGGCCCCCGACAAGTCGTAGGCGGCGGCGAGCCCGGACCTGCCCATCCAGATCACCCCGAAGCGGGCGTCGTCGGGCACCAGTTCGCCGGGCGCGGTGACGTAGAGGAATTCCGGGCTCCGGGCGAGACCGACGATGTCGAAGCTTCGCCTTGCGCCGTTCATCGTCGCCCGCAGCCGGTCGCCCGGGCGCAGGGCGTGAGCGCGGGCAAAGCTTTCGAGCAGCAGGATCTCGTCCGGCCGGCCCGCGAGCGGCATCCGGCCGTCGGTGAGGAACACGTCGTTGAGCGCCGGCGCGCCCCGGTCCGGCAAGGACAGGGCCTGGGCCTGGACCGGCAGGGTCCGCTCCGGCACGTCGATCAGCGCCCGGCCCTGCACCCGCGTCTCGACCGCCGCGACTCCGGGGATGAGGGCGAGGTCGGCGGCGACCCGTTCCGGCGCCCGGGCCACCGGCGCGAACACGTCGGCGAGGCGATAGCGGTCGTAATAGGCGTCCCGGGTTTCGGTGAGCGAGGCGACCAGCCCCGTCATCATGACCAGCAGGAGGACCCCCACGCCGATCACCATCGCGATGGCGGCGGCCTGCCCCTTCATCCGCCAGAGGTCGCGGAGCAGCTTGTGGTCGAGCGGGCTCACCAGGCGATGTCCTCGGGGCTGCGCTTCTCGGCGTTGCGCACCACCTCGCGGATCGCCCCGTCCGCAAAGTGGATCACCCGGTCCGCCATAGCGGCGGTGCTCGCCGCGTGGGTGACCATCATCACAGTGGCGCCGAGCCGCGCGTTCACGTCGGCGAGGACCCGCAGGACCGCGCGGCCCGTGGCGCTGTCGAGCGCGCCGGTCGGCTCGTCGCAGAACAGGACCTCGGGCTGCTTGGCCACCGCGCGGGCGATGGCGACGCGCTGCTGTTCGCCGCCCGAGAGCTGGGCCGGGAAATGGTCGATCCGTTCCTTCAGGCCGACCAGCGCCAGCGCCTCGGCCGGATCCATCGGGTCGCTGGCGATCTCGGTGACGAGTTCGACGTTCTCGCGCGCGGTGAGGCTGGGCATAAGGTTGTAGAACTGGAAGACAAAGCCGACATGGGCGCGCCGGTAGCGGGTCAGTTCGGCGTCCGTCATGCCGGTCAGGTCGGTGTCGCGGAACCGGACGGCGCCGGACGTTGGCCGGTCGAGCCCGCCGAGGATGTTCAGCAGCGTGGACTTGCCCGACCCGGACGGCCCGAGCAGCACGACGATCTCGCCCGCCGGTATGCCCAGATCGACGCCGCGCAGGGCATGGACGGCCGACCTCCCCTCGCCATAGACCTTGGTCAGGCCCGTGGCCCGGAAGATGGGGGGCGGATCGCGATCCTCGGCCATGTGACGGGAGGTTAATACCCGTCCGCGGCGGCGCTCAAGCGTCATGTTGCCGCCGCCGGCGGCGCCGTATCAGACCGCGTCCGGGATCAGGATGGCGCGGTGGGTCTCGGTGAAGTCGTCGAAGGACTGGCGCCAGACGGTGCCGGGCCAATGCAGTTCCACGCTGCCCCGCCCGGGCCGGTAGGCGGCGGTGTAGAGCGTCCCGAAGCCGCGGCTGAAGGCCGTCGAATAGAGCGGAGGCCGCAGGAAGGCGGCGATGAAGTCCTCCTCCGGCTCGGGATGCAGCATCAGCCGGTTCAGCAGGTAGCGCTCGCGTTCCACCGTGGCGGTGAACCGGGCGTGGCTCGCCCATTCGACCCGCTCCTGGTGGTTCGTCGCGACGGCGGCATGAACCACCACCGGGTCGGCGTCCGGCGCCAGATAGACCGTCCGGTAACGCCGCCGGTCGTCGATCACGGTCACGTTGTAGCTCATGTGGCAGGGGATCCGCGACAGGGCCGCGACCGCCTCGGCAGCGGTGGCGCAGGTCTGCAGCACGTAGCGCAGGATCAGCGGCACGCCGAAGCCCTCGCCCACTGCACGCCGGCCGCCGAAGGTGAGCGACACCGCGAGCCCGGCGTCGTTGACCCCGTCGACAAGGCCGAACAGCCCGTCGGTGCAGCCCATGACGCCCCGCCCCTGCCAGCGGGTCCGCAACAGCACGCCGTCGAAGGCCGAGGGGCTGTAGTCGTAGTTGCGCACCATCAGCGGCGTGTCGCCGGGCCAGATCGCCTGGCTGCACCCGGCCAGGTAGGGCGGCGGGCAGTAGAAGCTCAGGAACCGCGCCTGCATGTCGCTGCCGCCGGCGAGTTCGCTGAGTTCCTCGTGCAGGTCGGCAATCTCGGGCATGTGCCGGACGAGCGCGTTGCGGCATTCCCGGTAGGTCGGGCGGGCGGTCAGGCCCTCCCGCGCCCACCAGGCCGCGTAGGACGGCCAGTATTCCGCGAAAAGGCCGGCCCACTTGGGGCCGGGGTCATCCTCGGAAATGGCGCGGAAGGTGAGCATGCGCCTTCATGGGGCGTTCCACGGCGCGTGGCAAGGCCGCCTCCGGGCTCGGGACCGGCCGCCCGCCGCAGCCCGCGCCACTGTCCCGCCCCGGCACTTCCCGAGACG
Source organism: Paracoccaceae bacterium (assembly GCA_041628615.1). Taxonomy (GTDB): domain Bacteria; phylum Pseudomonadota; class Alphaproteobacteria; order Rhodobacterales; family Rhodobacteraceae; genus JAMWZF01. The sequence goes on along the minus strand of JBFKOW010000032.1, from coordinate 15,542 downwards.
AAATGCGCCCGAAGTCCCTGATAACGCGGATCGAATCGCCACCGATCGACAGGAACCTTCCGGCCCTTGCGGGCATCCTCCGCGCCGGGGCGGCGACATGGGTGCGACAGCGCGACCGGGCCCGGACCGGCGGGCCCGAATGCCGATGCCGAAAGACCCGTCCCGAAAAAAGGCCGGGCCCGGGACACCCTTCCGGCGTTCCGGGCCCGGCTGAAGGTCGTTCCGGTGCTCTCAATGCATCCGGCAGCGCCGCGGCCCCGTTGGCCGCGGCCCGGGGCGCGCCGGCTACATGATCTTGAACGCCGGATCCTCGAGCGCGGCGGCCGACGGAAGCGGCCGTGCCGAGAAGGAATTCTTGATCCCGTGGATCCAGCGCTTGGAATCCTCGGTCAGCTTGAACCCCTTGGTCATCGACCGGCCGCGGGTGACGAGGATGCCGAGGTCGGCGCCCTCGTAGCGGTAGTCGCCCGGCTTCAGGATGCGCAGGAAGAAGGCCTCGTTCTCGCCCACCGCGCGGCGGTGGTAGTCGAACCGGTCGAACACGACCCGGCCGTCCTCGAGCATCCTGTAGATCCCCGACTGCGGCGCATCGGTGATGATGTCGACGCTGTCGTCGGTATGCTTGATGACCATCTGGCTCCACGAGTCGATCATGTCGGGATCGGACCAGCGGGCGTTGAGTTCGTCCACGTCGAGCTTGAATTCCTTCTTCGAGAATTCGAGCAGGTGGAACAGGAACAGCGGCGCGTCGGCATGGGCGAAGGCGGCGTGGTTGGTCATCGACGAGGCGCCGGTGATCCGCGGGTTCAATTCGCCCAGCCAGATCTCGCCGGTCTTCTTGTCGATCAGGAAGTCCAGTTCGAAATAGCCGCGGTAGCCCTCCTTGCGAAGCTGTTCGCCGAACTTGAAGGTCAGTTCGCGGGCCATCTGGCGGGTCTTGGGTGGGAAGGCGGTCGAGAAGATCTCGTTGCCGCACCAGCCGCCGCGGTAGGGCGTCAGTTCCTTGAAGCCGACCAGTTCGGTCATCAGCGGGCCGACGATGGTGCCCTGGCTGGTGGCGCAGGCCTCGATCGCGCTGCCGCGGCAGTCGATCCGCTTCATGATCTTGATCTCGCCCTGGCCGACGATCTCGTGCTCGTGCTTGCGGAAATCGGCCTCGGACTTGATGAAGAAGGTGGTGTGGCCGCTGTCGCCGAAGGCCGACTGCAGCACGAGGTCGTCGCCGATCTTCGCCTTCTTGGTCAGTTCCTTCAGGTGGGCGTAGTCCTTCACCTCGGCCAGCGTGTTCGGCACCGACGGCACGCCCGCCTTGTTGCCGACCCGGACCGTCTCGATCTTGTTGTCCATCTTGGTGCGCAGCCTGGCCTTCGGGAACCAGACCTCGCCGCCCAGTTCCTTGACCAGCTTCTCGGTGGTCTCGTCGAACATCAGGAAGGCGAATTTCGGCTTGCCGCCCCGGCGCTTCACGAGGTCGATGACCTCCTTGTGCTGCAGCAGGTAGTTGTTGATGTCCTCGATCGACTGGAACTCGTCATGGGGCATCTCGGAGGGCACGAAGACGTTCGGGTGCCGCCGGTCGAAGCAGTCCATGTAGCAGATGTAGGTGAAGTTCTTCACCCATTCGTCGAGGCCCAGCAGATTGAAGTTGGTGGCCGAGACGAAATAGATCGGGTCGCTGTTGGTATGAAAATACCGGCGGATCTCGGAGATGTTTTTCAGAACCTTCTTCGGCATGATCAGCGTTTCCCTTTGGAAGTGGACTTTTTGGCGCCGGACAGCGCCTCTGGGGTAAAGACTCGCAGCCCGACATCGGCGCGGAATCCGTGGATCTCGCTGACGTCGAGCGCCATCATGAACTTCATGATCTCGGGACTGATGACCTGCCCCGGCACCAGGATCGGAAAGCCCGGCGGATACGGGATGATGAACGAGGCCGAGACCATCTCCTCGCCGCTTTCGAGCCGGTCGAGCAGCGTCTTGTCGAGATCGACGTAGTCGCAGTTCTCCTCGTCGTAGGCGAGGAAGAAGGCGGTGCGGATGTCGCCCTCGGAGGTCCCCGTCTTGTCCCGGAACGAGTCGTGGAAGCGCGAGAAGTCGGGCAGCGGCGGCACATGCTCGACGAGGTTCGCGACACGCTTCTGGAACGCCAGCTTTTCCATCCGCGAGGCATCGTCCAGCAGGTCGTCGAGTTCCTTGGCGATCTCGACCAGCACCTCGATCAGGTAGGCGACGGACGACCGCGTGGTGCCGATGTTCGTCATGAACAGCACCGTGTTGCGCGAGGTCTTGTTGATCTGGATCCCGTACTTGTCCATCAGGATCTTGGTCTTGAACGTGTCGCCGTCCCAGCCGGTCGCGCCAACGAGCAGCGTGACCCGGGTGGCGTCGAGCACGAACTCGTCCTTGGCCCAGCTTTCCCAGATGTCGGTCCAGCCCTGCTTCTGGTCATAGTAGCTCTGGACCCCGCTTTCGCGGTGTTCCTCGGGAATCATGTCCCCGGCGGTCAGAACCTTGAAGTACTTCGACAGGAGCGGGTGGTCGGTGACCGCCCGGCGGATCGCCATCGCGCTCTCGACCTGCCGCTGGACGAACTCGAAGCCCTCCAGCTCCACCTGCCGCCGGCCGACGTCGAGGCTGGCAATGATCTGGTAGTTCGGCGAGGTGGAGGTGTGGGTCATGTAGGCTTCGTGGAAGGCCTCCTCCACCTCGCCCTTGAAGTCCTGGTCGTTGACATGGATCATCGATCCCTGCCGCAGCGAGGTCAGCGTCTTGTGGGTGGACTGGGTCGCGTAGACCCGCACCCGGGCGTCGGGCGGCGCGATCAGCCGGGTCTTCAGCCAGACATCGTCGCCGGCCTCCTTCAGCGCCTCCTGCTGCTTGGCATAGGCGTCGGCGTGGGCCTCGGTGACCAGTTCCTCGCGCAGCACGTTCGCGGCGTTCATCGCGGTGCGCTGCCGGTAGGTCGGGCCGAACCGGGCAAAGGCGAACCAGGCCTCGTCCCAGAGGAAGATCAGGTCCTTCTTGATCGCGAGGCATTCCTGCATCACGCGCTGCACGTTGTAGACGATGCCGTCGAAGGTGCAGTTGGTGAGCAGCACCATACGCACCTTGTCGAGCTTGCCGGCGGCGCGCATCTCGAGAAGCTTGTGCTTGATCTCCGAGACCGGCACCGCGCCGTACATCGAGTACTGGTGCAGCGGGTAGGATTCCATGTAGCACACGCTCGCCCCGGCCAGGACAAGGCCGTAGTGGTGCGACTTGTGGCAGTCCCGGTCGACCAGCACGATGTCGCCGGGCCGGACCAGCGCCTGCACCACGATCTTGTTGCAGGTCGAGGTGCCATTGGTGGCGAAGAAGGTCTGCTTGGACCCGAAGGCGCGGGCGGCGGCCTCCTGCGCCTCTTTGATCGGGCCGCGCGGCTCCAGCAGGCTGTCGAGCCCGCCCGAGGTGGCCGAAGTCTCGGCGAGGAAGATGTTGGGGCCGTAGAAGGCGCCCATGTCCTGGATCCAGTGCGACCGCGAGATCGACTTGCCCCGGCTGATCGGCATGGCGTGGAACACGCCGGTCGGCTGCTTGGAATACTCCTTGAGCGCGGTGAAGAACGGCGTCTTGTAGCGCCGGTTCACGCCCCGCAGGATGTTGAGGTGCAGTTCCAGGAAGTCTTCCTGGTTGTAGAACACCCGCCGGCAGCGCCCGAGGTCCATCTGCGCGATGTCCTCGGCCGACCGGTCGGTGATCAGGTAGGCGTCCAGTTCCGGCCGCATCTTGGCGATCAGCCGGCAGGTCTCGGGGCCGTATTCGGAAGGCAGCAGCGCGTCCACGTCCTCGTCCCCGATCCGGCTCAGGTAGCGTTTCAGCAGGTCGAGTTCGTTGCGGGACTTGAGCGTCAGGCCGGGCCGGACGATGACCGCCTGGACATTGGGATTGAGCAGGATGCCGATCAGCGCGTCCTCGACGCTGGGCACGATGACCGTCTCGTAGACGAAGGAGTCCTCGGCCCGCCGCATCCGCTGCAGGTTGCCACGCAGGAACCGGGCCTGGTGTTCGTTCACGTCGTCGACGACCATGACCTCGAAATAGGGCCGCCCGAGGGCCCGCGCCTCGAGCGACTGGGCGGTCTCCTCCTCGAAATCGTCGTCGATGTCATCGGCGGTCAGCGGAATCGTCCGGCGGCGGTAGGCGCCGGTGGTCAGCGCCCGGGCGACCCGGCGGATCGCCTGGCTGAAGTCGTCGATGTTGCGGGTATCCAGCAACCGGCGCAGGTGGTCGAAGGCGCTGGCGCCCGGAAACGCGAAATAGAGCTCGATCGGCGCCAGCGCGTCGAGCAGGCCGTGGGCCATCGCGACCAGCTTGCCGCCGCGCGCGCTGTCGATGCCGTGCCGGTGCAGTTCCTCGGCGGTCTCCCGCAACGAACTCCAGCGGTCCGCCCGGAGTTGCGAGGCGCTGTAGTAGTCCTCGACCGAGGGCATCTTCAGCCCATCTGCGCGCTTGTTCACGTCGGGTCCTCCCGTTTTCTGGCCCGTCTTCGGCATGGCCTAGTCCGTGCCGGTGCGCCCCTTGAAGGGCGCGAAGTTCTGTGGCGGCCGCTCGGCGCTTTCCATGTAGCCCAGCGCGCGCCGCGGATCGGGACCGCGCACGCCGGCCTGGTCGCCCTTGCCGGGCACCCGGAGCGGGCCCAGCGTGTGCAGGTAGGCATCGGCCCCGCTGTTGCGGTCGTAGACCGGGAAATCGGCCTCGCGGTCCCGGAAGCTCTTGAGCACCTGGCCGAGCCCCTTCAGCCCTGTCTCGCGCTGGCGGCGGACCATGTCGAGGTCGATCTCGATCGGGAACATGTCCTCCTGGCCGCCGGACTGGTGCAGCACCATGGCGGACGGGTCCACCACGATGGACTTGCCCACCCCGCCGGCGGCGAGCCCGTTGACGGCGAAGACGTAGCACTGGAACTGCGCCGCCGTGGCGCGGGCGATGGCCAGTTCGGCGTCCCGGTCGGTGGTCCCGGTCAGCACCGGGTTGAGCAGCACCTCGACCCCCTGGCTGGTCAGTTGCCGGGTCGTTTCCGGGAACCAGATGTCATAGCAGATCGACAGGCCGAAGCGGCCCACGCCCGGCACGTCGAAGACGCAGAATTCGGTGCCCGAGGCAATGTCGGCCTCGTAGGGCTTGAACGGGAACATCTTGCGGTAGCGGGTGACGATCTCGCCCTGCGGGTTGATGACCACCGCGGTGTTGTAGATCTTGCCGTCCTCGGCCTTCTCGAACATCGAGCCGGGGATCAGCCAGACGCCGTGACGCCGCGCGTCCTCCTGGAACTCGCGCAGCACGTCGTTCGGGAACGGCTGGGCATAGGTGTGCAGCGGCCCGAACGGGGCCAGCTCCGAGAACAGCACCATCTGGGTCCAGGGAAAGCGCGCCATCAGCACGTCGAGCCGGTGCCGCATCGCTTCCGTGTTGGAATGCAGGGCGGCCACATGCATCTGGATGCCGGCAATGGCGAAAGGGGTCATTCGGTCTGCTCTCCTTGGTTGTCATTGCCGGGCGGACGGGCCGCCCGGCGATCGGCGGTCAGCGGACCACCAGCACCGGGATCTCGGCGTGCCGGACGACCTTGTCGGCATTCGATCCGACGAGGAGGATACGCAGGTCGCTCGGCGGATGCGAGGCCATCACGATGAGATCGGCGTTCACCCCGGCCGCGGCCGCGAGGATGGTCTCGGGCACATGGCCGTGGCCGACCTTCGGGTGCAGCGCCGCGCCCTCGGACGGCTGCCCGGCGATGAAGGCTTCGAGGTCGGCCTCCATCCGGTCGAGCGCCTGGCGCTCGAAGTCCGGCGGCAGCACCGCGGCGACCATCGCCGACCCGATGTCGTGGACGATGCCCAACACGTGGACCGCGCCGTCGGGCCCGGCCAGACCGCGGGCCATCGGCAACGCCTTTTCCCAGCTCGCCGGGTGGTTCAGGTCGATCGGCAGCAATACCGTCTTGAACATCGCCATATCCTCCTCAGGCCGTCGCCGGGGCCGGGTCCGCCCGGCGCCGCTGCATCATCACGATCAGCGCCAGCAGGCCCAGCGCCGGCAGGAACATCCAGTATTTCGACGGTTGCGGCACCGGAGCCCGCACCCCTTCGATCTTCTGGTCCCAGTCGAGCCCGGCCTGCTGCGCGGCGCTGTCGAAGCCGACATTGTCGATCATCACCGTGTCGCCGTCGTTCAGCAGTTCGAGCCCGGCGGCGAACAGCCGGTCCTCGCCGGTCTCGCCTTCGCCCACCGGCAGCAGCGCGGCGAAGGTGATCGGGTCGCCGACCGCGTTCAGGCCGCTGACCTGCAGCATGAGTTCCTGCCCCGGCTCCACGCCCATCGCCGCCTCGGCGATCTGGGTCGGGGGCACGTCCTCGAAGGGCGGCGCGACCATGTCCATCCAGAAGCCCGGGCGGAACAGGGTGAAGGCGATCAGCAGCAGCGCCACCGTCTCGTAGGCGCGGTTGCGGGCCAGGAACCAGCCCTGCGTCGCGGCGGCGAACAGCAGCATCGCCACGGTCGCCACGATGAAGACGAAGATCCCCTGCCCCCAGCCGACCTCGATCAGCAGAAGCTCGGTGTTGAAGATGAACAGGAAGGGCAGCGCGGCGGTCCGCAGGCTGTAGAAGAACGCCACCACGCCGGTCCGGATCGGATCGCCCCCCGACACCGCCGCGGCGGCGAAGGAGGCAAGCCCCACCGGCGGGGTCACGTCCGCCATGATCCCGAAGTAGAACACGAACAGGTGCACCGCGATGAGCGGCACGATCAGCCCGTTCTGCTGGCCCAGCGACACGATCACCGGGGCGAGCAGGGCCGAGACCACGATGTAGTTCGCGGTGGTCGGCAGCCCCATCCCGAGGATCAGCGACAGGACGGCGGTCAGGAACAGGATGGCAAGGATGTTGCCGCCCGACAGGACCTCGACCACGTCGGCCAGCGCCGAGCCGACGCCGGTCTGGCTCACCGCGCCGACGATGATGCCGGCGGTGGCGGTGGCGATGCCGATGCCGATCATGTTGCGCGCCCCGGCGACCAGCCCTTCGATCAGGTCGGTGAAGCCGCCGTTGATCGCCGCGCCGAACGCCCCCTCGCCGCGCATGATCGCCATCAGCGGACGCTGGGTGAGCAGGATGAAGATCATGAAGGCCGAGGCCCAGAAGGCCGACAGGCCCGGCGACAGCCGGTCCACCATCAGCGCCCAGACCAGCACCACGACCGGCAGGATGAAGTGCAGGCCGGCCCGCACCGTCGGCCCCGGCAGCGGCAGCGAGGTCACCGGCGCGTTCGGGTCGTCCATGTGCAGCGGCTCCTCGCGCGAGGCGACGTAGAGCAGGCCGACATAGACCAGCGTCAGGAAGCCGAAGACGACGTAGCCGGCGGCTGAGCCGAAGGTCGGCCGGATCCAGCCCATTCCGTAATAGACCGCGAAGGACAGCACGCAGATCGCCGCCACGGTGAAGGCGATGCCGATCAGCCGCTGCACGATGGGCTTCGGCTCGTAGGCCCGCGGCAGGCCCTTCATCCCGGCCTTCATCGCCTCCAGGTGCACGATGTAGACCAGCGCGATGTAGGAAATGACGGCGGGCAGGAAGGCGTGCTTGACCACGTCGAAATAGGGAATGCCGACGTATTCGACCATCATGAAGGCCGCGGCGCCCATCACCGGCGGCATGATCTGGCCGTTGACCGAGGACGCCACCTCGACCGCGCCGGCCTTCTCGGACGAGAAGCCGACCTTCTTCATCAGCGGGATGGTGAAGGTGCCCGTGGTGACCACGTTGGCGATCGACGACCCCGAGATCAGGCCGGTCATCGCCGACGACACGACCGCCGCCTTGGCCGGGCCGCCCCGGAGGTGGCCCATCAGCGAGAACGCGACCTGGATGAAGTAGTTGCCGGCCCCCGCCTTGTCGAGCAGCGACCCGAACAGGACGAACAGGAACACGAACGAGGTCGAGACGCCCAGCGCGATGCCGAACACGCCCTCGGTGGTAATCCAGTGGTGGTTGACCACTTCTGAGAGGTTGTTGCCCTTGTGGGCGATGATGTCGGGCATGTAGGGCCCGAGGAAGGTATAGACGAGGAAGATCGTCGCCACGATCATCAGCGCCGGCCCGAGCGCCCGGCGGGTCGCCTCGAGCAGCAGCATCAGGCCCAGCACCGCGACCACGAAGTCCTGCGTGACCGGCGCGCCGACCCGGCGCGAGATGTCGGTGTAGAAGACGAACAGGTAGATCGCGGAGGCCGCCCCGAGGATCGCCAGCGCCCATTCCCAGACCGGGACCCGGTTCTTGGGCGAGCCGAGGAACACCGCGCCGGCCATGGCGATGCCGGCCAGCGGAATGTACCAGATCGAGGTGCCCTCCTTGGCGCCGATCACGAACAGCAGCGCGAGCAGGAGCGGCACGCCGATGCCGAGCCCGAGCTGCGCCGGGGTGCGGGCGGCGGGGAAGGCGGCGAAGGCAAGGAAGACGGCGAAGGCCAGGTGGATCGACCGGGCCTCGGTGTCGTTGAACACGCCGAAGCCGACCATGAACGGGATCGGGGACGAGATCCAGAGCTGGAACAGCGACCAGGCAAGCGCCACCAGCATCAGGAAGGTGCCGACCGGGCCGGTCAGGTTCCGGCCGCCGGTATCCGAGGACGCGACGAGTTCGTCGAGTTCGGCCTGGCTCAGCCCGCCGCGGCCGGCGGCTTCCGCCTCCACCCGCGCGGCCTGGAACTGGTGCTTTTCGTCTCTGTCGGCCATTTCTGCCCCCTGCGGCGGCTGCCGCCGTCCTGATGTTGTCTGGTCAGGGCCGACGGCGCGGGGCCTCCGCGCCGCCGGTGGTTTCAGATCCCCGCAGGGCTCAGTTCAGCCAGCCGCGCTCGCGGTAGTAGCGCTCGGCACCGGGGTGCAGCGGGGCGCTCAGGCCCTCCGAGATCATCGCCTCCTCGGTGAGGTTGGCGAAGGCCGGGTGCAGGCCCTTGAAGCGGTCGAAGTTGTCGAAGACCGCCTTGACGACCTGGTAGACCACCTCGTCGGGGACGTTGGCCGAGGTCACGAAGGTCGCCTTCACGCCGAAGGTCTCGACGTCCTCGTCGGTGCCGCGGTACATGCCGCCCGGCACGACGGCCTTGGCGTAGTAGGGATTGGCGGAGACGAGCTCGTCGATGGCCGGGCCGGTGACCGGGATCAGCCGGGCATCGGTGGTCGTGGTGGCTTCCTGGATCGACCCGTTCGGGTGGCCGGCGGTGAAGATGATCGCATCCACCTTGTTGTCGCCGAGGGCGGCCGACTGCTCGGCGGACTTCAACTCGGAGGCGAGGGCGAAATCGCCCAGATCCCAGCCGAGGGCGCCCATCAGCACTTCCATCGTGCCGCGCTGGCCGGAGCCGGGGTTGCCGATGTTGACCCGGGCGGTGCGCAGGTCGTCGAAGGTGGCGATGCCGCTGTCGGTGCGGGCCACGACGGTGAACGGCTCGCCGTGGACCGAGAACACGGCCCGCAGTTCCGGCACCGCGCCGCCCTCGAACTGGGGCGACCCGTTGTAGGCGTAGTACTGCCAGTCGGACTGGGCCACGCCCATGTCCATGTCGCCGGCCTTGATGGCGTTGATGTTGGCCACCGAACCGCCGGTCGACGGGGCGGTGCACTTGAGGTTGTGCTCGGCGGTGCCGCGGTTCACCAGCCGGCAGATCGACTGGCCGACAACGTAGTAGACGCCGGTCTGGCCGCCGGTGCCGATGGTGATGAAGGTCTCTTCGGCGGTCGCGGCCCCGGCCGTGGCGGCCAGAGCGGCAGCGCCGATCAGGTTCTTCAGGTTCAGCATCGAAGTCTCCTCTGTTGGTCTTCGTCTCTGGTTGTCCGGTGCGGCCTTGCGGCCGAGTCGGGCGTGTCGGGGCAGGTTAGGACAGAACGGCCCCGGGGTTCAAAACGTGGGCGGCGTACAGGCGCTGATGATCACGCACTCGCTGTCTCCGATATTCCGGAAACGGTGAGCGATACGGCTGTCGAAAAGGTATCCGTCGCCGGGATTGAGCACCCTGACCTGGTCGCCCACGGTCACCTCGATGATGCCGGACACGACGATTCCGCATTCCTCCGAATCGTGGCTCAGCATTTCCGGGCCGGTCTCGGCCCCCGGCGGATAGGTCTCGTGCAGCATCTGCAACTTGTGGCTCCATGCATCGCCCACCTGCCGCAGGGACAGGCGCGCGGCCCGGCCCCCGAGCCCGAGCTCCTGCGGCGACAGCTCGACGAACTCGTCGGCGGCGTAGAAATACTTCGGCTCCCGGTTGTCCTCGACCTCCTGAAAGAATTCCGACAACGTCATCGGGATTCCGTCGAGGATTCGCTTGAGGGACGACACCGACGGGCTGGTCCGGTTCTTCTCGATCATCGAGATCGCACCGTTCGTCATGCCGGCACGGCCGGCAAGTTCACGCTGGGAAAGCCCCCGGGATTCGCGAATCAACTTGAGCTTGTCGCCGATGTTCACTCCACCCTGCACCCATTTTTCCTCATCTGTTGTTTGATATGTTGAACAGTTGACCCCCAGCCTGTCAACATTTCTTCACCCGGGGCAAATTTCACCCTTATTTTACAGGGACTTCTCTGAAATCGGGGCCGCCGGGGAAGCCGACTCGCGTTGACAATTATTCTAAGCATGGTATCGAAAAAAATAAACATCTCCAGAGAGGCATCGCCATGACAGCGACCACCAAGACCCGCAAGACCGGCGCCAGGGCCAAGCAGAACGCCGCCGCCAAGACCGCCGCGAAACCCGCTGCCAAGCCGGCCCGCAAGACCGCGCCGGAAGCGGCCGCCCCGACCCAGGCCGTGGCCCGCGCGCCGCGCGCCGCCGCCGCCGCCGCGACCACCAACGCCGCGCTCCTCGCCCGCCGCGAGGCCGCCGTCGCCCGCGGCGTCGCCTCGGCCGCGCCGATCTTCGCCGCGAAGGCCGAGAACGCCGAGCTCTGGGACGTCGAGGGCAACCGCTACATCGACTTCGCCGGCGGCATCGCGGTGCTGAACACCGGCCACCGCCACCCCGCGGTGATCGCCGCCGCCAAGGCGCAGGAAGACCTCTACACCCACACCTCGTTCCAGGTCGTGCCCTACGAGCCCTACGTGGCGCTGGCCGAGAAGCTGAACGCGCTGGCGCCGGGCGACTTCGCCAAGAAGACGCTGCTGGTCACCACCGGCGCCGAGGCGCTTGAGAACGCGGTCAAGATCGCCCGCGCCGCCACCGGCCGGACCGGGGTGATCTGCTTCACCGGCGGCTATCACGGCCGCACCCTGCTGACGCTGGGCATGACCGGCAAGGTGTCGCCCTACAAGAAGGACGTCGGGCCGTTCCCGGCCGACGTGTTCCGCGCCCCGTTCCCCGACGCCCGCACCGGGATCACCGTCGAGGATGCGCTGAACGGGCTCGAGACCCTGTTCCTCACCGATGCGCAGCCCGACCGTGTGGCGGCCATCGTGATCGAGCCGGTTCTCGGCGAAGGCGGCTACCACCCGGTGCCGTTCGAGATGCTGCGCGCCCTGCGCGCGATCTGCGACCGGCACGGCATCCTGCTGGTGGCCGACGAGGTGCAGGCGGGCTTCGGCCGCACCGGCACCTGGTTCGCGATCGAGCATTCCGGCGTCGTCCCCGACCTGATCACCGTCGCCAAGTCGATGGCTGGCGGCTACCCGGTCGCGGGCGTGATCGGCCGCGCCGAGGTGATGGACGCGCTGGCCCCGGGCGGGCTGGGCGGCACCTATGGCGGCAACCCGGTGGCCTGCGCCGCCGCGCTGGCCGCGATCGAGGCGATCGAGACCGAGGGCCTGCTGGCCCGTTCCACGGCCCTCGGCCACACGTTCCGCGAACGGCTGGCCGAGATGGGCGCCCGCGTCGCCCCCTACCGGATGTGGGACATCCGCGGGCTCGGCGCGATGCTGGCGGTGGAGTTCGTCAGCGACTTCGACACCGCGGCCCCGGACGCCGCCTTCACCAAGTCGGTGATCGCCCACGCGCTGAAGCGGGGCCTGATCCTGCTGGCCTGCGGGATGCACGGCAACGCGGTGCGGATCATGGTGCCGTTGACCGCCTCGGACGCTATCATCGAGGAAGGTCTGGCGATCTTCGAGGCGGCGCTGGCCGCCGCGGTCGCCGATCACTCGCCGCAAGCCGCGGCCTGATCCGGCCCCGGCCCTGTCCGGCCGCCGCCGTTACGGGCGGCGGCCGGCCACGCCACCGACCCCGTTCCGGTGGCATGAACGGAGACAACAGCCAGCCGGGAGATCGCCGCCCATGTCGCACATCTTTCCCCGCCACAGCCGCCAGGCCACGCCCGTCGCCGTGGGCGGCGAGGGCTGCTACCTGATCGACGCCGCCGGCAAGCGCTATCTCGACGGATCGGGGGGCGCGGCGGTGTCCTGCCTCGGCCACGGCGACAAGACCATCGTCGCCGCGATCCAGAAGCAGCTCGACACGCTGGCCTTCGCCCATACCGGATTCTTCACCTCCGAGCCGGCCGAGGCGCTGGCCGACCTGCTGATCGCCAATGCGCCTGCGGGTCTGGACCGGGTCTACCTCGTCTCCGGCGGCTCCGAGGCGACCGAGGCGGCGATCAAGCTCGCCCGGCAATACCACGTCGAGAAGGGCGAACCGGGCCGCGGCCGCCTGATCGCCCGCAAGCAGAGCTACCACGGCAACACCATCGGCGCGCTGTCGGCGGGCGGCAACGAATGGCGCCGGGCGCAGTTCGGGCCGCTCCTGCTCGATGTCAGCCACATCGACCCCTGCTACGAATACCGCTACCGCCACGACGGCGAGAGCCTCGAGGATTACGGCCTGCGCGCCGCCGACGCGCTCGAGGAGGAACTGCTGCGGGTCGGCCCCGAGACGGTGATGGCCTTCATGGCCGAGCCGGTGGTCGGCGCGACCGCCGGGGCGCTGGCCCCGCCGCCGGGCTATTTCAAGCGGATCCGCGAAATCTGCGACCGGCACGGCATCCTGCTGATCCTCGACGAGGTGATGTGCGGCATGGGCCGGACCGGCACGCTCTTCGCCTGCGAACAGGACGGGGTGACGCCCGACATCGTGTGCATCGCCAAGGGGCTCGGCGCCGGCTACCAGCCGATCGGCGCGATGCTCTGTACCGCGGAGGTCTATGACGCGATCGCCGGCGGGTCGGGTTTCTTCCAGCATGGCCACACCTATCTCGGCCACCCGGCGGCGGCGGCGGCCGGGCACGCGGTGGTGTCGGCGATCCTCGACCGCGGCCTGCTGCCCCGGGTCCGCGAGAAGGGCGAGAGGCTGGCCGACAGCCTGACCGCCCGCTTCGGCAACCATCCCCATATCGGCGACATCCGCGGCCGCGGCCTGTTCCGCGGCCTCGAGATCGTCGAGGACCGCGCCACCAAGGCGCCCTTCGACCCGTCCCGCGGCATCGCCGGCAAGGTCAAGAAGGCGGCCTTCGAGGCCGGGCTGATCTGCTACCCGATGGCGGGCACCATCGACGGGCGGCGCGGCGACCATGTCCTGCTCGCCCCGCCCTTCATCATCGAGGACGCCCAGATCGAGGAGTTGACCGACAAACTCGAAACCGCCTTCGCGGCGGCGATCTGACGGCGGCGGCGACCATGACCCGGTTTTCCATCCTCGGCGGCTGCGCAGCCCTCGCGCTCCTCTCGCTGATCGGGCTGGTGTTCAGCCCGTGGTTCGCGATCCCGCTGGCGGTCTTCGCGCCGCTGACCGCGCTCGGCATCTACGACCTGACCCAGCCCAGCCACTCGATCCTGCGCAACTACCCGGTGATCGGGCACATGCGGTTCCTGTTCGAGGGGGTCCGGCCGGAGATCCGGCAATACCTCATCGAAAGCGACGCCGACGAGGAGCCCTTCTCGCGCGACCAGCGCAGCCTCGTCTACCAGCGCGCCAAGGGGGTCGAGGACAAGCGGCCCTTCGGCTCGCGCCGCCGGGTCTATGATGCGGGCTACGAATGGCTGACCCATTCGGCGGTGCCCACGAAGATCGACAATCCCGATTTCCGGGTGCGGATCGGCGGGCCGGACTGCAGGCATCCCTACGACGCCTCGATCTTCAACATCTCGGCGATGAGCTTCGGCGCGCTGTCGTCGAACGCGATCCTGGCGCTGAACACCGGCGCGAAGATGGGCGGATTCGCCCACGACACCGGCGAGGGCGGGATCAGCCGCTACCACCGGCAGGGCGGCGGCGACCTGATCTGGGAGATCGGCTCGGGCTATTTCGGCTGCCGCACCCCGGAGGGCCGGTTCGACCCCGACAAGTTCCGCGAACAGGCCGCCGACCCGCAGGTCAAGATGATCGAGCTGAAGCTGAGCCAGGGCGCGAAGCCGGGCCACGGCGGGATGCTTCCCGGTGCCAAGATCAGCGCCGAGATCGCCGAGGCCCGCGGAGTGCCGATGGGCGTCGATTGCATCTCGCCCGCCGCGCATCCCGAGTTCTCGACCCCGATCGGGCTGATGGAGTTCATCGGCAAGCTGCGCGACCTGTCGGACGGCAAGCCGGTCGGCTTCAAGCTCTGCATCGGCCACCGGCGCGAGTTCATGTGCATGGTCCGGGCGATGCTCAAGACCGGGATCGTCCCCGACTTCATCGTCGTCGACGGCAAGGAAGGCGGCACCGGCGCCGCGCCGGTCGAGTTCGCGGACCATCTCGGGATGCCGCTGGTCGAGGGTCTGACCTTCGCCCACAACACCCTGCGCGGGGCCGGGCTGCGCGACCGCATCAAGCTCGGCGCCTCGGGCAAGCTGGTGAGCTCCTTCGCGATCCTCAAGATGATCGCGTTTGGGGCCGACTGGGCCAACTCGGCGCGCGGCTTCATGTTCGCCATCGGCTGCATCCAGGCCCAGGCGTGCCACACCAACCGCTGCCCGGTGGGCGTGGCGACGCAGGACCCGCGGCGGGCGCGGGCGCTGGTGGTCGCCGACAAGTGCGAGCGGGTCGCCCGGTTCCACGCCAACACCCTGCACGCGGTCGCCGAGATGACCGCGGCCGCGGGCCTGTCCCACCCCGGCGACTTCCTGCCGCATCACCTCATCATGCGCGAACGCGACCGGGACATGGTGACCGGCGAGGAGGTCTATCCCTACCTTCCCGAGGGCTTCCTTCTCGACGAGACCGAGGAGGACGATTCCTTCGGCTACCGGTCGCGCTGGCGGCGGTCGCGGGCCGAGAGCTTCGCGCCGTTCGACCGCAATGCGGGCATGGCATGATGTCGGCGGACCGCTTCGCCCCCCTGGCCGACGCCGACTGGCCCGCGTCGCTCGCCGACCTGCGGGACGGCTTCGCCGGCAGCCTCAACGTCTACCGGACGATGGCCCGGCATCCGGCGCTGCTGCGGGCCTGGGCGGCGCTCCGCGACCACATCGTGAACGACAACGCGCTCGGACCGGCCAATTCCGAGGTTGTGATCCTGCGCGCCGCGCTGCGGCTGGGGTCCGACTACGAATGGCGCCAGCACATCCTCCGCGCCCGGCGCCGCGGCCTGACCGACGCCCGGATCCG
>JBFKOW010000031.1:0-24995 GCA_041628615.1 Paracoccaceae bacterium | reverse complement strand
GGCTCGCCGGGCCGGACGCCGCCGCCGCGGCCCACCCGATCCCCGGTCTCGACGCCGTCGCGCCGAGCGTCGCCGCCCTGCGCGCCGCCAACCGCGCCCGCCGCGACGCCGCAGGCACCGCCGGTGAGGCCGAGGCGCGGGACGCCCTGCGCGCCCTCAACCGCGCGGCCCAGCGCGCCGCCGCCACCAACGCGATGCGGACCCTCGCCCGGGCGGCCACCACCGCCGACGGCCTGCGCGAGCGCCTGACCTGGTTCTGGGCCGATCACTTCACCGTCCGGTCCCGGCAGGGCCCGGCCCGTCACCTCGTCTCGGCCTACGTCCAGGACGCGATCCGGCCGCACCTCGCCGGCCGCTTCGCCGACATGCTGCGGGCGGCGGTGACCCACCCGGTGATGCTGACCTATCTCGACCAGGTGCAGTCGGTGGGGCCGGGGTCGCTGGTCGGGCAGCGCCGCGGCCGGGGCCTGAACGAGAACCTAGCGCGGGAACTGCTCGAACTGCATACCCTCGGGGTCTCGGCGGCCTATGGCCAGCGCGACGTGACCGAGCTGGCGGAGCTTCTGACCGGGTTGTCGGTGGACGGTGACGGCCGCTTCCGGTTCCGGCAGGCGATCGTCGAGCCGGGGGCGGAGACGGTGCTGGGCGAGACCTATGGCGGGACCCGGCGCGGCGCGCTGGAGGCGATCCACGACGCGCTCGACGATCTCGCCGCGCATCCGGCCACCGCCGCCCACCTCGCCCGCAAGCTGGCCGTGCATTTCGTCGCCGACGACCCGCCGCCGGACCTGGTGGCGGCGCTCACGGCCCGCTGGCGGGACACCGGCGGCGATCTCCTCGCGGTGACCGAGGCGCTGCTGACCCACCCCGAAGCCTGGCGGCCGGAACCGCGCAAGGTGAAGCCGCCGCTGGACTTCATCGCTTCGGCGCTGCGGGCGTTGGCGGTGCCGCCCGAGACCCTGCTGGCGCTGTCGCTCCGCGACCTGCGCCGGCTGTTCCACACGCCGCTGATCGAGATGGGCCAGCCGTGGGAGGCGCCGCCGGGTCCGGACGGCTGGCCCGAGGCGGCGGAGGCCTGGATCACGCCGCAGGGCATGGCGACCCGGATCACCTGGGCGATGTCGGCCCCGGCGGCGCTGCGGCCCGACCTGCCGGACCCGCGGGCCTTTGCCGAGACCGCGCTCGGCCCCGCCGCGCCGCAGGCCGTCCGCTTCGCGGCGGGCGCCGCCGAAACCGTGGCCGAGGGGGTGGGCGTGGTGCTCGCCTCCGCCGCCTTCAACAGGAGATGAGCCGATGACCGACCGGACGCTGGACCGGCGCGCCTTCCTCGGCGGCCTCGCGCTGGGCTGCTCGGCGGCGGCGAGCCCGCTGCTCACCCCGATCGCGCTGGCCTCGGCACCGTGGGAGAACCGGCTGGTGGTCATCATCCTGCGCGGCGGGATGGACGGGCTCGACGTGGTCCGGCCCCTGGGAGACCGCGATTTCGCCGCGCTGCGCCCCGGCCTCGGCGGCGCGCCGGGCGCCGGCGGCCTGCCGCTCGGCAGCGGGTTCTGGGCGCTGCACCCGGCGCTGGAGCGGCTGATGCCGCTGTGGCAGGCGGGGGAGATGAGCGCCGTCCACGCCGTCTCGACCCCCTACCGCGACAAGCGCAGCCATTTCGACGGGCAGGACATCCTCGAAGCCGGGATCGGCGGGCCGGACGAGGCGTTGCGCGACGGCTGGCTGAACCGGATGCTGCAGGTGGTGCCCGGCGTCACCGCCGAGACCGCCTATGCCGTGGGGCAGGAGCAGATGCTGATCCTGCGCGGCGCGGCGGCGGCGCAGAGCTGGTCGCCGCAGACCCGGCTGAGCCTGTCGCCGCAGGCCGTCCGGCTGCTCGACCTCGTGCACCACGACGACCCGCTGTTCCGCGACGCCAGCGCCCGGGCCATCGCCATCGCCGCCGAGATGCGCGACGGCGCCGCCCGCGCCGAGACCCGGGCGATGCTGGAGGACAGCCCGATGATTGACGGGGTCGGTCTGGGCGGCGGCCATGTCCGGCTGGCCGAGTTCGCCGCCGGGCGGCTGCGGGCCGAGACCCGGATCGCCGCGTTCTCGCTCAACGGCTGGGACACCCACAACTACCAGGCCGGCGGGCTGGCGCGGGCGCTGGACCAGCTGGCCGACACGATCCTGACCCTGCGGGCCGCGCTGGGCGCGCCGGTCTGGGGACGGACGGCGGTGGTCTGCATGACCGAATTCGGCCGCACCGCCCGGCAGAACGGCACCCGCGGCACCGATCACGGCACCGGCGGCGCGATGCTGCTCGCCGGCGGCGCGCTGGCCCGGGGGCAGGTGGTTGCGGACTGGCCGGGGCTGGCCGAGGCCGATCTCTACGACCGCCGCGACCTGATGCCGACGCGCGACCTGCGCGCCCATGCCGGGTGGATCCTGCGGGGGTTGTTCGGATTGTCCCGCACCGAGATCGAGGGCGCGGTGTTTCCGGGTGCCGAACTGGGTCCGGACCCGGGGCTGCTGGCCTGACGAACCGGGCGCGGCCCGGCGGCGTCAGATGCCGACGTTGCTGTCCTCGACCGCGACACCCCGGTCGCTGGCGAGGTCGGCCGATCCCGGCGCGGCTGCCGCGCCGACCGCCGCACCCAGAAGAACGATCCCGGCGGTCAGCACCAGCCAGTCCACGGTCGTGTTGCCGCGTTCGTCGTTCCAGAACCGCTCGAGTAGTGCTGCCATCGTCCTCTCCGTCATCGACTGTCTCGCACCCGATCCCGACCAAGGTGACCGCGGAATGCGGCTGAAATGGGCCTGCTCCGGGCCGATCCGGGGGCGATTGCCGGGGCGCGGAGGCGTTTCCGCGCCGAGATTGACCGGGGTCAACGGCGGCGCGGGCGGGCCGGGCTAGACCGGGCGGGCAGGCGCTGGCGGCAAGGAGAGACCGGGCATGGCATTGGCGATGGATGGCGGCAGGGACCGGCGCGGCGGCGCGCCGCTGGCGGTCTTCAGTCTCGGGCTGCGGCCCTTCTTTCTCGGCGCGGCGCTCTGGGCGGCGCTGGCGATGGCGTTGTGGGTCGGGCTGCTGTCCGGCGCGGTGGCGCTGCCCGTCGCCTGGGACCCGGTCGCCTGGCACGCCCACGCGATCCTGTTCGGCTACCTCGGCGCGGTGATCGGCGGCTTCCTGTTGACCGCGGTGCCGAACTGGACCGGGCGGCCGCCGCTGACCGGGGCGCCGCTCGCCGCGCTGGTGGCGCTGTGGCTGGCGGGCCGGGTGGCGGTGACGCTGTCGGCGGTCCTTCCGGCGCTCGCGGTGGCGCTGATCGACCTGTCGGCGATCGTCGCACTGACCCTGTTCACCGGCCGCGAGATCGTCGCCGCCGGCAACCGCCGCAACCTCGTGGTGGTGGCGCTGGTCTCGGTCTACGTCGCCGCCAACGCGCTGTTCCACTGGCAGGCGGCGGCCGGCGGCGCGGCGGCGCAGGGCGCGGGCCTGCGGCTCGGCCTCGCCGCGGCGCTGCTGCTGATCGCGCTGATCGGCGGCCGGATCGTCCCGGCGTTCACCCGCAACTGGCTTGTCGCGCGGGGCGAGACCCGGCTGCCGGCGGCCTTCGGCGCGGTGGACCGGGCGGCGCTCGCCACCCTGATCGCGGCGCTGGCGGCCTGGGTGCTGTGGCCCCACGCCGGGGCGACCGGCGCGGCGCTGATCGGCGCGGGGCTGCTGCACCTCTGGCGGTTATCGCGGTGGCGGGGCGTTCGCACCGGGGCCGAGCCGCTGGTCGCGGTGCTGCACGCGACCTTCGCCTGCCTGCCGCTGGGGGCGCTGGCGCTGGGCGCGGCGCTGGTCTGGCCGGGCGCGCAGATGGCCGCGGCGGCGCAGCACCTGTGGATGGCCGGAGCGGTGGGCGGCATGACGCTGGCGGTCATGGCGCGGGCATCGCTGGGCCATACCGGCCGGCCGCTGACCGCCGGACCGGGCGTCACCGCGCTGTTCGTGGCGCTGGGCCTCGCGGTGCTGGCGCGGCTCGCCGCCGGGGCGCTGCCGGGGCAGGCGGGGCTGCTGCACGCGGTGTCGGGGCTGGCCTGGATCGCGGCTTTCGGCGGTTTCGCGGTGCTGTTCGCGCCGCTGCTGCTGCGGCCCCGGGCGGAGGGTTGAGCGATGGCGGGGTGGGGCGGGTTCGCGCTGGCCTTCGCGGTCTTCTTCCTCAGCCATTCGGTGCCGATCCGGCCGCCGCTGCGGCCGGTGCTGGAACGGGCGCTGGGCCGGCGCGGTTTCGCCGCCGCCTATTCGGCGCTGTCGGTGGCGGTGCTGGGCTGGCTGATCGTCGCCGCGGGGCGGGCCCCGGCGGTGCTGCTCTGGCCGCGGCTGCCGTGGCAGACCCACGCCGCGCTGGCGCTGATGCTGGCGGCCTGCCTGCTGGCGGCTCTGGCCATCGGCCGGCCCAACCCGTTCTCGTTCGGCGGCGGCGACGCGGACCGGTTCGACCCGGCGCGGCCGGGGATCGTGCGCATCGTCCGGCATCCGCTGCTGGCCGCGCTGGCGCTCTGGGCGCTGGCGCACCTGCTGGCCAACGGCGAGCTGGCCCACGTCATCCTGTTCGGGGTGTTCGGGGGCTTCGCGCTTCTCGGGATGCGGCTCATCGACCGGCGACGGCGGCGCGAGCGGGGCGCGGACTGGACCCGGACCCGGGCGGCGGTGGCGGCGCAGCCCTGGCGCGCGCCCGGCTGGGCCGGGCACCGGCCCGGCCTGCGGATCGCCGCCGGGGTCGCCGTCTGGGCCGGGCTGATTGCGCTGCACCCGCTGGTGATCGGCGTCGGCCCGCTGCCCTGAGCGGCACCGGCCCGCCTCAGCCGGCCGTCATCTTGTCCATGAAGGCGGCCATCTTGCCCATCACCGCCGAGGCCCCGGCCTGGCTCCAGCCGCCGTCCACCGGCAGGATCACCCCCGAGATGTAGGCCCCGGCGTCCGAACACAGCATCCCGGCGGCGTTGGCGATGTCCTCGACCCGGCCGAGCCGGCCGAGCGGCACCGACCGGGCCACCGCGTCCATCAGGTCGGGCGTCGGGGCCAGCCGGGCCATGCCCTCGGTGTCGGCGATCGGGCCGGGCACGATCGAGTTCACCCGGATCCTCTCGGCCCCCCATTCCATCGCCAGCGTCCGGGTCACCATGTCCACCCCGGCCTTGGCGGCGCAGACATGGGACTGGTAGGTCATCGGCAGGAAGGCCTGCGGCGCCGAGATGTTGACGACCGAGGCGCCGGGCCGGGTCAGGTGTTCGTAGCCGGCGCGCATCACGTGGAAGGTGCCCAGCAGGTCGATGTCGACCACCGACTTGACCGCGTTGGGCGACATGCCGGTGAGGCGGGCCGGGAAGTTCCCCGCCGCCCCCGAGATCAGGATGTCGATGCTGCCGCCGAACCGCGACGCCGCCTCGGCCAGCCCCTTGGCCACCGCGTCGTAGTCGCGCACGTCGAAGGCCACGCCATGGGCCTCGGCGCCGAGGTCGCGCAGCCCGGCCACCGCGGCCTCCACCTTGTCGGCCTTGCGCGAAGCGACGGCGACGCGCGCGCCCCAGCGGGCGAAGCCCTGGGCGATGCCGTAGTTGATGCCGCTGGTGCCGCCGGCGACGAACACCGTCTTGCCGGAGAAATCGAAGCTGTGGGTCATGGGTCTTGTCCTTTCTGGGGCCGCCCGGGGCGGCGTCTGTCTGGTGGGCGGCGCGGCCGGGTCAGGCCAGCAGGTCCAGCGCCTCGATCAGCGGCCGGTCCTCGGCCTCCATGATGTCGATGATGTGCTGGTGCAGCCGGCGCTTGTGCAGGCCGAAGATCGCCCGTTTCTTGTTGAAGGTGGCGGCGAAGTCGCAGGCCGCCGCGCGGGTCGCCTCGGCGTCGGGCAGCGCGGCCTCGATCACGTGGTCGGCGGCCAGTTCGGTGGCGGTCACCCGCCGCCCGGTCAGCTTCATCTCGGTGAACCGGTGCTGCGGCACCGCCTTCCTGACGAAGCCCACCATGCCGGGCAGGAACGGGATCGAGATGTCGACCTCGGGAAAGCAGAAATAGCCCCGGTCGGCCCGCATGAACCGGAAGTCGCAGGCGCAGGCCAGCATCGCGCCGTTGCCGAAGGCGTGCCCGGTAATCGCCGCGATGACCGGGACCGGCATCAGCAGCAGCCGGGCGAAGACCTCGTTCATGGTGAACATGAAGGCGCGGACGTCGGCCTGCCGGCCCTCCCGCATCGCCTGCATCAGCCAGGCCAGGTCGACCCCGGTGGACCAGGCCTTGTCGTCGTCGGCGGTCAGCACGACGGCGCGCACCGCCCTGTCCGCCTCCGCGGCGTCGAGCGCATCGCGCAGCGCGCGGGCGAAGGCGAGGTCCTGCCGGTTCTCGCCGTTCGACATGGTCAGCACCGCGACGCTGCCGCGGATCTCGGTCTCGATGATGGCCACGTGCCGTCCCCCGTCCTGCACAACCTGCCGGGCGGGGCATGCGCCGCGGCCCGGGTCAGGCTGTCATTCCGGGCCGGGGCCTGCAAGAAGTGCAGGCCCCGTGCCGCATGAAACGTTGCGGCACGGGACCTGCGGGGCTTGTCCGTGAGTGGAGCCCCATCACGCGCGGGCGTAGACGTCCTCGTAGCGGATGATGTCATCCTCCCCGAGGTAGGAGCCGGTCTGCACCTCGATGAGTTGCAGCGGCACCTTGCCGTCGTTGGCCAGCCGGTGGACCTCCCCGAGGGGGATGTAGACCGACTGGTTCTCGCCCAGAAGTCGTTCGTTCGACCCGATCGTCACGGTGGCCGTGCCGGCGACCACCACCCAGTGCTCGGCCCGGTGGACGTGGCTTTGCAGGGACAGCTTGCCGCCCGGCTTGACCACGATGGACTTGACCTGGAACCGGTTGCCCAGGGACAGGGTCTCGTAATGGCCCCAGGGCCGTTCGCAGCGCGGGAAGCCGGTGCCCTGCCGGACGCCCTCGGCCCGGAGCTGCGCCGCCGCCGCCGCGACCGACTGCCCGCTGTCCAGATCGGCGATCAGCACCGCGTCGCCGGTGGCGATGGCGGCGATGTTGCGCAGGCCGATGCCGACCACCTCGACCCCCGGATCGGCGGACATCAGCAGGGTGTCGGCGCAGTCGAGTCCCCGGGCCGGGCCGGACAGCGCGAGCCCGTCGGCATCGCGGCCGCTGTGCTGCCAGACCGACCGCCAGGTCCCGAGGTCGGACCAGCCGCAGTCCATCGGCACCACCCAGCCTGGGCCGCGCTCCATCACCGCCTTGTCGAAGGGCAGGGCGGCGGCGGCGGCGAAGGTCGGACCGAGGCGGAGGAAATCGAGATCCTCCTGCGCCTCGCGGACCGACCGGCGCACCGCCGCCCGCAGCGCCGGGGCGTGCTGGCCGAAGGCGGCCCGCGCGGTTGCCACGGTCATCAGGAAGATCCCCGCGTTCCACAGGTAGCCGCCCTCGTCGAGCATCCGCGCCGCGGTCCCGGCGTCGGGTTTCTCGACGAAGCGCAGGTAGGGCCGGGGGCGGGACGGGTCGGTGTCGGGGGCCGCCTGGATGTAGCCGTATCCGGTCTCGGGCCGGTCCGGGGCGATCCCGAAGGTGACGATGTGTCCCTCGCGGGCGATCGCCGCGCCCCGCGCCACCGCGGCGGCGAAGGGCATCACCTCGGCCAGCGCGTGGTCGGACGGGGCCACCAGCATGAGCGCCTCTGGATCGGTCCGGTGCAGGATCTCGGCGGCGGCGCAGATCGAGGCGGCGGTGTTGCGCCCCTCGGGTTCGAGCACGATGCGGTGCCCGGTAAGCCCGATCTCCTCGGCCTGGCCGGCGACGAGGAACCGGTAATCGGCATGGGTCAGGAACAGCGGGTCGGCGCAGCCGGCGTCCTCGAGCCGCCGGACGGTGTCCTGCAGCAGGGTCCGGCCCCCGGCGATCCGGCTGAACTGTTTCGGCATGTCGGCCCGGCTGACCGGCCAGAGGCGGGTGCCGCTGCCGCCGCAGAGGATCACGGGGCGAATGAAGTCGAGGGTCATGTGGGGATGTCTTTCGATGGAAGGGACGGAGTTGGGGGGCGGGGTCTGGCGGGGCCGGGTCATCGTCCGGCCTCCGCCGCGAGGCGCCGCCGCCATGTCGTGGCGAGGGCGTAGAGCCCGAGACCCGCCGCCAGCCCCACCTGGCAGCGCGCCTTGAGCGTCAGAAGTTCGGTCACCGTCGCGTCGGGCGCGCCGGAGGCGGCCGCCATCAGCGCCAGTTGCAGCGCCGCGACCGCGGCCACCGCCCAGATCCCGCGCCGGTCCGACAGGGCGGCAAGCCCGGTGGCGACGAGGTAGGACAGGGTGAAGGCCACAGCGGCGATCCCGGCCGGCAGCAGCGCCGGCGCGGCGGCGGTGAAGCCGGGCCCGGCAAGGAGCCGGATCAGGGTTTCAGGGGCCAGCGCGATGGCCCCGAGGAACGGCACCGCGACGGCGAGGAACAGCGCCGCCACCGGGGCCAGCGCCGCCCCCGCGCCGCGCCCGGTCCGGGCCGCGGCGACGATGCCGGGCAGCAGCACCGAGGCCAGCGCGAAACAGGCGAAGAAGGCGATCCGCTGGAACAGCGACAGCGCCGCGACGTGGCCCGCCTCGGTGGCCGAGAGGCGCGCCTTGGCGAGGAAGATCTCGCCGTCGAGGGCGAGGACCTGCGCCAGTTGCAGCACCGCGAAGGGCGCGGCGCCGATCGCCACCGCCGCCAGCACCGGCCGCAGCGCCGGGGCGGTCGCCCGGCCGGCCGGCAGCAGGTCCGCGAGCACCGCCCAGCCGGCGAGGATCGACAGGCCGATGGCGCAGACGACCCCCTCGATCCCCAGCCCGGCCTGCCAGGCGAGGCAGGCCCCGGCCAGCCGGACCGCCATCTCGACATTCGCCGAAAGGACGATCCGGCCGGTGTTCCCCGCGCCGTAGGCGACCCCGCGCAAGAGGCACAGCGGGGCTGAGAAGGGCAGCGACAGGGCGAGGATCTGCAGAAGTTGAGGCCGGGCCAGACCGGCGGTCTCGCCCAGCCGGGCCGAGACGATGAGCAGGAGGATCACCGGCAGCGCCAGCCAGAGCCCGGCGAAGGCCGCCCGGTTGATCCGCGCCAGCGCCCGGCGGGTCGCCCGGCGGTCGGCGGCGGCGGTCCCGGCGACGGTCTGGCTGACCGCCATCTGCGCCGCGCCGAGAAGCCCGAGCACCGCCAGCTTCACGGTGAGGATCAGCGCGAGGTCGCCGAACATCTCGGGGCCCATCCAGCGGCTGAACAGCATGTTGAAGGCCAGGTTCCCGGCGTTCACGAGGTTCGACGACACGAACACCGCCAGCGCCGGCGTCGCCAGCAGCGCCACCAGGGCGGCGGCGGGCCGGGGCCGGGCCGGGGACAGGGCGGGAGAGAGGGCGACGCCGGTCATCGGTCAGGCCGCCAGACGGGCCGCGCCTGGGGCGGCGGCGGTGTTGGCCGGGGCGGCGACCGCCGCGATGGCGGCGGGCAGGACCGCGCGGGCGACCGGCGGCGCGGCCAGCGGCGCGCGCGCGGGCAGGCCCAGCCGGGTCTCGGCGATCAGGCGCAGCATCCGCAGCCCGCTGCGGGCGATGGCGCCGCCGGTCACCTTGGAGCCGGCGACCTCGTCCCACTCGGCCAGCGGCATCTCGAAGAAGGCCCGCCGGGCGTTGCCGTGCCGGGCCGAGATCCGGGCGAAAAGCTCCACGTCGAACAGCCAGCCGGCGGTGAAGGGCTGCGCCACCGCCCGGCGCAGGGCCGGCGTGTTGCGCATCAGCTTGGCGCCGCACTGGGTGTCGGCCACCGGCAGCCGGACCGCCTGCCGGGCCAGCGCGGCGCAGAGACGCGACACCATCCGGCGGCGGAAGCTGCGGTCGATCCGGTGTCCGAGCATCATCCGCCGCGACCCGAAGATCACCTCGACCTCGGGCAGCCGGCGGCCGATCCGCAGGAAATCCCCGATCGCGTTCAGCGGGGTGGCGAGGTCGGCGTCCCAGTAGCCGACGAAGGCGGCCCCGCCGGCGGCGGCATGGCGCAGGCCCTGGCGCACCGCCTCGGCCTTGCCGGCGTTGCGGCTGAGCGCCAGCACCGCGATCTGTCCGGGCCGGGCGGCCTGCAGCGCGGTCAGCCGGGCGAGCGTGTCGTCGCTGCTGCCGTCGTCGACGAACAGGAAGGACACCGCGGGCTCGGCCTCGGCATGGGCGAGGAAGGCGGCGGGCGACAGCCGGCGGGCCTCGTTGTAGCAGGGCACCACGATCACGGCGGCCGGGTCAGCGGCGGTCTGAACGGCGGGGTCGGGCAGGAAGTCGGTGGTCAGGATGGTCATGGCGGCACCTCGGTCAGCGCGTCGGAATGTCTGCCGGGTTTGTGTCGAATTGACCGCGTCCTGTCGCGGCTTCCAGAGGATATGTATCTGCAAATAAAGAGAAAAATCTCGCTGCCCGGATAGCGGGACGGCGCGAAGGGACGGTGCCGCTATCCGGGCGGATAGGGGGTCCCGTCCCATTCGGATCAGGCCGCCGCGGATGCGCATGCCGGCACGCCGGCCGGACGCGGGGCGAGCCGGCGGACGTGGAAGTCCACCACCGCCGAGAACGGCATTCCCAGCGCCGCGTCGCGGTTCGCCGCGGCGATCGACTCGGCGCCGGGCAGGTCGCGCAGCATCGCCGCCATCGCCGCCGCCATCCCGGCGGTATCGCCGGGGGCGTAATGCGCGCCGGTTAGGCCCTCGTCGCGGCACAGGTCGACGAAATCCCCGATCCGCGGGAACACCGGCACCGCGCCGTAGCTCGCGGTCTGGTGCAGCACGCCGGAACTGCCGGTGGTGGAAGTGTAGTCGAATACCGAGAGCCGGGCGGCGCCGAAGAAGCCGGGGATGTCGTCCTCGGCAACGTAGCCGTGAAAGATCACCCCCGGATCGCCGGCCCGCGCCGCGGCGAGCCCGGCCATGTAGCCCGGGGTGCTTGGGTGATCGGTGCCGCCGATCACCAGTTCGAGGTCGGCGAAGCCGGGCTCGGCGCGCAGCAGGTCGAAGGCGGCGAGCAGGGTGTCGAGCTTCTTGTAGGTGCCGAACTTGCCCATCGTCACGATCCGGCCGGGCCGGTCGGCCAGCGGCGTCAGCGTCCGGCGGCCGGTGTCGAAGGTGCCGTGGGGCACGAGGTGGACCTCGGCCCCGGGCGCGATCCCGGCCAGCGTGTCGCGGTAGCCGCGCAGGGTCACGGTGACGTAGTCCGCCGCGAGCATCGCCCGCGTGACCACCGCGCCGCCGGCCCGCACCGCCGCCTGCCGCAGCCGCTGGCCGCGCAGCTGGGTGGCGTCGAGGTCGATCCCGGCGACGATGTTGTGGGCGATGATCCCGCTCGGCACCCCGAGCCAGCGCGCCGCCATCGGCGCCAACAGGCCCAGCGCGGCGGGCAGCTCGCGGTCGCCGAAGCTGGCGGTCTGCAGGTTCCACAGCGCGCCGTCCGGCGCGATCCGCCGCAGCCGCCGCAGGATCGCGGGACCGGCGAGCGGCGAATTGAACCGCCAGACCCGCTCGACCCGGACCTTAGGCCCGAGGTCGAGTTCGGCCGCAGGCCCGTCGAGCCTGTCGGCGATAACGATCACCTCGGCCACGTCGGGCCGGTCGGCCAGCCCGCGGGCAAGGTGCAGGCCGTATTCGTTGAGGCTCTGGCGGCCCGGCGGAAAGGCGGAAACGAGGGCGAGGCGGAGGGCCTGGGTCATCGGGGCTCCGGGTGGCTTGGGCCCGCGCCGGCAAAGCGGCGGTCGGGGCGTGAACGGGTCTTCGCCCCGGATACACGCCTTCGGCGGCCCCCGTCCCTGGCCCAGCGGCATCGCGGCCGGGGCATCCGCACAGCGTCCTATCCGTCAGGATAGGTTGCGCTGTCGAGAAAGGACGCCCGCACCACCGCCGCGGCCGGCTTCGGCGCGCCGTCCCGGTCGAAGAGCCCGTAGGCCGCCTGCAGCCGCCGCACCCAGGGCGAGCGGCCGACCACGGTGGGATCGACCGCGGCGAAATCGTGCAGGGTCCAGACGAAGACCCCGTCGGCGGCCGCCAGCGCGTTGAGCCGGGCGGCCAGCGCCGCCGCCTGTCCGCGGTCCGAACCGGGAAAGCCGAAGGCGGCGGCGTAGGAACTGGCGCCGATCTCGGTGACCAGCACGGGTTTGCCACCGGCCGCCCGCCGCACCGTCTCGAGCCGGGCGGCGACCCCGCCGGGATCGGCGTAGTCGTGGTAGCTCAGCACGTCGAGCGTGTCGGCCAGCAGCGGCGCGGCCCCGGCCTCGGCCCAGCCCACCGTCAGCGGCAGGTCCGGCGCGATTGCCCGCGCCGCCGCCGCCATCGTCCGCAACCAGGCCTCGACCTCGCCGCGGCCGTGGGCGGCGAAATCGAGGTCGGGTTCGTTCTTGAGGTCGACCAGCACCACCGCCGGAGAGGCCGCCAGAACCGGCAGCACCCGTTGCAACGCCCGGTGGTCGGCGGCCCAGCCGCCGGGGCCGTAGCCGGACCGCAGGTCGAACAGCGTCGGCACCACCGACAGCCCGGCCGCCTCGGCCAGCCGCAGCAGCGTGGCCAGCGCGGCGAGCCGCTCGGGCGGGGCGGCATCGCCGAAGTCCGCGACCGGCAGGAAGACCCGCACCGCGTTGCCGCCGAGATCGCCGATCCGGGCGAGATCGGCCGCCACGGTGCCGGTGTCGAACCCGGCCCAGAAGGCGCGCCACGGGGTCTCGGCGGGATAGTAGTTCACCCCGCGCAGGGTTTGCGTCAGCCGCGCCCCCGGCCGCTCCGGCTCCGCTCCGGCCAGCGGCCGCGTTCCGGTCCGTTCGTAGGAGAACAGCCGCCAGCCGTTCGATTCGTTCATCAGCGTGACGATGCCCGTATCGATGCCCGTCTCGTGGTGAAGCAGCGCCCCGGTGGCGGGGTCGGTGGCGTAGCGGGCGACGACCATCTCGACCTCGGCCTGGAAGACCGAGCCGTCGAGATGGTAGAACACCGGCCGCGCGCTCTGCGCCAGCACTGCGATCCGGCCGCCGAGGGCCTGCGCGTCCGCGGCGGCGGCCAGAGCGCGTTCGAGCGCGACCCCGGACAGCGCGTCGGACAGGATGTCGGTCCGGCCGGTGGCCTGGGCCACGGCGACCGCCTGCCACGCCTCGGTCAGGGCCACACCGATGCGGTCGGCGTCCGCCGGGGTGAAGGGGCGGGTGAGGGGCGCGGCGGGCTGTTGCCAGTCGACCGCGCTCAGGGCGCTGTCGCGGCTGTCCAGCGCGTCCGAGATGTAGCGGTAGGTCACCTCCCGCGCGGAGGCGGCCTCGAACGCCTGCGCCGCGATCCACACCGCGACGAGGAGGATCGACCCGTAGAGGCTGGCCAGCAGCGAAACCCGGGTCATTGCGCCCCCCACGGGGTTGCGGGCAGCGGCGCGTCGGCGACGGCGACCCGGTCGGTTTGGAGCCCAAGCGCGGTCTCGACCCGCACCTCGAAGGGGCCGGCGCCGGGATCGACCGGGATCATCGTCTCGAAATGGCCGTCCCGCAGCCAGCCCGCCGCCGCGACCGCCAGCTGGCCGTCGGCCTTCAGGGTGACGCGGATCGTTGCGCCGTCGCCGAGCAGGTGCCCGGCGTCGGTCTGGAACGGCCCGGCCCGCAGCGCCACCGCGCCGATCCCGGCCAGCGGCCAGAGCCGGACCGGCGCCGCGCCCTGCGCCCGCAGGGACCGGAGCGTGAATCCGACCGGGGGCGAGGCGGCGCGGCCGAGCACGCTGCGCAGCGTCCCGGAGCCGGGCAGATCCCGCGTCAGCAGCCGCGCCCGCGCGCGGCCGTCGGACACCGCGGCGGTCAGCACCGTCGCGGCGCCGTCGCCGTGGCCGAGGATCATCGTCGTGGCAACGCCGTCCTCCGCGGCGTTGCCGAACTGGTCGGCCAGCGGCGCGGTGGCGAGGTCGGCCAGGGTCTCGGCCTCGACCGCATCGCCCGGCGGGATGGCCCGGGGCGTCATGCTGGCGAGGTCGGCGGTGACCCGGAAGGTCGCGCGCGCGCCTTGCCGCCCGGCAATCTCGGCGCCCGCGGTCCGCGCGCCCGCCACCGGCTCGGGCCGGAACAGGACATCGCCGATGCCGTGCCGGGTGACGCCGGCCGCCTGCCGGTCGCCGAGGACGAAACGGGCGGCGGCGCCCCCGGCGGCGAGGTTTCCGAAGCGGTCCAGCCCGATGGCCACCGCGTGCCCGTCATCGACCCCGGCGACAAGGCTCTTGGGCCCGAGGAAGAACAGCACCGCGTCGACCACTTCGGGGCTCTGCGCCTCGGGCCCGGCGGCGCCGGTCCGCACCCCGGCCCAGGCCGCCCGCTCCGCCGTCAGCGCCGGGGCCGGCAGGATGCCGAAGGCATCGGCGACGAAGCCGCCCGCCGGGACGCCGGGCCGGTCCCGCACCGCGGCATCGGCCGCGCCGGGCGCTGCGTCCGACGGGCCGTGGCCCCCGACGGTCAGCGCGGCGGCGGCGCCCAGCCCGGCGGCAAGGGCGATCGGCAGCAGGATCAGGAGGCGCGGCATGGCGGATGTCCTCAGAACAGCGGGTCGTGGGTCATGGTCGAGACGTGCAGCCGCAGCGCGGCGTAGCCCGGCACCCCGGTCAGCGGCAGGGTGCCCGCGGCGGCGCCGGGCAGCGGCAGGTCGGCCTGCATGCCGCTGCCGTTCACGACGATATCGCCCGCCGCCACCTCGCAGATCACTTCGATCTCGTCCCGGTTCGGCAGGTCGAGCGTGAACGGCGCGCTCTGGCCGGGCAGGATGTTGGTCTCGACAAAGCCGGCCTCGGCCCAGACCGGCCTGCCGCCGTCGTCATACAGAAGCGCGGTGATCCGGATCACGGTGGCGGTCTCGGTGCCGGTGTTGACGGCGAGCCCGGTCACCCGGGGGGCACCGTCCGCGATCCCGACCCGGACCGCGTTGAGCGTGATGTCGCGGTAGAGACCGGTCCCGGTGACCAGCGCGCGGGCCTCGGCGGCGGCGGCCTCGGGGGCGGCCTCCAGCACCGGCGGGACGAACAGCGCCGGGTCGAAGCCGCCCTGTGCGGCGGCGTCCTCGAGCGACAGGACGCCCTCGAAGTCGATCCGGAAGCCGGTGGTCTCGGCGGGCAGCAGCCGCTGGCTGCCGACCCATCCCGCGGCCTGCCGCAGGAGCGGCCGTCCCCCGGCGCGAAGCTCGCCGAACAGGCTGGCCATCGCCGGGTCGGCGTCGGCATTGGTCAGCGCGCCGACCAGCGCGTAGCGCCCGTCGTGGGCCACCAGCCGGGTGCCGGACAGCGCGAACCGGGGCCGGTCGAGCCGGTCGCGGTGCAGGTCGGTCTCGGCCCGCGGCTGGCG
The DNA here is from genome assembly GCA_041628615.1 of Paracoccaceae bacterium. GTDB lineage: Bacteria > Pseudomonadota > Alphaproteobacteria > Rhodobacterales > Rhodobacteraceae > JAMWZF01. The sequence goes on along the minus strand of JBFKOW010000031.1, from coordinate 9,646 downwards.
CCGCCCGACGACGTTCCAGTCGACACCCGAGACCCGCTGCAGCCGCTCCGGGGTCTGCACCGGCCGCAGCGCGGTCGGGACCACGAACCAGGCGTCGCCGCGGCGCACGGTGCGCACGGCAAGCCGCTCCGTCCGCTGGTCGAGCGCGGTCATCCAGTCCAGTTCGACCTCCCAGTCCGCCAGCGCGCCGGACTGCCGGACCGGGCTGACGCGGACATCGACAAGCTTGCCGTAGGAGGCGATCAGCCCGCCGCGCCAGCGCCAGTCGAACATCGCCGTGTCGCGGTCGGGCCGGGTCGCCGGGTCAAGCCGTTCGTAGGCGCGGTCGAAGCGGCGGAAATCGAGGTCCTCGTAGTAGTCCGCGATCACCGTCTCGGGCGGCGCCGGCCGGCGGAGCGCCGAGGCCGCCCAGATCCCGGCGCCGGCAAGCGCCAGCACGCCGACCGTGCCGCCGAGGATCACGTCCCGGCGCACCCGCGCGACATCGGCGAACCCGGTTTCGCGCGCGACCAGAGGGCGCAGGTCCGCGCCGCCGGCGGCCAGGCCCCGGCGCAGCGCGACCCCGGCGAGCACCAGCGCCGCCAGCACAAGCGCCAGCGGCGGCAGGATTCCCCACATCACCATGTGCAGCCGCGGGATCTCGCGCCGGGGCTGGAACACCGGCAGCGGGGTGACGTCGGGCCGTTCCCAGACCGTGATGCCGTTGCCCAGCCGGTTCAGCCGGGTCCAGCCGGTGAAGTGCAGCAGCGGGTCGTAGAAGGCGTCGTTCGAGAACACGTAGCGCAGGTGGTAGCGGTCGGCGTTCACGAGGAACTGCTGCAGCGAGCCGAGCCCCGGCACCCCGAGGTACTTCGCGTTCTCCAGCCGCTCGACCGAGAACCGGGTCAGGTCCGGCAGCCGCCGCGCCGAGTGGTAGTTGCCATCGACCGACAGTGCGTCGGTCCGGGCGGAGAGGTAGGCGAACTGGTCGCCGAAACCGAGGGTGAGGTAACGCCAGCGGTCGTGTTCATCCTCGGCCAGGAACCGCACGATCGGGTCCGGGTCGATGAAGTCCGGTTGCGTCGGCTGCAGCGTCGGCAGGATGGCGGTGAACACCGCGAGCAGCGTGGCGGCGATCATCCAGCCGCCGACGAGGGCCCGCTGCGTGGCGCGCCCCAGCGCCGCCCGGACGACCTCGCCGGAGCGGCCGTGCAACAGCCCGTCCAGAAGGTATCCGACGAAGGGCAGGATCAGGATCGTCGCCCAGAAGGTGAACCGGTCGAGGGTCAGCACGTCGAAGGCGCCGCGCAGGATCGCCCGCGGCACCGGGGTCGTGCCGCCGGTGCCCAGCACGAAGCACAGCAGCACCGACAGGCCCAGCGGCCAGAGCCGGGTGGTCGCGGTCTTCCAGGCGACGTAGGGCAGCACCGGTAGCAGCGCGCCCCAGGGCAGCAGGAAGAAGACGAAGCCGAGGTCGGGCCGGGCGAGGAAGCTTTCCCGGCTGCCATGCGGGATCGGCACCTGGGTGATCGGGTCGCTGATCGACCACGACCAGTAGGGCCAGACGGTGACCAGCATCGCCGCGATCATCCACGCCCCGAGCAGCAGCCCCCGGCCCACCGGCGCCGCCGAGCGGCGGGCGGCGGCCCGCAGGCGGCCGGTCTCTGGCAGCGGCTGGCGCTCGATCGCGGCGCGCAGCGCCTGCAGCGCCAGCGGCACGATGAACAGCACGCCGCCGAAGATCGTGGTGACGTGGTGCGCCGCCGTGGTGGCGGCGGCGAACACGACCGCGGCGCCGAAATCGGTCCAGCCGCCCCGCGCGATCCAGCGGTAGACATGGGGCAGCCCGTTGAGAAAGACCCCGAGCGAGAAGATCGTCGGCAATTGTCCGAACAGGTGGACCGTCTCGGCCACCGAGGAGGACAGCACCAGCACGATCGCCGCGATCCCCGCCGGCCGCGCCGTCACCCAGAGCCGCGAGAACCGGTAGACCCCGACGGTCAGCAGCAGCACGCCCGCGAGCTGGACGATGACGAAGGCGGCCCGCAGCGGCACGAGGTGCATCAGCCCGGCCATCGCCATGTGGGTGCCGGGCGGATAGGAGGTGGTGGCGAAGCCGGTATACCAGCGCGGCTCCCAGGGGTCGAACCAGCTGCGGTGATAGCTGTCGGCAAAGAACATGTGGATGAAGGCGTCGTAGGTGTTGCCGTGGGTGAACGGCAGCAGCCCGCCGTGGAACAGCACCGCCCCGGCCAGCGCGACAAGCAGCAGCTTGCGGCCAGCGCTGTCGTCGGACGGACCGGTCAGGTCCGCCGAAAGGCGGGGCGTCGACATCGGGGTCTCCGGGATTTGGGCGGGGCCGGCGGGCCGGTCCCGTGCGGCTCAGATCAGCTTGCGGTCGCGGGCGATCATCGCCGCCTGGGTGCGATTGCGGGCGTCCAGCTTGCGGCAGAGAGTCTTGACGTGCAGTTTGATCGTCACTTCCTGCAGGTCGAGGTCGCGGGCGATTTCCTTGTTGGACTTGCCCTCGCAGAGCCCGCGCAGCACCTCGGTCTCGCGCTCGGTGAGGTTGGCGACGGTGCGCGCCTCGGACTGCTGCATGAACTCGAACGGCACGAAGACCTCGCCGGCGGCCATGAAGCGGATCGCGCTGACCATCGATTTCGCGCCCAGCGTCTTGGGTACGAAGCCGGCGGCGCCGGCGGCGATCGCCTCGGTGGCGATGGCGGGGCTGGCGGTGCCGGACAGGATCGCCACCGGGCGGCCGTCATTGGCCTCGCGCAGGCGGGCAAGGCCGGACAGCCCGTCCATCCCCGGCATGTTGTAGTCCAAGAGAACCAGGTCGAAACTGCCCGACCGGTCGGTAGCGGCGATCGCCTCGTCGACGTTGTCGACGGTGACCACTTCGGTCATGCCGGCCGATTCGAGGAACATCGCGATCGTGTCGCGCACCAGGCCGTGATCGTCCGCAAGGAGAATTCGCATCATCTGTCCCGTGGGATCTGCCCGGTTTCCAGTATGGCCATCTGGACGGAAGGCGTTATCAACATGCATCATCTTTGGTGTCCGATCGGGAGATTACCAGTTTCGGATACAACTTCTAGCCGATCCGTCCGCCCATCGCGCGGTTGCGCCGGGATAGCGCGCCGCGCATCGGCATCGCGGGTCTATCCGTCGGTATAGGCCGGTATCCCCCTGAACAGGTGACCCGAACGCCAAATCGTGCGACCACTGCACCAACGCGCACCGGGACACCGGATGCCGGTCCATACGTCCATGGGAGACGAACATGATCCGAATTGGCACCCTGCTGACCGCGCTCGCGGTGCTCGCCGTCCCGGTCCTCGGGGCGCCGGCGGCCACGGCGGCCTCGCACGAGGAGGAGGTGGTCCTGACGGTGACCGGGACGACGGCCGCCGAGGGGCCGGTGGCATACGACCGCGCGGCGCTGGCCGACCTCGGGTCCGAGACGGTCACCACCACCACGATCTGGACCGAGGGGCCGCAGGTCTTCACCGGGGTGCCGCTCCATATCCTGCTCGACAGCCTCGGCGTGACCGAAGGCACCCTGCTGGCCTCGGCGATCAACGACTACACGGTCGAGATCCCGGTGACCGACGCCGTGCCCGGCGGGCCGATCGTCGCCTACGCGCTCGACGGCGAACCGATGTCGGTGCGCGACAAGGGGCCGCTCTGGATCATCTATCCCTACGACACGAACCCCGAGTACCAGTCCGAAGTGATCTACGCCCGGAGCATCTGGCAGCTGGACCGGATCGAAGTCACGGAGTGACGCGGTGCCGCCCGGCAGCGACGCGGACACGGGCCGCACGGCGGACCCGACCGACCGGCTGGGCAACCGTCCAGCCGGGCGCGGCCGGCGCGGCCTGCGCCGGGTCCGGGTCGCGGTCGCCGGCGGTCTCTTGCTGGTCTTCGTCCTCGGCAGCATCGGCGTCTGGCTTCTCAGCGCCGACGCGCGGCGCGAGATCGACGCGCTGGCGGTCGCCAATGCCGACAGCACCCAGTGGTCCCTTGCCCAGGCCGAGGTCGAGCTTCTGACCCTGAAGAACGTCCTGCTCGCCGCCAGCGTCAGCGACGATCCGGACCTGCGCGAGGTCCGGCAGCGGTTCGACATCTTCTATTCCCGGATGCTGACCCTGAAACGGGCGCCGAGCCTGTTCGAGGTGCGGCGGATCCCGGAGGTGGATGCCGCCATCCGGACGGTCGACGGCTTTCTCGACCGGACCGTGGGGGTGATCGACGGCCCGGACGCGGACCTGCGGGCGCGTCTGCCGGACCTCGCCGCCGAGGCGCAGGCGATGCGCACCGAGCTGCGCCGGATCTCGCTGGCCGGGGTCCGGGTGTTCGCGGCGCAATCCGAGTCGCAGCGCGAGCGGGTCGCCAGCGCCCTGTTCAGTCTCGGCCTGCTGACCGTGCTGCTGTTTCTCGTCCTGCTCGGCTTCATCGCCGCGCTGTTCCTCAGCCTCGAGATCGGCCGCCGCCGGGCCGAGCAGATCGCGCTGGCGCGGAGCCGGCTGCGGGCGGTTGTCAGCACCGCGCAGGACGCGGTGGTGGTGGCCGACCGCGAGGGGCGGATCCTCGACTTCAACGGCGGCGCCGAACGGATCTTCGGCTACAGCCCCGCCGAGGCGATCGGCCAGCCGATGGGCGACCTGATCGTTCCCGACCACCTGCGCGCCGCCCATGCCGCGGGGATGAAGCGGCACGCCGAAACCGGCGAACGCCGGGTGATCGGCAAGGGTCTCGTCCAGCTCGAGGCGCGGGACAGGGCGGGCCGGGTGTTCCCGGTCGAACTGTCGATCTCCACCGCCGAAAGCGAGGAGGGCGAGGTCTTCGTGTCGTTCATCCGCGACATCTCGGCCCGGGTCGCCGCCCGCAACGAACTGGTCGAGGCGCGCGACAAGGCGCTGGCCGGCGAAAGGGCCAAGGCCGAGCTTCTGGCGGTGATGAGCCACGAGATGCGCACCCCGCTCAACGGCATCATCGGCGGGCTCGACCTTCTCGGCCGCACCGACCTGACCGACCGGCAGAAACACCTCGTCGCGGCGATGGACACCTCCGGACAGATGCTGCTCGACCACGTGAACACGGTTCTCGACATCTCGCGGATGGATGCCGGGGGGGCGGCCGCGGCGCAGGAGCCGTTCGACCCCGAGGCGCTGGTCGCCGCGGTGGTGGAGAGCCTGCGGGTGCAGGCGCGGGCGCGCGGCAACAGCCTCGCGGCGATGCCGGCGGGGGCGGCGATCGGCACCTCGGTCGGCGACGCGGCGCGGCTGCGGCAGGTTCTGGTCAATCTCGTCGGCAACGCCATCAAGTTCACCTCCGGCGGCAGCATTTCCGTCGAATACGAACGTCTCGGCGAGGGCGACCTGGCCGAGTTCCGCGTCATCGATACCGGGATCGGGATCGCCGACGCGGACAGCGAACGGATCTTCGAGGATTTCGTCACCCTCGACACCTCCTACACCCGCGCCGCCGAGGGGACCGGGCTGGGCCTCGGCATCGTCCGCCGGCTGGTGACGGTGATGGGCGGCGAGATCGGGGTGGAGAGCGAGCCGGGCGAGGGGTCGCTGTTCTGGGTCCGCCTGCCGTTGCCGCCCGCTGCCGTCGGGGCCGCCGCCGGCGGCGATGCCGCGTCGCGCCCGGCCGGCTCGGTTCCGGCAGCACCGCGACCGGACGGGACGGCGGCGGGGCCGGCCGGGACCGGGCCCGACGTCCTGCTGGTCGAGGACAACGAGATCAACCGGATGGTGGCGCGCGAATTCCTTGCCGCCGCCGGATGCGTCACCACCGAGGCCCCGGACGGCGAACGCGGCGTGGCCGCCGCCGCCGGCCGCCGGTTCGACCTGATCCTGATGGATATCAGCATGCCCGGTCTCGACGGGGTCGCGGCGACGCGGCAGATCCGCGCCGGGGGCGGGCCGAACGCGGCGACGCCGATCGTCGCCCTGACCGCCCATGCGCTGCCCGCCGACATCGACCGGTTCCGCGATGCCGGGATGACCGACGTTCTGGTCAAGCCGCTGACCCGCGACCGGCTTTTCGCGGCGCTGCACGCGTTGCGCCGCGCGGACCCGGACCCGGCCCCGATGCACGGCGCCGCGGCGGCCCATGCCGAACTGATCGAGGCGCTGGGTCGCGACAAGGCGGCCGAGGTGGTCGCCCGCGTCGCCGGCGAACTCGAGGCCGGGCTGCGCGACCTGACCCGCGCGGTCGAGTCCGGCCGGCCGCTCGACGAGATCGGGCATGTCGCGCACAAGCTGGCCGGGCTCGCGGCGCTCATCGGCCTGTCCGGGGCGCGGTCGCGGCTGATCGCGATCGAGACGGCCGCCAGGGCCGGAGACGGCGACCGGGCGCGCGCCGAGGTGCAGGCGCTGGCCGCCGAACCGCAGGCGTTCCGCCCCGCTGCGCCCTGACGAGGACCGCCGCGCCGGGACGCGGCGCCATGCCCTTCTTCAGGGCGGTCAGGTCGCCGGGACTGAATCCCGACGGGTGGTCGTGACCGCAGACCGACCGAGGCAGAGAAGAAATCCACCAGCCGCGCCACGGATTTCCCGAGCGGGCGGCGGCTGACAACGCGCCTTGGAGACACAGAAGAAACAGGGAAGTGGCAGCCCGTAGGGCCGCCGTAGCAGAGTTGCAGTAGACTGCAGCCAAGCGTTTTTGTGCAATAAATACAGGTTGCTAGATCGGTTCGTCATTGCAGGAAGATGCAGCGCAGTGTATCTGATTGCAGAGTTTTTGGTGGGGCAGTTGGTGGGATATGCCGAAGAAGGCAAAAGAGCTCAGTGCGCTTGAAGTCAGGCAGCTCACTAAGCCGGGCAACCACGCTGTCGGCGGCGTGGCTGGCCTCTGCCTCCTGGTAAGCGCAACCGGCGCTCGATCGTGGATCCTTCGGGTCACCGTTGGCGACAAGCGACGGGAGATGGGGCTCGGCGCTTTCCCGGATGTGCCGCTCGCAGATGCTCGCGCGCAGGCCAGGGAAGCTAAGGCGAAGGTGGCCGCGGGCGTAGACCCTGTCGAGGAAAGGCAGAAGATCAGAGTCGAGATGCGGATGCGGCAGGCCGCGTTGACTTTCGAGCAGGCAGCACAAGCCTTCTTCGACACGAAAAAGCGCCTGGAGCTCAGCAGCGACAAACATGCCAAGCTGTGGATCAACTCTCTTCGCAACCATGTAATCCCGCAGATCGGGGGCAAGCCTATCGCAGAGATCGACGATCAAGGCATTCTGGAGATCCTCAGGCCCCTGATTGTCGGGAAGCCGGAGACCGGACGAAAGCTGCGCCAACGGCTCGAACAGATCTTTGACTGGGCGATTGCAGGCAAACACTATGTCGGCGAGAATCCGGCCAGACTTGCCGGGACGCTGAAGGCGCAACTGCCCTCTTCAGCGAAGCTAGCGAAGCGGACGAGTCACGCTGCCGTTCAGATCAGGGACCTCAGTCGGTGGTTTGATTCGCTCAATATGGTTGAAGGTATCGGCGCAAACGGCCTCCGCCTGCTGGCATTGGCGGCTCTTCGGAGCCAAGAGGTCAGGCTCGCCCGCTGGTCGGATATCGACTTTGAGGATCGAATCTGGACGATCCCGGCCCGTAACATGAAGACGCGAAAGGAGCACCGTGTCCCACTCACGGATCTCCTCATATCCCTTCTTTGCGGTCTCCCTCGGTTCAAGGATAACGACTTCATCGTTCCTGCTCCTCGTGGCGGAGCGATGTCGGATCAGACTCTCTCCAAGTGCATGAAGCGACTTCATCAGCTTGACATCGAGGCAGGCAATGCAGGCTTCATCGATCGGCAGAGTGGCCGAGTTGCAGTTCCGCACGGCTTGCGATCCTCGTTTCGCGACTGGGCGGCAGAGCGAACCAGTTACTCAAGAGAGATTGTCGAGATCGCCTTGTCCCATGAGATGGGCAGCGACGTGGAACGGGCATACCGTCGGAGCGACATGATTGAGAAAAGGCGGCAGCTGATGGCTGACTGGGGAAATTTCCTCTTAGGCAAAGAAACAAGCAGATAGGCACTCTCGACAGGATGACTGGTTTCCCAGTGCCGAAGTCGGACATCTCAGTTGGGAGCGAGGCGTTGAACTCCGTTGTCTGAGGTCGGCAAGCGCTTTGGCTCGCAATCAGGTCGACCCTTCCCAGCGGTCATCAAACCGATTCGGTCAGCTGGAACCTCTAGAATTCGGCTGCTCAACCGGAGGGTGGGTCAAATAGGCCAGTCCCTGATCGTCACGCTCCATTGTCATCCGCATCGCTGCGTGCAAGCATCCCGCTGCAGGCCGAAATTCGGCTGGCCAACATCTCCCATCGGCACCCTCGTGGAAGAACTAGTTCGAATGATTTGACATCGGCATGTCGCTGCTACTGAGGACGATTGAGAGTTTCCCGCGCGGTCGGACCACCGAAGAGTTGCTGGTCCTCCTTGGCGCCGGCTTCTCGCATGACAAGCGAATGTCCGCATTGGCTGAGCTCGACGAGCTGTTGCGGGCAGGTCGTATCCAACGGGGGCGTGATGGTCGGTGGCGCGCCGCAGCGCCAAGGCAACAACTTGATACTATAGACAAGAATAGATCGACGGCTGCCGCCCTCGAGAGTGGACTTCCGGACCTTGTTGCGGCGCCCGCCCGCTTCACCCGGATAGCGACACCCACCACCGAAACTGAACTGGGCTCGTCACGGGAGTCTCAGCCGGTCGATTGCGGGGCCTTGCTGCGATACTGGCGGTCCGCCCTAAGAGCCGATCCTCGCGGAGCAACAACTCAGGTTGCCGACAAACATGGTATTGAATGGGCGCTGATCTCAGGTCGCGGACCCATTGCTCCGACAGAGACCGAGACGCTTCGCGTTTCGATTAGCCTTGAGACCCTGGCCCCGACTTTTCGGGAGGCTCTAATGAGAAGAGATGCCAACGAGAATGGCCTAGCGCTGGGTTGGCCAGTTGCGGTCTCAAGGGAACGAGGCGTCCCGGTCTTTCAGCCAGTCGGTCTCCTTGCGGCGACCTGGGAGCGTGAGGACGGCGACCTCACTCTAACTATCGATGCGGATGATATTCTGTTGAACCCGGACTGGCTACGCGGCGCGGCACGTGTCACGGGTTGGGAACGTGACAGACTTCGGGATTTGTTCAGGTTCGACGAGGGGATTGGTCTTCGCGCATCCGACTTCATTCAGAAGCTCAGGGATGCCGTGGCCAGCCAGATCCGAGGTCGGATTGTTGGTGAAGACCTTGTCTCGCAGCTGGATCCTGAAGCCGCGGGAATCTATGACAGCGCAGCGATCTTCCTACCGACGGACTCGAGCTTCACGGCAGGTGCCGCCAGAGACATCGACAGGATCGCGACCTGGCCCGAGGATAGGTTGGCCCGCACGGCGCTCGCTTCGGTTCTTGGGATTTCAAGTCGCAGCGAGCACCGCACGATAGCCGCGATCAATGTTGGGCCGCTGAACGGGGAGCAGATTACGGCCGTCCGCAACGCCTGCTCGGCACCGCTTTCGGTCGTGACCGGGCCGCCAGGAACCGGCAAGAGCCAGGCTATCGTTTCCATGGCTGCATCCGTCCTGGCGGCGGGTGGAAGTGTTTTGGTCGCCTCGAAGAACCATCAGGCACTGGACGCGGTGGAAGATCGCCTCGGCGACCTCGC
>JBFKOW010000030.1:0-25406 GCA_041628615.1 Paracoccaceae bacterium | reverse complement strand
GGGCAGAGCCCCCGGCGGATCGGCGCGCGCCAGCGCGGCGACACCCGGCCCCGCAGGGGCTGCTCACAGTTTGGACGAGATCACCCCGGTGGCGAAACCGCCCATCCTGAGTTCGCCGAACAGACGCTGGTACTCGATCTTCGGACAGCGATTCTGGATCACGTCGATCCCCGCCGCCTCGGCCCGCGCCGCGGCCTCGGCGTTCTGCACACCGATCTGCATCCAGATCGTGCGCAGGCCCGGCCAGCGGGCCATCGCCTCGTCGACGATCGGCGGCACCGCCTCGGACCGGCGGAAGATGTCCACCATGTCCACGTCGTCGTCGGGCACTTCCGACAGCGTGCCGCGCACCGTCTCGCCGAACAGCTCCTGCCCGGCGAGGCCGGGATTGACCGGGATCACCCGGAACCCCTTCAGCGCCAGGTAGCGGGCGACGTAGTAGGACGGCCGCACCGGGTTGGCCGAGACGCCGACGACGGCAATGACCCGGGTGCGGCGCAGGATCTTGGTGAGGTGGGCATCGGTATGGGTCATGGCCCCACCCTAGCCGCGCGGCGCCGGACAAAAAAGCGCCCGGACAAGGCCGGGCGCAGTCGGTGGAACGAGGGACAGTGATACGAAGCCGGCGCGTTCCGGCGCGCGGCTTCACAGATGAAAATATGGATCAATCCGGCTGACAGAAGGGGGTGTAATCCAATTGTGATCGGCCGGCTCAGCCAAGGATTCCGGGCCAGTTCGCGTCGCCCTTCGCAATATTGCCGGGAATGTCCCGGCTCCACAGGCTGCGCGCCCGCAGGCTCGCGTTGAGGAACAATCGGCCCTCGTGCACCGTCCAGGCGGCGGGATCGGTGGGGGCGAGATAGCCCAGGGACGCCGCATAGGCGCAGTAGCCGCCATAGGACGGGGCCCAGCGTTCCGGTTCGGCCTCGAACCGGGCGCGGTTGGCGGCGTTCGCGAACAGCCAGGTCGCCCCGCGCCACATCAGCGCGTCCTCGGGGCGGCCCGCGACCGGACCGCCGCCGTCGAAATAGGCGACCGGATCGGTCCCGCGGATGGCCAGCCCGTCCACCGCGAAGATCTCGGGCTCGGCGGCCATCGCGGCGCGCGGCCAGGCGGCGGCGATCAGCCCGGCCGACGGGGCGGCAAGCAGCAGGGCAAGGGCGTGGCGGCGGGTCGGCATGGCGGGTCTCCTCGGGCTGGTCGGCACCTGCGGCGCGGCGGTCCCGGTCACAATGGGGCCGGACCCGGCCGATCAGAAGGCCCGTTTCGGGGGGCTCGCGGCCTTGTGCACGGCCGAAACATGCCGCCGGCCCGGAAGCTCGACCGATCCCGGCCGGGTCAGTCGATGATGTCCTCGACCACGTCCCAGAGTTCCTCGAACAGCCGCCGCCCCAGCCCCTTGCGCCTCTTGCCGCCGCGATGCTTCGGCATCTCCTTGACGTCATGGCTGCCGGGGCGCGGCGCATGGCGCAAGTCGGCCCGGTCCGGACGGGCGGGCAGCCGCTTCATCTCGTGCAGCGGTGCGCCGCAACTGGCGCAGGACAGCTCGTGGCGGTCCCGGCCCGACAGGACCAGCGCGGCGCGGGAGCCGCAATAGCAGCAGGTGGCGACCTTGGTGGCGGGCATCGGCGGTCCTGTTCTGACACGGTCCGGTGTCAGATAGGGGCGCCGCGCCCCGGAACAAAGTCAGCCCGGCGGACGCGTGGCAAAAAGCGCCACCGCGGCGGCGTTCGACACGTTGAGCGACCCGAAGCCGCCGGCCGCGCCGATCCGCACCAGCCGGTCGCAGGTCTCGCGGGTCTTGTCGCGCAGCCCCGGCCCCTCGGCCCCCATCACCAGCGCGATCGGGCGGTCCAGTCCGCCGAGGTCGGCGATCTCGGTCTCCGCCTCGCCCGCCAGCCCGACCAGCAGGTAGCCCGCGGCGCGCAACTCCTCCATCGCCCGGGCCAGGTTCTGCACCCTGAGATAGGGCTGGCGTTCCAGCGCACCGCTCGCGGTCTTGGCCAGCGCGCCGGTCTCCGGGGCCGAATGGCGCGCCACCGCGACAACGGCGCGGGCGCCGAACACCTCGGCCGAACGCAGGATGGCGCCGACGTTGTGCGGGTCGGTCACCCGGTCGAGCAGCACCACCCGCGCCGCCGCCGGGGCGAACCCGTCCGCCGAGGCGCAGACCGTTCCGAGATCGCCCCAGTCGAGCGGCCGCACTTCGAGCGCGGCCCCCTGGTGCACCGAGCCGGGATCGAGCGGCGCGGCGAACTTCCGCGGATCGCTGATCTCGGGCTCCGGCCCGGCGGCGAGCGCCTCGGGGCCGAGCCGGTCCAGCGCGTTGCGCGTCGCCACCAGCCGCAGCGCCTCGCGACGGGGATTGAGCAGCGCGTCGCGCACCGCGTGGAGGCCGAACAGCCAGACCGTCTCGCGCCGGCGTCTTTCCTTCTCCACCACCCAGGCGGGTTTTTTGGTCACGGGGATCCCCTCGATCTTCTGCCGCCGTCTTGCGACGCCCCGGCCCCCGGCGCAAGCATGTGCTCCGCGAGTCGGGAGGTTCCGTGTTTCATGTTGCGCTGATCAAGGTGCCGGTGACCGACATCGACCGGTCCGCGCGGTTCTACGGGCGCCTGCTGGACGCCGAACCGTCGATCGTCGCGCCGGAATTCGGCTGGGCCCATTTCGAGACCGAATCCCTGACGCTGGCGCTCTATGTGGCCGATCATGCCGAGGACCAGCGGCCGCCGGGCGGCTCGGTCGACTTCCACCTCGTCACCGAGGACCTGGCCGGGCTCGAAGCCCGCATGGCGGACCTCGTCCCCGGCGTCGCGATCCGCGCCCATGACGACGGCTCGGTGTCGTTCGACATCGCCGATCCGGACGGCAACCGCCTGCGCATCCTCGGCCCCTCGGTCCGCGCCTGACGCGCCCGGCGCGCCGGCCGGCTCAAACCGGCTTGACGGGACCGGGCGGCGCGACTATCCCGCGCCTCGGGTCGGGCGACGTGCTGCAAGGTGCGGCAGCGGACTGTAACTCCGCCGGGGAGACCCATGCCTGGTTCGATTCCAGGGTCGCCCACCATCTTCCTCCCCGCTCCGATCAGGTCCGGCCCGATCTGCGCCGGACGGTCACGGAATCCGCACCTCGTTGCGCTGGAAGGTGGCGCTGTCGGTGCTGCCGTCATCGTAGAGCACCTCGATCGACACGCTCTCCACGCTCTGCAGCGGGAAGGTCACGTAGGGCGGGTAGGCCTCCATCTCGATCATCACGTTCGGCTGGGCCATGTCGTCGTGGCAGGGCTCGATCGGCACGCTGCTGTCGGCGGGCCCGCCGTTGACGCCGTAGCGGATTTCCCAGAGCCCGCAGCGCCAGGCAAGCATCTGGGTGAAGTAGAGCCAGTCCTGCCCCTCGTATTCCCGCACCGCGATCCAGCTGCCGCGGGTCGCGTCCATGATCGGGCGGATCTCGGTCGCGGTGGTGAATTTGCCGGTCGGGGTCTGGTCCTCCGGGACCCGTTCCACGTCGGCGGCCGCCGCCGTGGCCGTCGCGGTGGCCTCCGCTGCCGCGGGCGCCTCGGCCAGCGGCGCGGCGGCGCTGCCTGACAGCGGCATCTCCAGCGCGGTCGCGATCAGGTAGGGCAGGATCAATTCGAACATCTCTCGTCCTTTCTCAATTCCCGACCCGCCCCTATACTGCGCCGCAGGCACGGGGCCGGGCAGTCCGACTATGGCGCGAAAGACCAAGGCTGCAAAGCCGTTCAACATCCTCTGCATCGGGCAGCAGGGCCGGGTCGGGCACGAGGCGGCGCTGCTCGCGGCGTCGCTGCGGGCGCGGTCGCCGGGTTTCGCCGGACAACTGATCGTGGCCGAACCGCAGCCCGGACCGCTCTGGCCCGGCGATCCCCGGCTCGATCCGCCGGTGCGCGGCCTGCTCGAGGACCTCGGCGCCACCATCGTGCCCTTCGAGAGCCGGGCCTTCGGCGCCGCCTACCCGAACGGCAACAAGATCGAGGGGCTCGCCTGCCTGCCCGGCGACGCGCCGTTCCTGTTCCTCGACAGCGACACGCTGATCCTCGGCGAGCTGGCCGGGCTGGACCTGTCGCGCCCCACCGCGTCGATGCAGCGCGAGGGGACATGGCCGGTGGAAGAACTCTACTGGCCCGGCTACACCGCGATCTGGAAGTCGCTCTACGACCGGTTCGGGCTCGATTTCGACAGTTCGCTCGACCTGTCGCAGCCGGACGAATACTGGGGCCGCTACCTGTATTTCAACGCCGGCTGGTTCTGCGGCCCCGACCCGGCCGGGTTCCACCGCCGGTTCCTCGACATCGCGGTGTCGATCCGCGACGATCCGACCCCCGAGATGGCGATCCAGCCGCTCGACCCATGGCTCGACCAGGTGGCGCTGCCGCTGGTGATCCACGGCCTGGGCGGCGGCCGGCCGGCGGGCGCGGTGGCGGCGCTGGACGGAGACCTGGCCTGCCACTGGCGGGTGCTGCCGCTGGCCTATGCCCGCGAACCCGACGCCACCATCGCCGTCCTCGAAGAGATCGCGGCGCCGAACCCGGTGAAGAAGGTGCTGAAGGGCTACGACCCGTTCCGCCGGATGATCTACCAGGGCCGGGGCCGGAAGGTGCGTGCGCTGTTCGACCGATCGGACCTGCCGGCGCAGGAGCGGCAGATCCGCAACCGGATCAAGAAGGAAGGCTTCTGGATGCGCTGACCCCGGCCGGCACCGGGGCGCTGCCCCTCTTGGCCTGGCGGCCAATTCACCCCGGGATACTTGGGGTCCGAAGAAGGCCGGCGCGGCGCCGGCGATCCGCCCCTCTCCGGACCGGAAATATCCCGGGGGAGGCCGCCCCGCAGGGGCGGGCGGGGGCGGCGCCCCCACCCCGAGCCGGCGCCAGAGGCGGCGGTGAGACGGGCAGCGTGCGCCAGCACACCGCCAGGATGTCTCATCCGGCGAAGACCGCGTCCATCTCGGCGAAGCCCTTGATCTCTATGGGATTGCCGCTCGGGTCGCGGAAGAACATGGTCCATTGTTCGCCCGGCTCCCCGGCGAACCGGACTTGCGGCGGCAGCACGAACGCGACGCCCGCGGCGCTCAGGCGGTCGGCCAGGGCGCGCCACTCGGACAGCGGCAGGACCAGCCCGAAATGCGGCATCGGCACGCGGTGGTCGCCGACATGGCCGGTGTCGGCGGTGGCCAGCGGCGGGCCGAGATGCAGGCTGAGCTGGTGGCCGAACAGGTCGAAGTCCACCCAGGTCCCCGTCGACCGGCCCTCGGCCGCGCCCAGCAGGCCGGAATAGAATTCCCGCGCGGCGTCCAGATCGGTGACGTTGATCGCCAGATGGAAGGGATGCGGCATGGTTCGTCCTTTGCATGTTGGCTTGCGAGGCCGGCTCGCGTAGCGTCCAGCCCGACCAAATCGCAACGAGGTTTCCATGTCCACCGACCCCACCGGCCCGTCCTACGGGTTCGACACCCTCCAGATCCACGCCGGCGCCCGGCCCGACCCGGCCACCGGCGCGCGGCAGACGCCGATCTACCAGACCACCGCCTACGTGTTCCGCGATGCCGAGCACGCCGCCGCGCTGTTCAACCTGCAGGAAGTGGGTTTCATCTACTCGCGCCTCACCAACCCCACCGTGGCGGTGCTGCAGGAGCGGGTCGCGACGCTGGAAGGCGGGGTCGGAGCGGTCTGCTGCTCGTCGGGGCACGCCGCCCAGATCATGGCGCTGTTCCCGCTGATGGGGCCGGGCAAGAACTTCGTGACGTCAAATCGGCTCTATGGCGGGTCGGTCACTCAATTCAGCCAGACCATCAAGCGGTTCGGCTGGACTGCCAAGTTCGTCGACGTGGACGACCTCGACGCGGTCGCCGCGGCGGTGGATGACGACACGCGGGCGATCTTCACCGAATCCATCGCCAATCCCGGCGGCCACATCGCCGACATCCGGGCTCTGGCCGACATCGCGGACAAGGCCGGCCTGCCGCTGATCGTCGACAACACCTCGGCCTCCCCCTACCTCTGCCGACCGATCGAGCATGGCGCGACACTGGTCGTTCACTCGCTGACCAAGTACCTGACCGGGAACGGCACCGTTATGGGAGGCGTGGTGGTCGATTCGGGCAAGTTCGACTGGTCCGCCTCGGACAAGTTCCCCTCGCTCAGCGCGCCGGAACCCGCCTATCACGGCCTCAAGTTCCACGAGACCTTCGGCCCGCTGGCCTTCACCTTCCACGGCATCGCCGTGGGCCTGCGCGACCTCGGCATGACCCTGAACCCGCAGGCGGCCCACTACACCCTGATGGGCATCGAGACCCTGAGCCTGCGGATGCAGCGCCATGTCGAGAACGCGGAGGAGGTGGCGACCTGGCTCGAAGGCCACCCGGCGGTCGAGAAGGTGACCTATGCCGGCCTGCCCTCCTCGCCCTACCACGACCGGGTCGCCCGGATCTGTCCGAAGGGCGCCGGGGCGCTGTTCACGGTGGCGCTCAAGGGCGGCTACGACGCCTGCATCGCCTTCGTCGACAGCCTCGAGATCTTCAGCCATGTCGCCAACCTCGGCGATACCCGCAGCCTCGTGATCCACTCGGCCTCGACCACGCACCGCCAGCTTACCGCCGAACAGCAGGCGGCGGCGGGCGCGGCGCCCGACGTGGTCCGGCTGTCGATCGGCATCGAGGACGTCCGGGACCTGATCGCCGATCTCGACCAGGCCCTCGCCAAGGCTAAGGCCAAGGCGCCGTCACGGCGCACCGAACCGGCCTGACCCGCAGGGTCGGGTTTCCCGCACTTGTGATGCGGGACATCGGCAGGCAGGCTCCTCCCCGACGCATCAAGCGCTTCGTGGGGGGAGCCCGACATGCCCGATCAACAACTGAAACTGCCACCGCACCTGACCCGGCCGCCCGCCGGCGCCGCCCCGGCCGATGGCGCCGCCGCCACGGCCGGGAACCGCCCGCCGCGGACGGCGACGGAGCCGCTGCCGCCCGAACGGGCCTCCGACATGGTGTCGGTCACGACGCCGCTCGGCACCCTGACCTGCCCGCCGGGCCGCCTGAAGCTCAACCTGCTGCAGGGCGGCATGCCCCGGCTGCCCGGCCACGGCTAGCGTCGCGGCGCGCGCTCACTCGGCCGGGGCGATCCCGTAGACCATCGTGACGGTGGCGGAGACGGTGATCTCGCCGGCCTCCACGGGCACCGACGCGGCGCGGGCCTCGAACATCATGTCCATCGGCACCGGGCCGCCCGACGCGCCGCCCTCGGTGAGCGACACCAGCGGCCCGAGACCCACCCCGGCGGCTTCGGCCAGCAGCGCGGCCTTGGCCCGGGCGTCGTCCACCGCGGCCCGGCGGGCTTCTGACAGCGCCGCATCGCGATCGAGGATGTCGAATCGCAGCCCGGAGATCTGGTTCGCGCCGTCGCCGACCGTGGCGTCGAGGATCGCCCCCAGGCGCGACAGGTCGCGGACCCTGACGGTGAGCGCGGTCTCGGCCCGGAAACCGGCCGTGCGGCTGTCCTCGGGACGGCTCGACGCGGCATAGATCGGGTGCAGCATCAGGCTGCCGGTCTGCAGGTCCGCGCCGTCGACACCGGCCTCCCGGATGCGGGCGATGATCGCCGCGGCGGCGGCGTTCATCGCGTCGAGGGCGGCGCGGGCGTCGGCGGCGTCCTCGCCCACGCCGATCGACACCACCGCCATGTCCGGCGGGACCGAGACTTCGCCGAGTCCGGTCACGGTGATCTGGCGCTGCGGCTCGGCGGCACTTGCCGTTGCGGCAAGGCCCAGTCCGAGAATCAGGACGAGAATTCGGGTCATGGCGGCTCCTTCAGGGCACTTGGGTCATGTTCCGGGCTTTGACGCGGCCCGCAAGCCGATCCTTGGCGAAGGCGGCGCCGGGATGGCGGAATTCGGCCGGCCTGCCCGTTTGCAACATCCCCTGTGGACGGATAACAATGGCCCATCCTGCCGCGACGGGATCCCAGGGCCGAGCATGAAACCGGATTTCACCCTCTCGCTGTCAACCGAGACGATCCAGCTGTTGCACCGCAACGACCGGGGCTGGACCCTGATCGGCGAGGCGAAGGTGGCCGACCCGAACCTCGCCGGGGCGATGTCGGCGCTGCGGGCGCGCGCGCTGGGACTGGGCAACGGCAAGCCGTTCGGCACCAAGATCCTGATCCCGAACGAACAGATCCGGTTCCTCGCCCTCGACACCACCCGCGCGACCGAGGACGACGTGCGCCAGGGGCTGGACGGCGCCACCCCCTACCCGGTGAGCGAACTGGTCTACGATTTCGTGACCGGCGGCGGGCGCACCTACATCGCCGCGGTGTCGCGCCGGACGCTCACCGAGGCCGAGGGCTTCGCCACCGCGCACGAGATGGCGCCGCTGTGCTTCTGCGCCTCGCCGGTGCCGTTCACCTTTCTCGGCGAGGTCTTCTTCGGGCCGACCCGCGCGTCCCGCGACATCCTGCCCTTCGGCACCTTCCTCGACCGCGATCCCGAGCCGGTAATCGTCACCGCCCGGATGGACGGCGAGGACGGCCCCGGCGAAGCGGTCGCCCCGCGGACCGTGCCGCCGCCGCTGCTGCGCCAGATCGCGGTCACCGCCGCGTCGCCGGACCAGCACGGCGCGGTGCTGGTCGATCCCGATGCCGGGCCGGACCCCGACGACGAGGCCGCACCAGCCGGGGACGGGTCCGACGCGCTTGCGGCGTCCGGCCTCCCCGCCGCGCCCGAGACGCCGCCTGAAGAGACACCGGAAACCGCTGCCGCGAAGGGTCCGTCGCCGCTGCCCGCGCCGGCCCCGGCGGGCACGGTCTTTGCCGCCGCCACGGCGGGCTTCGCCAGCCGGCGCGCTCCGACCGTCCCGCCGCGGTCCGAACCGCCGGTCAGGGCCACGGAACCGCGACCCGGCGCGGCAGGGGCCGACACGGCAGGCCCGAGCCCGGTGACCGGGTTCCAGAGCCGGAGGACCGAGACCGAACCGCCGCTCGCGGCCCCGGCAGGCCCGGCGGCGGCGCCGCCGCCGAAACAGGGCGGCTCCGGCTCCGGCGGCGGCCCGGCCTTCGCCACCCGGCGCGACCCGACAGACCCGCCGCGGGCCGCGCACGGCCCGGCGCGGGCGGGAGACGGGCCGCCGGACCGTCCGGCCCCGGCCTCGATCAGCGCGCTCGACCCGCCGCCGGACCTCACCGTGGTCGGCGCGCCGCTGCCCACCGAAATGCCCGACATCACCAAGGTCGGAACGCCGCTGCCCGCGCCGGAACGGCCGGCCGATCCGGACCGGACGGTGCTGGGTGCGCAGCTGCCGGGCGCGGCGCTCAAGGTGCCGCAGCCGGGAGAGAACGGCGGCCGCGCCGCGCCGACGCTGGTCACCTCCGGAACGCTGCCCGGCGTGTCCGCGCCGTCGCTGCGCGCCGATCCGCGACCGGCACAGGCCGAATCCGCGCGCGGCGATGACGGCGAGGCCGAAGGCGGCGGGTTCTTCTCGCGCCGCCGGGCTGCCCGCGCCGCTGCCGCCGCGACCGGGGCGGCCGAAGCGCCCCAAGCCGTCGCCGGTTCCGTCTTCGGCACCTCCCGCCGCCCCGGTCCCCGGCGCCGTGAGGTGGGCGGCAAGCCCCGCTTTCTCGGCCTCATCCTGACGATCCTGCTGCTGGTCTTCATGGCCGCGGTGGCCGCCTACGCCGCCCTGACCGAGGAGGGCCTCGCCCGTTTCTTCAACCGCGGCGCGGCGCAACCCGCCGATGTCGCCGCTGTCCCGGCGGAGGCCGCCGAATCGGCCCCCGATCTGGGCCTCGCGCCGGCCCCGCAGCAGCCGCTCGCCGCGCTGCCCGAAACGCCCGGCGCGGCCCTGCCCGGCGCCCCCCCGGCCCCCGCCCCGCCGCGGCCGCCGGCCGAGGCGCTTGCCGGCGCCGCCAGCGCCGACGCGGTGCCGGGGTTCGACCCCGAGAGCCCGGCCCCGGACCGCGCCGCGCCCCCGCCGCCCTCTGGCCGGGTGCTCAGCCCCGACGAGGCCGAGCGCGCCTATGCCGCGACCGGGGTCTGGCAGCGTGCGCCGCGGCTGCCGATCCTGCCCCGCGCCGGGACGATCGGCGCGTTTGGCCCGTCCGAACCGGCGGCGGCCGTCGCCCGCCCCGCCCTGCCCGGCCTGCCGGACGCCGGCAGCCTGCGCAGCGACCTGTCCTTCATCGCCCCGCCGCCACCGCCGCCGGCCGGCGTGGTCTACCCGCGCGACGCACGGGGCTTCATCCTTGCCACGCCCGAGGGCACGGTGCTGCCTGACGGGTCGGTGGTCTATGCCGGCCGCCCCCCCGTCGAACCGCCCGCCCGGCCGGGAACGGAGCCGCCCCCGCCGCTTGTCGCCGAGGACGGTCTTGTCGTCATCGCCGGACGCCCCCCGGTGACGCCGCCGGTGCGCCCGGCGCCCGAGGCCGCCGACGTCCCGGACACCCCGAATTCCCCGGACACCCCGGAGATCGCCGAGGCCCCGCCCCCCGCGGCCAGCGAAGCCGATCCGGCAGCGCCCGCCCCCGCACCCGGCGCGGCGGCCGAAACCCTTGCGGCGGAGCTTCCGGACGCCGCCCCGGAATCCGCGACCGGCCCGTCTGATCCGGGTGCCCTTGCGTCCGGGGCCGGCGCAGCGACCGAACCCCTTGCGACAGAGGCCGTGGCCCCCGCGGCGGAGGACGCGATCGGCGAGGGGCTCGTGGTCATCGACGGCGCACCGCCGGTCGAGCCGCCCGCCCGGCCGGAGCCCGAAGCTCCGGTGGTCACCGTCGCCGCGGCGCCGGACGGCCGCGCGGTGCTGAGCGCGTCGGACGGTCTGCTGGTCCTCTCCGGGGCTCCGGCCCTGCGGCCCCCGGCCCGCGCCGCCACCGCCGTTCCGGTGCCTGCCGAGACCGGGGCCGCCCCGGAGACCGCCGAAGACGCCGGCGCCGAGGCCACGCGCGCCGCGAACGACCTGTCGGCCGCCGGGTCGGCCGAAGTTACCGAGCCGCCCCTCGCGCCGGGCGCCGTGGCTCTCGCGGCGTTCCGCCCGGTGGCCCGGCCGGACAGCCTTGACGTGCCGCCGGGAGTGCTGCTTGAACCGGACCCGACACTGGCCGGGTTCCGGCCGCGGGCCCGCCCGGCGGATCTGGCCCCGGCGGCGCCGGACCCCGCCGCCGCTCCGGCGGCGCCGCCCGACGAGGACGCCTCGGCGAGCGCGGCGCTTGCCGCGGCCATCGCCAGCGCCGTCAGCGCCGCCGAAGCCGCCGCGCCGCAGATCGTCGACGCCACCGCTCAGGCGGTAACGGCCTCGGCCCGGCCCGACGCCCGGCCCCGCAACTTCGCGCGGGTGGTGGAGCAGGCGCGGCGCAACGAGGCCCGGCTGGCGCAGCGGCAACAGCAACGGCAGCAACAGCAGCAGGCGCAACGGGAGGCCGACGAGGCCGACGCCGAACCGGAACCCGTCGCCGCGGCACCCTCTTCCGGCCCGACGGCGCAAAGTGTCGCTGCGGCCGCTACAGACCAGAACGCGATCAACCTGCGGCAGATCAGCCTGATCGGGGTCTACGGCAATCCGTCCAACCGGCGCGCGCTGGTGCGGCTGGGCAACGGGCGTTTCGTGAAAGTCAGCCTGGGGGACCGGCTCGACGGCGGTCGGGTGGCCGCGATCGGCGAGAGCTACCTCGACTACACCCAGCGGGGCCGGACCTACCGGCTCGAGATGCCGCGGGGCTGACCCCCGCGGCTTCGGGCGGCCGGTCAGCCGGCCTTGAGGACCCCGCGGGCGATCTGATCCGCCTCGATGGATTCGAACAGCGCCTTGAAGTTGCCCTCGCCGAACCCCTCGTCGCCCTTGCGCTGGATGAACTCGAAGAAGATCGGCCCGACCACGGTGCGCGAGAAGATCTGCAGCAGGATCCGGGTCTCGCCGCCATCCACGACGCCCTCGCCGTCGATCAGGATGCCGTGCCTTTCCATCCGGTCGAGCGGCTCCTCGTGCCCGGACACCCGGTCGCGGCTCATCTCGTAGTAGCTGCGCGGCGGCTTCGGCATGAAGCGGATGCCGTTCGCGGCAATGGCGTCCACGGCGTCGTAGATCTCCACGTCCTTCGTACCCACCGCGATGTGCTGGATGCCCTCGCCGTTGTAGCGCTTGAGGTATTCGACGATCTGCCCGGTCTCGCCCCGGTCCTCGTTGATCGGGATGCGGATCCGTCCGCAGGGCGAGGTCAGGGCCCGGCTGTGCAGGCCGGTGAACTTTCCCTCGATGTCGAAGAACCGGATCTCGCGGAAGTTGAACAGGTCGCCGTAGAAGCGGAACCAGACGTCCATGTTGCCCTTGTGGACGTTGTGGGTGAGGTGGTCGAGATAGGCGAAACCGACGCCGTGGGGATGGGCGTCGCTGATCCAGTCGAACTCGGCGTTGTAGGGGCTGTCATCGTAGTAGCGGTCGGTGAAGTAGATCAGGCTGCCGCCGATGCCGCGGATCGCCGGCCAGTCCACCGTCTTGCCGGGCCCGTCGAAGGGGTCCGCTCCGCGGGCCACGGCATGATCGAAGGCATGGGCCGCATCCACCACCCGCCACGCCATCGACGGCGCGCAGGGGCCGTGCTCGGCGCCGAACCGCGCGGCGTAGCTGTCCGGGTCGGCGTTCAGCACGTAGGTGATGTCGCCCTGCTGCCAGAGCTCGACCGCCTTCAACTTGTGGTTGGCGACGTGGGTGAAGCCCATCTGCCCGAACAGGCTGCGCAGGCTGTCCGGCTCGGGGTGGGCGAACTCGACGAATTCGAACCCGTCGGTGCCGGCGGGATTGCTTTCGGTGATCGTGGCGCGGGGGGCGTCGTGCGGGAAAGGACCCATCGCAGGCTCCGGGGCTGTTCATGACGTTTCGCGCGCGATCATACCGCGCCATTGCGGAAGAATGCGTGCATTCACGAGCTTATTAGATCAAGATACGCGAAGAATTCGCATGGTTTCTGCATTTCATGCCTGACTCCCGCATCGCCCTCGATCCGACCGACATCCGGCTTCTCGACGCGCTCCAGCGCGACGGGGCCGCCACCGCCCAGCAGTTGGGCGAGATCCTCGGGCTCTCCGCCAGCCAGACGGCGCGGCGGCGTCAGAGGCTGGAGGCGGCGGGAGTGATCCACCATTACGCCGCCCGGCTCGATCCGCGGCGGATCGGGCTCACCGTGCAGGCCTTCGTCCAGGTCCAGCTCGACCGGCACGGCGCTGCGGAGGCGGCCAGCGTCGGCCGCCTGATCCGGACCCGACCCGAGATCGTCAGCGCCTGGACCATGACCGGAGAGGCGGACTACCTGCTGCGGGTCTGGACCGAGGACCTGAGCGGCCTGAACCGGCTGGTCCACGAGGTTCTGCTGGCCCATCCGGCGGTGGCCCGGGTCCAGAGCCAGATCGTCATGGAGCAGATCAAGCAGGACGCGCCGCTGCCGCTGTGACCGCCGGTCCGGGCGCCCCCGGAACGGGTTGCGGGCGCGGGCCGCACCGTTTCGATTGCAGGTCCCTGCAGAACCCGCGAAACTGGCGCCATGCAGGAGTTCTTGTTCTCGGGGCTGCTCTATCTCGGGGCCGCCGTCGTCGCGGTGCCGCTCGCTGCCCGTCTCGGGCTCGGGTCGGTGCTCGGGTATCTCATGGCCGGGATCGTGCTCGGCTTCATTCCCGGCATCGGGTCGGAAACCGAGGAACTGCAACACTTCGCCGAGTTCGGCGTGGTGGTCATGCTGTTCCTGATCGGGCTCGAACTGGAGCCGCGGGCGCTGTGGGACATGCGGGACCGGCTGATCGGGCTGGGCGGCCTGCAGATCGGGCTCACGACAGCGGCGATCACCGGCGCCGCGGTGGCGCTGGGCCAGCCGTGGCAGACCGGGCTGGCTATCGGGCTGATCTTCGCGCTGTCCTCGACCGCGATCGTTCTGCAGACCCTGAGCGAGAAGGGCCTGATGCAGACCGGCGGCGGCCGGTCCACGTTCTCGGTCCTGCTGACGCAGGACATCGCGGTAATCCCGATGCTGGCGCTGTTGCCGCTGCTGGCGATCACCCAGGCGGTGACGATCAGCCCGGACGGCTCGCTGCAGCGGAGCACCGAGGACCACGGCGACGCCCACCACGCGGTCAGCCTCGTCGAGGGGCTGCCGGGCTGGGGGGTGACGCTGGTGACGATCGCGGCGGTGGCGCTTGTGATCCTCGTCGGCGTGTTCATGACCCGCCCGGTGTTCCGCTACATCCACCATGCCCGGCTGCGCGAGATGTATACCGCGCTCGCCCTGCTCATGGTGTTCGGGGTGGCGGTGCTGATGCAGCTCGTCGGCCTGTCGCCGGCGCTGGGGACCTTCCTTGCCGGCGTCGTGCTCGCCAACACCGAGTTCCGGCACGAACTGGAAAGCGACCTCGCGCCGTTCAAGGGCCTGCTGCTGGGCCTGTTCTTCATCACCGTGGGCGCCGGCATCGACAAGGCGCTGTTCGTTTCGATGCCGTTCACCCTGATCGGGCTGACGCTCGGCGTGATCCTCGTGAAGGGGGCGATCCTCTACATCCTCGGAACCGCGTTCCGGCTCCGCGGCCGGGATCGCTGGCTGTTCACGCTGGGGCTGGCCCAGGCCGGCGAATTCGGCTTCGTCCTGATCTCGTTCTCGCTGCAGCAATCGGTGCTGTCGCCGCGGCTGGGCGACATGCTGCTGATGGTGGTGGCGCTGTCGATGCTGGTCACGCCGCTGCTGTTCATCCTGCATGACTGGCTCAGCCGCCGGGCGGCCGAACACGTCGACCATCCCGAGGACGAGATCGACGTGCGCGGCGAGGTCATCATCGCCGGGATCGGCCGTTTCGGGCAGGTGGTGAGCCGCCTGGTGGAAAGCGCCGGGTTCCCGACGACGGTGCTCGACAACAACCTCGCCGCCGTCCAGACGATGCGGAAATTCGGCTTCAAGGGCTATTTCGGGGACCCGACCCGCCCCGATCTGCTCCATGCCGCCGGGATCGAGACGGCGAAGGTGCTGGTGGTGGCGCTCGACGATCCGAAGGCGGCGACCCGGCTGGTGTCCTATGCCCGGCGCGTCCGGCCCGACATCCACATCGTCGCCCGGGCCCGGGACCGGGTGCATGTCTTCGCGCTCTACCAGGCCGGCGCGAACGACATCGTCCGCGAGCTGTTCGACAGTTCGCTGCGCGCGGGACGCTACGTGCTCGAGAATGTCGGCCTGTCCGAGTTCGAGGCCAACGAGGCCGAGATGGCCTTCTACCATCACGACCGCCGCGCGATGCGGGAACTGGCGGCGCTGTGGAAGCCCGACGTGCCGGTCGACCAGAACCCGGAATACATGGCCCGCTCGCGCGAATTGCGGGCCGAACTGGAGGCCGGTCTGACCCAGGCCCTCGAGGAGGGCGTCGAGGCGACGGACCGCACCCGCGCCCCCGGCGGGCGCGCCAAGATCTGACCGGCCGGCCGCGGGCGCCGGTCCTAGCCTTTCGAGACGCTGGCCTCGGCGAAGGTGGCCATGCCGGAATGGCAAGCGATCGCGGCCTTCAGGACGTGGATCGCGACCGCCGCGCCAGATCCCTCGCCCAGCCTCAGGCCGAGAGACAGGATCGGCTCCTTGCCCAGCTTGTCCAGCAGGGCCCGGTGACCCGGCTCGGCCCCGACATGGCCCGCCACCGCGTGGTCGAGCGCCCCCGGCCGGACCCCGGCGAGCGCGGCGGCCGCGGCGGTGCAGATGAAACCGTCGAGGATGACCGGGATCCGGTGCGCCCGGGCCGCCGCGATTGCCCCCGCCATGCCCACCAGTTCCCGCCCGCCGAGGCAGCGCAGCACCTGCAGCGGGTCGCCCAGCGCGGCGGCATTGGCCGCCAGCCCGGCATCGACCGCCGCCGCCTTGCGGGCGAGCCCGGCATCATCGACCCCGGTCCCCCGGCCGACCCAGTCCGCGCCGGTGCCGCCGAATAGCCCCGCGGCCACCGCAGCGGCCGCCGTCGTGTTGCCGATCCCCATCTCGCCGGTGACCAGCAGGTCGGCGCCGGGTCGCACCGCCTGCCATCCGGCGGACAGGGCGGCGCAGAACTCCTCCTCCGTCATCGCCGGGCCTTCGGTGAAATCCGCGGTGGGCCGGTCGAGTTCGAGCGACACCACGTCGAGCGTCGCCCCCGCCGCATCTGCAAGCTGGTTGATGGCCGCGCCGCCGGCCTCGAAGTTGGCCACCATCTGCACCGTCACCTCGGCCGGGAAGGCAGAGACCCCGCGCGCCGCGACGCCGTGATTCCCGGCGAAGATCGCGATCTGCGGCGCCGAGATCCAGGGCCGCGCATCGCCCCGCCAGGAGGCGTACCAGATCGCGAGATCCTCCAGCCGTCCGAGCGCCCCCGGCGGCTTGGTCAGGGTGCCGTTGCGCTCGGCCGCCGCCCGCGCCGCCGCCGCGTCCGGCTCCGGCTGCGCCCCGAGAAGGGCGGCGAATTCGGCGACGGACTCGAAGGGAGCGGACATGGGCGACCTCGTTGCATTTGTGTCCCTGGCTGTCTAACGCTCGGTTCCATGGGAGAAAAACCGAAAACCGCGGTTGTGCGCCCGTTGCGCGGGATTGCCGCAGCGATCGGCCTGCTGACCCGGCTCCCGGTGCCGGGCGGGGGCGGCGCGGTGCGGCCGGGGGACGCCTGGGCCTGGCCGGTGGCCGGGCTGGCCGTGGGCTGCGTCGGCGGGCTGGCGGGAGCGGCGGCGCTGGGGCTGGGCCTGCCGGCACCGCTGGCGGCCGGGCTCTGCCTCGGGGCGCTGATCCTCGCCACCGGCGGACTGCACGAGGACGGACTGGCGGACACCGCCGACGGGCTCTGGGGCGGCGGCACGCCCGACCGGCGGCTCGAGATCATGCGCGACAGCCGGATCGGCAGCTATGGCACGCTCGCCCTCGTCGTGGTGACCGGGCTGCGCTGGCAGGCGCTGGCCACGCTGGCCGCAGCGGGCGGCGCGGCGCTTGTGGCCGGTGTAATCGTGGCCGGCGCGGCGGGCCGGGCGCCGATGGCGGCGGTCATGGCGGCGCTGCCCCCGGCCCGCAGCGACGGCCTGTCCCGGCTGGTCGGCCAGCCGCCGACGGCGGCGGCGTGGGGCGGCGCGGCGATCGCCGCCGGGGCCGCGCTGATCCTCTGGCCGGGCGCGGTGCCGGCACTGCTGCTGCTCTGCCCGCTGCCGGCGCTCTGGCTCGGCGGCCTGGCGCGCCGCCGGCTGGGCGGGCAGACCGGCGACGTCCTCGGGGCCACCCAGCAGCTCAGCGAAACCGTGGCGCTCGCCGTTCTCGCGGCCTCGGTCTGAACCGCGCCGGTCCGGGCCGCCTCAGCGGCAGGCCAGCGCGCCGCGATAGGGGCCGAGATCCCGCGTCACCAGGCGGCCGGCGACAAGCCGGGTGCCCTGTATCCGGGTCCAGTCCGGATCGGCGGTGAGCATCTCGGGCCCCTGCCCGCAATCGGCGATCCCGCCCGCGATGGCGGGGTCGCCGAAGCGGTGGTTGGTATGGCCCCCGGCGCTGGCCTCCTCGCGCAGGCCGCCGGGCCCGAACTCGACCACCCGCAGCACGCGGGCCAGGTGGGGGCGGTCGACATAGGCGATCTCGATCCGACCGTCGCCGTCGAGATCGGCGGCGCCCAGCGGCGCGAGCCAGCGGTTGACCTGCCCGATGAAAGCGGTGGCGGCAACGAGGCCGGTTTCGTCGTAGACCGCGAGCCGGGCGCCGAGGGCGGCGTCGCTTTCGACCACGATCACCTCGGCACTGCCGTCGCCGTCGAGATCGGCCAGCCGGGGTTCGGTATCCTCGAACACCCGGGTCTCGGGCAGCCGGAGGATGTAGTCGTCATACCAGATACCGGCGCAGAGCGGGCAGCGCCGGACCTTCAGGACCAGCGCGCCCCATTCGGCGGTGTCGCCAAGGGCGCCGTGGGGATAGCGGGTGGTCGGCTCGGCATAATCGGCGCTGACGATGGCGGGAACGTTGACGGGCTGGGCGATCGCCTCGCCGTCCGGTGCCGCCGCCACCACGAGCGCCAGCGTCGCCGCCGCGCCGCGGGCGAGACCGTTCCACGGGCGCGCGGGCCGTCGCGGCGCGCCCCTGCGGTCCATCAGATCTGCTTTTCCGGCATCCGCACGACGAGGCCGTCCAGCGCGTCGGTCACCTTGAGCTGGCAGGTCAGCCGCGACCGCTCGGGATCGGGCTCGTAGGCGAAGTCGAGCATGTCCTCTTCCATCGGGTCCTTGGCCGGAAGCTTCCCGACCCAGGCCGGGTCGACATAGACGTGGCAGGTGGAACAGGCGCAGGCGCCGCCGCAATCGGCGTCGATGCCGGGGACGCCGTTGTCGCGGGCGGCCTCCATGACGGTAAGGCCGTTGGCGACCTCCACCTCGTGGGCCGTGCCGTTGTGCTCGATGAAGGTGATCTTGGCCATCGCTCTCGGGATCGTCTGTTGCAACTCGGCCCTATGTAGGCGGCGGGACCGGGGCCTTCCAGTGCGAATTGCCGCGCGCTCGCGGGCACGACCGACCGGAGCGCCCCCGGGAACGGAAACGGGCGGACCCGCGGCCCGCCCGTTCCGGTGTCGGCAACGTCGCGGTCGCCTATTCCTCGAGGCTCAGCGCCACGAAGCGCGGATCGCCGCCACGCCGGATGAGCAGCAGGATCGACTTGCGGCCGGCTTCCTCGGCCTCGGTCACCCGGGCTTCCAGGTCGGTCAGGGTCTCGACCTTCTGCTGGCCGGCCTCGGTGATGAGGTCGCCGGGCAGCAGCCCCTTCGCCGCCGCCTCGCTCTCGGGATCGATCGCGGTGATGACGAGGCCGGTCTCGGTGCCGAGCTGGTATTGCTCGATGACCTCGGGGGTGATCTCGGACAGCGTCAGGCCGAGGATGTCGGCGGTCTCCGGGCCGGTTTCCTCACCCTCGCCCTCGTCGACGGGGAAGGCCGCGGCCTCGGCGGTTTCCCGGCGGCCGAGGGTGACGACGAAGTCGCGCATCTCGCCGGCGCGCAGCACTTCCACCGGAACCTCCTTGCCGACCGGCGAATTGCCGACGATCTGCACCAGCTCGCGGGTGTCCTGCACCTCCTGGCCGTCGAACTTCACGATCACGTCGCCGGCTTCCAGACCGGCGTCGCGGGCCGGTCCCTCGGGCACGTCGGTGATCATCGCGCCGCGGGCCGCTTCCAGACCCTCGATGGCATCGACCATGTCGGGGGTGACGTCCTGGATCCGGACGCCCAGCCAGCCGCGCCGGGTCTCGCCGAACTCGATCAGTTGCTCGACCACGTTGGTCACCACCGCCGAGGACATCGCGAAGCCGATGCCGATCGAGCCGCCGTTCGGCGACAGGATCGCGGTGTTCACGCCGATCACCTCGCCGTCCATGTTGAACAGCGGACCGCCCGAGTTGCCACGGTTGATGGCGGCGTCGGTCTGGATGTAGTCGTCATAGGTGCCCTGCAGGGCGCGGTTGCGGGCCGAGATGATGCCGGCGGAGACCGAGAAGCCCTGCCCCAGCGGGTTGCCCATCGCCATCACCCAGTCGCCGACCCGGGCGCCCTCGGCGTTGCTGTCGCCGAATTCCACGAACGGCAGCGGCTCGTCGCTCTCGACCTTCAGCACCGCGATGTCGGTGTTGGGATCGGTGCCGACGACCACGGCGGGCAGGAATTCGGTCGGCGAGCCGTCGACCGAGAAGAACTCGATCTCGATCTCGTCGGCGCCCTCGATGACGTGGTTGTTGGTGACGATGTAGCCGTCGGCCGAGATGATGAACCCGGACCCCAGCGCCGAGGACCGGCGGGGGCCGTCCCGGCGCGGCAGGTCGCGGAAGAAATCCTCGAACGGCGAACCTTCGGGCACCAGGCCCTGCGGCCCGGTGCCGCGCGCCACGGTGGTCGAGGTGGTGATGTTCACCACCGACGGGCTGACCATCTCGGCCAGTTCGGCAAAGGTGGCAGGCCGGTTCTGCGCCGGCGCAGGGATCGCCTGGCCAATCACGAGGGCGGCGCCCAGCAGCGTCGCCCAGAGCAGCTGGACCATGCCGCCCGGCCGGTCTGCCGGGCGGGCCAGCGCGCGGGCCGGGCCGAGCGAATCGAATGCGCGGTGTGTCACGTCGGGTCTCCTTCTTGGGCGCGGCGCGGTTCGGGGGCCGCGCGCATCAGTGACGGTTCCGTTCGGAGGCGGCCGGCCTCGGGGGCGGCGCGGCACCGCTTGCCCCGGCAGGGGCCTCCTCCGTGCGGCGATCACCGTGAAGATAGGGCATGGCCTTTGCAACACAAACCGCCTGACGGCGCATCACCCTGTCGTGACGCCGCCGTGACCACCCGTCGCGGCGCGACGGCCCCGGCGCGGCAAGGCCGGTTCCCCCGACCTTGCATCCGGCCCGCGCCCGGGCCCAACTGGACCCATCGACGGGGTAACGAGGACAGGACAGCATGATAGGCACGCTCATCTCGCCGGACCTTTTCATCGTCCTCGCCACGGGTTCGTTCATCATCGGTTACCTTATCATCAACCAGATGCTGTTGCGCATGGCGATGCTGATGGGATCGAGCTTCTTCATCGCCTGTTACGCAACGGTCGCGGCAGAACCGCTCTGGGGCGCGATCCTGAGCAGTTTCCTGATGATTCTCGCCAATCTCACCGGGCTGGCGGGCCTCTATGCGCGGCGGGCGCCGTGGTCGATCCCGAAGCGGCACCGCGACATCGCCCGGCATTTCCCGCACCTGCCCCCCGGCGACATCCGCACGCTGCTGCATCACGCCGACAGGCAGGTGCTGCGCGCGCCGCGGGTGGTGACCCGCGAGGGGATCCGCCCGCGGTCGGTCGTCTTCGTCCTCAACGGGCACATGGAGGTGCACAAGCAGGGCCGCCACTTCTTCCTGCCGCCGGGCCTGTTCGCGGGCGAGGTGGCCTACCTGCTGCGCCAGCCCAGCGCGGCCACCACCACCCTGCCCCTCGGCACCGAGTTCCTCGAATGGCCGATGGAGCGGCTGGACCGGATCTGCCGCCGCAGTCCGCGGTTCAAGCTGGCGATGGAGGCGGCGATGTCGCGCGACCTGGCGAGCAAGGTCGCCGGCGCGGTGGCGATGTCGGAGTGGGATGCGCAGACCGCGAAACCGGCCTGAGACGGGTCCGCCGGGCTCAGTTCAGCCCGCCCAGCGACCCGGCGAGCCAGAGGAAAGCCGCGCCCAGCGCCATCGCCCCCAGGCCGATGGTGCGCCGGGTCTCGATCGGCAGGTCGCGCATCGCCTTCAGGAGGTCCTCGACGATGTGAGGGGCCAGCGCATAGACCAGCCCCTCGAGGATCAGCACGAGGCCCACGGCAAGAAGCACGTAGGCCATCGCCGTCAGTTCCCGGCGCTTGAGCCGCCGGTTTCGGTCCCGCCGTCCGCCGGCAACGGCGTGGCATCGGTCTCCGGCAGGCCGTCGACGGGCGCGGTCTCGATCACCGGCACCTCCTCGATGCTGATCGCGGCGGTTGCCCCGAACGGGTTGTCCGCCTTCAGGTAGTCGAAGAACTCGTTGTCGGGCGACAGCACCATCGTCGAGTTGCCGGGCCGCAGCGATCGCTGGTAGGCGGTCATCGAGCGGTAGAACTCGAAGAACTCGGGATCTGCCCCGAAGGCTTCGGCGAAGATCCGGTTGCGCTCGGCATCGGCCTCACCCTGGATGATCTGGGACTGCCGGGCGGCGTCCGACACCAATTCCACCACGGTCCGGTCGGCGGAGGCGCGGGTGCGCAGCGCGGCCTCGTTACCGCGGGCGATCTCGTCCACCGCCTCGCGTTCCCGCTCGGCGATCATCCGGTCGAAGGTGGCGCGCAGGTTGGCGGGCGGCAGGTCGGTGCGCTTCAGGCGCACGTCGATCACCGTCAGGCCCAGCGCGTTGGCCTCCTCTATGGCGCCGTTGCGTATGCGGAGCATCAGCGCCGCCCGGTCGGTGGACAGGATGTCGTTCGAGCTGACCGAACCCAGCACCTCGCGGGTCTCGGCGCGCAGGATCGAATCGAGCCGGCGGGCCGCCGCTTCCTGGCCGCCGGGGCCGACGGCCTGACGGAACTGCTCGACATCGGTGATCCGGTAACGCGCGAAGGCGTCGACCACCAGGCGCCGGTCGTCGGAGGGCGTCACCTCGAGCGGCTCCAGATCGCGGCTGAGGATGCGGTCGTCGTAATACACGACTTCCTGGATCAGCGGGATCTTGAAGGCGAGGCCCGGGCTTTCCTTGACCGTGACGACACGGCCGAACTGAAGCACGAGGGCTTTCTGGGTCTCGGTCACGATGTAGACCGAGGACAGGATCCCGGCCAGCGCGATGACGAGGACGGGGATCAGAAGGGCGGAACGGCGCATCAGTTCGAACCTCCGCTGGTCGTGGCGGGCTGGGTGCGCCGCAATTCGTTGAGCGGCAGGTAGGGCACGACGCCCTGGCCGTTGCCGGCGGTCTCGTCGAGCAGGATGATGTCCACCCCGCCAAGGACCTGTTCCATGGTTTCGAGGTAGATCCGCTTGCGGGTCACCTCGGGGGCCTGGGCATACTCGGTCAGCACCGCGAGGAAGCGCGACGCCTCACCCTGCGCCTCGTTGACGACCCGGGCGCGATAGCCCTCGGCCTGTTCGAGAAGCTGGGCGGCCTCGCCTCGGGCCTCGGCGAGGACCCGGTTGGCGTAACCGTCGGCCTGGTTCTGCAGCCGGTCACGTTCCTGCTCGGCGTCCTGCACCGCCCGGAACGAGGCGATGACCTCGGTCGGCGGGTCGGTCTTGTCGAAGTTCACCCGGATAATGTTGACGCCGCTGTCGTAGCTGTCGAGCGTCTGCTGGATCAGTTCGTCGAGCCGGTCGGCGATCGGGCCGCGGTCGCGATTGAGGATCGGCGCAAGCTGCGACTGGGCGATGATCTCGCGCATCGCGGATTCCGCCACCGCCTCGATCGTCGCCGGCGGATCGGCGAGGTTGAACAGGTACTTGGCCGGATCGGTGATGTTCCACACCACCTGGAAGTCAATGTCGACGATGTTCTCGTCCCCGGTCAGCATCAGGCCGGCATCGCCGCCGGCGCGGGAGGTGCCGATGTCGATGGTCTGTTCCCGGGTGACCGGCAGGATCTCGCGGGTGACCACCGGCCAGGGGGCGAAGTTCAGGCCGGGATTGCCGGTCTGGTAGTAGCTGCCGAGGAACAGTTCGACCGACTGTTCTTCCGGCCGCACGGTGTAGAACGAGGCGAACAGCCAGGCGATCACCGCCGCGAGGACGCCGAGCCCGATCGTGCCGCGGGTGAGCGCCGGACCGCCGCCGCCGCCCGCGCCACCGGACCCGCCGGAGCCGCCGCCGTTGCCGCCCATGAGCACCCGCAGGCGCTCGCGGCCCTTGTTCATCAGTTCGTCGATCTCGGGGATCTGGGGGCCTTCGCCGCCCGGCCCGCGGCCGCCGCCGCGATTGCCGCCGAAGGGATCGCGGTCATCACCGCCGCCGCCGCCCCGGTTTCCGGAGCCCCTGTTGCCGCCGCCCCCCCAGGGGCCACCGTCTTTTCCAGTCATCTGTAACCGTGTTTCCCGTGTCCTGCCCGGCGGTCGGCCCGGGCGCTGCTTTGGTCTCAACTTGGGCGTCGGACCCTCGAATTCAAGCGCTTCTGACCGGTTCGCGCATCGTCACCAGTTCTTCGGCCATCGTCGGGTGCACCGCAGTGACCCGGTCGAAATCCTCCTTGGTGGCGCCCATCTTGACCGCGATCCCGGCCAACTGGATCATTTCGCCGGCGTTGGGCGCGACGATATGACAGCCCAGGACCTTTCGGCTTTCCTGCGCCACGATCAGTTTCATCAGCACCCGGTCGCTGGCCCCGGCGAAGGCCGACTGCATCGGCCGGAACGAGGTGCAGTAGACCTCGATCGGCTCGCGGTCGCGGGCCGCCTCCTCGGTCAGGCCGATGGTGCCCATCTCGGGCTGGGTGAACACCGCCGAAGGGATCAGGTCGTGATCCACCGGGGTCGGGTTGTCGCGGAACACGGTCTGCACGAAGGCCATCGCCTCGCGGATCGCGACCGGGGTCAGTTCGACCCGCCGGGTCACGTCGCCGATGGCGTAGATGTGATCGACGCTGGTGCGGGAATACTCGTCCACCACGATCTCGCCGCGGCGGCCGATCTTCACCCCGGCCTCCTCGAGACCCAGCCCGGCGGTGTTCGGCGCCCGGCCGGTGGCGAACAGGACCTTGTCGAACACAGCCTCGCGGCCGTTGGTGGCCTTGACCCAGACCGGCGAGTCCGGGGTGCCGTCGGCGGACGGCGCGAGATCGGCCGCGGCCTGCACGTCGGCGCCCATCGCGGCATCGCTTTCGGTGGGCGCGGCGGCGTGATCGGCGCCGGCCGGGGCCATCTGCACGATGTTGGTGCCGGTATGCAGGTCGATGCCCTTCCCGCGCATCCCTTCGCCGATCAGGCCGCGGGCCTCCTCGTCGAAGCCGCGCAGGATCTGGGCGCCGCGGTAGTATTGCGTCACCTCGACCCCGAGCCCGTTGAGGATGCAGGCGAATTCGCAGGCCACGTAGCCGCCGCCGACGATCAGCATCGATTTCGGCAGCCTGTCCATCAGGAACAGGTCGTTCGACACGATCCCCATCTCGGCATTGTCGAGTTCCGGCCGGACCGGGTGGCCGCCGGTGGCGATCAGGATCGTCTTCGCGGTGCGGGTGGTATCGCCGACGCGGACGGTATGGGCATCCTCCAGCACCGCGCGGCCGTCGAGGATCTCGACCCCCGAGCCGTCGAGCAGCTTGCGGTAGACGCCTTCGAGCCGGTCGAGTTCGGCATGCAGCCGCTTGCGGAAGGCCGGCCAGTCGAAGGCGCCGTCCTTGATGTCCCAGCCATAGGCGCGGGCCTCGGTGCAGATCTCGCGGTATTCGGAGGCGAAGACCATCAGCTTCTTGGGCACGCAGCCGCGGATCACGCAGGTGCCGCCCATCCGGTATTCCTCGGCCAGCGCCACCTTGGCGCCGGCCGCCGCCGCCTGCCGGGCCGCGCGCACGCCGCCGGACCCGCCGCCGATGACAAACAGATCGAGATCGAACCCGGCCATTCCGCCTCCTTCACGCTGTTGCCCCGCCATAGACCACACCGGCCCGCCGAGGGCCACCCCGCGCGGCCCACCGGCCCCGGCCGGGCCGGCGGGAATCGGATCAGTCGCCGATGTCGCTGAACAGGTTGTCGGCCTCGAGGAACTCGATCCGGGATTCCTCGACGGTGCCGTCGTTGATGTCGCGAACCTCGACCTTGCCGTCACCGAAGCCGACGATGGCCACGTCGCAGATGTCGATGAACAGCCCGTTCTCGACGATGCCCGGGATCTGGTTCAGCACCAGGCTCAGCTGCCGGGCGTTGCCGATCCGGTTCAGGTGCAGGTCGAGGATGTAATTGC
>JBFKOW010000029.1:0-25593 GCA_041628615.1 Paracoccaceae bacterium | reverse complement strand
GAAGCCGGCGTGCCGGGCCTCGTCCCGCGCCATGAGCTGGAACAGGGTGGTGATGTCCTTGTTCGACCCGCGCCGCTTCATCTCCTTGTAGAGAACGCAGCCCGAGAACTCGGCGGTGCAGGACGAGATCAGGAAGTCGATGAACTCGGCCCGCAGTTTCGGGTCCATGCCGTCCCAGTCGATGTGATCCCAGTCCTCGTTCTTCTTGAAATGGCCCTTGTTCGGGTCTGCGAGCATCTCGGCGATGAGCTTGTCCCACTCGGCCCGGACCGGCTCCACGTCGATGGCGTCGAGCTCGTCGAAGTCGGTGGTGTAGAAACGGGGCGTCAGCAGGGTGTTCTGCAGCGCCACGGCTGTCGCGGCCTCGCTGTCGACCGGGGTCGAGAAGTTGGGGGCGGCGAGGCCCTCTTCGACGGTGGTTGCGTCGGCCGAATGGATCGGGGCTTGCTGGTTCATGTCAGGATCTCCTCGGAGAACGAGAATTCGCACAGCTCCATGAACTCCAGGTCGCCGGTGGCGCGGGTCCAGAGCCGTTCGAGCGGGGTGGCGCGCAGGATGACGGCACGGCGCTGTTCCTCGACGATCTCGCCGTAGGCGGCCATGATTTCCGGTCCTTCGACCTGCACGGTATCGCCCGGATGGACGACGCTGCCGTCGTCGAACCGGACATGGGCGGACAGCTCGTCGAAGCGGTGGCTGACCGTCACGGTGCAGGGCACGATTTCGCGGGCGCGGGTGAAAAGTCCCATGGTCACGCTCCTTCCGCGTCGACGATGTCGGCGAAGGCGGCGACGTTGTCCGCGCCGTAGCCGATCAGTTCCACCACCATGCCGGTCGCCGGGTCGATGATGGCGACATGGCCGTTCTCGCGGCGGACCACCGAAACCGGCGGGTTGCCCTCGACCTTGTGCAGCATCCGCTGCCGATCGATCACCCGGCCCATCACGCCGATGAAGCCATCGCGGGTGCCGGCGGAGTCGGCGATCTCGCGGCCGTCGGTGGTCAGGGCCTCGTAGTGTCCCGAGCGGTCGCCGACGAGCACGATGTCGACCTGCCGGACCACCAAAGCCTCGCGCAGGACGCCGGTGTTGGGCACGTCGGCGAGCTGGGCGAAGGTGACGATGGCGACCGAGGCCAGCATCAGCGAGAACATCCCGACGACGAGGGCGCGCGGCACCATTTCCTTGTCGCGGTGGCGCATCTGGGTCTGAAGTTGTCCGGACATGGGCCCTACTCCGCTGCGACGGCGGCGCCGTCGGTGTTGGCAGGAATGCGCATCAGGCGCGGCTCGGCGATCCGCTGTTCCGCCGCCTCGGCAAAGAGCCGGGCGACCCGGGCGGCATCCGGGATGCAGCGCAACGCGGGCTGGCACCTGGTCAGCCGCCAGGGCCGGACATGGGGCCAGGTCATCAGGTAGGACAGCCTGGTATGGTCCGGCAGCAGGAACGCGATGGTCCCCGACCCGCCCTTGCGGAGGTCGACGGCGGCGTTCTCGATCTGCACGTAGGGCAGGTTGAGCGTCATCGTCAGCGCCGCGCCGATCCGCATCGCCACCCGCTTGTTGGTGAGGGTGTAGACCGTGGCCCGGGCCTGGACCCAGGCGACGGCGATCAGGATCAGGCAGGCGACGAGGCCGATGACGAGGAACGGCGCCCCGTGGCCGAAGGCGGTGCCAAGGTCCACGGTGGCGCTGCTGGCGACCACGCGCCAGACCGCCAAGGCTAGGAAATAGCCCATCACCCAGGGCAGGGCGAGCGCCTCCCAGGCCAGCCGGAGCGCTACCGGCGACCCTTGCCAGAGGATATGCTCCCCCTCCGGCAGGGCCTCGGGGAGTCCCCTGACAGGCTCGAACTTGAAATCGTCGTGGCTCATGGCGGTGTTCCCTTTCGTGTCGGGCCCCCGGTGGCGAGCCGGAGGCGGCGGTGGAACCGGCCCCGGGCGGCTTGGCCCGGGACCGGGTGGTCAGGTGTCAGAGCTGCGGGGCAAGCCGGGCAGGATCCGCGTAGAGGGTGCCGCCGGCGTAGTAGCCGGTGATCTTGTCTTCCTCGAGCTTGGTCACCTTGTCGGCGGCGCGGGTCTTCGGAATGCCCTCGAACTGGGCGCCGTAAAGCGACCGGACGGTCACCCGGTCGGACTGGATCCGGCACAGGTTGATCGGCACCAGCCGGGTCTTGCCCGACCCTTCCGGGTTCAGGTCGACGGTGAGATAGCGGACCATCTGCTCGGGCACGTCGACCCACATGTCGATGATCCGGCCGACGACCTCCTTGTCGCCGGCGACCACCGCCTTGCCGCGCGGGTCGCGGCCGGCGCTGACCGCGAAGTCCTCCAGCGTCGACATCGGGCGGATCTTGGCGTGGCCGTGGGCATCGAGTTCCGGCTCGTCCCGGCGCGGCGCCCAAGAGGCGGGGCCGACGCCGTCGGCCATCGGGTCGCCGGTCGGCTCGTAGGGCGAACCGGCGGACTTGGCCGTCCGGGCAAGGGCGAGGTCGGTCCGGTCATGGGCCGCCTCGTTCTCGACCGACGGGACCACCACGTCGGCCTGGCCGTGCGGCATCTTGAAGGTCTTGGGCTTGGGCACCGGGAACGGGCCCTGGTTCGGGGCCTCGTTGCCGTCGTCGTCGCGCAGCGGATAGCCCTCGCGCATGTTCTCGGTCTGCAGGTAGTAGATCAGCCCGGCGAAGAAGATGTAGAAAAGCCAGATGGCCGCGCTCGCCAGATCGAAGTTGCCGAAGAATTCCACGCCAACCATGTCGTCATCCTTTCGTGGTCAGGTCGGGAAATCGGCCAGCCCGAGGCGGGCCGATTCCGGTGTCGTTGGGCGCACCGCACCTGTCCGCACCAGCGGGCCGAGGGCGATGAGGGTCGCGAAGATGAGGGCGATCTCGGTGTGGTAGACGACCGAGTAGCCGGTGGAAGACGTGGCGAGCGCCTCTCCGAGCACGCCGTTCCCTGCGGCGTGGTTCACGAGGTCACGCACGGTGCCCCCGAAAAAGATGGACAGGCCGGCGGCGGTGGCCTGCGCGGCGCCCCAGGCACCCAGCGCGAGACCCCGGCCCGCGCCGGTCCCGGTATCCAGTGTCATCGCGGCGGTCAGCGTCGCCACCGCGAACAGCCCGCCGCCCAGCCCGATCAGGGTGGCGCCGGCATAGAACAGCCCGGCGGAGTCGAGCGGCGCGGCGAAGATCACCGCGCTGAACGCCGCCAGCCCGACCAGCAGCCCGCGCGCCGCGATCCGGTAGGGGTCCTGCCCCTGCGCCAGCCAGCGCCCGGCGAACCCGAACCCGGCCAGCGCCCCGCCCGCCCAGGCCGCGGTCAGCAGCGTGGTCGCGCTGACGGACAGGCCGAGGATCTCGCCGCCGTAGGGTTCGAGCAGCACGTCCTGCATGTTGAAGGCCATGGTGCCGAGGAACACGACCATCAGCAGCCGCCCGGCCTCGCCGCCGCTCACGAAATCGGCCCAGGCGTCGCGGAAGCGCGGCCGGGGCGCGGTGCGTTCGTCGCGGCTCATCGGCCGGACCCGCTCCTGCTTCCACAGCGCCACGAGGTTCAGGACGATGGTGACGACGGCGGTGCCCTGCACCACCTGCACCAGCCGCAGCGCCGAGAAGTCGCGCAGCAGGGTGCCGATGACGACCGAGGCCAGCGCCATGCCGATCAGGAACATGACGTAGAGCAGCGCAACGACCCGCGGCCGGGTCTCGTCGTCGGCGCGGTCGGCGGCCAGCGCCAGGCCCGCGGTCTGGGTCATGTGCATCCCCAGCCCGGTCAGCAGGAAGGCCAGCGCCGCGCCGACATAGCCGGCCCAGTCGGCGTCGATCGCCCGGTCGCCCGACAGCACCAGAAGGGCCATCGGCATGATCGCCAGGCCGCCGAACTGCCACAGGGTGCCGAACCACAGGTAGGGGATCCGCTTCCAGCCGATCGCGCTTCGGTAGTTGTCCGACCGGAAGCCGAGCAGCGCCCGGAACGGCGCGACCAGGACCGGGATCGCGATCATCGCGGCGACGATGGTGGCCGGGACCTCCAGTTCCACGATCATCACGCGGTTCAGGGTGCCCAGCAGCATCACCATCGCCATGCCGACGCTGATCTGGAACAGCGCCAGCCGCAGGAGCTGGCCCAGCGGCAGGGCGTCCGAGGCGGCGTCCGAGAACGGCAGCGCCCGGATGGTCAGGGACTTCACGAACCCGCGCGAGACGATCATCGGCGCACCTCCATCCGGTAGGCGGTCGAGATGTAGAAGCCCGAGCAAACCGCGCCCTGTTCCGCCACCCGCACCGGCGCGTTACGGGCGGCCAGCGCGGCGGCGAGCCGGGCGCCGCTCTGGGGCACCATGACCGGCGCGCGGTCGCCGCGCGGGAACAGCTTGCCCACCCGCCACATCGCCATCAGCAGCGCGGTGCGCGGCGGCAGGGTCAGGTGGATGCTGTCACGCACCCGTTCGGACAGGTGGGCGATGTGCTCGGCCAGGACCGGGGTGGCGTAGTAGATCATCGAATCCATCGCCACCGCGTGATCGAAGCGGCCGAGAGCCGGATCGAACATGTCGCCCGCGTGCCAGGTCACCGGCAGGCCGGCGGCGCGGGTCCGGGCGATCTCGATCAGCCGGGGCGAGATGTCGACGGCCACCACCTCGGCGCCGCGGCGGGCCAGTTCGGCGGCCAGCGCCCCGGTGCCGCACCCGGCATCGAGGATGCGCCGCCCGGTCAGGTCGGCCGGCAGGCCATCGAGCAGGATCGTGCGCATCCGGTCCCGCCCGGCGCGGACCGTGGCCCGGACGCCGGACACCGGCGCATCCGAGGTCAGGCGCTCCCAGGTCCGGGTCGCCGTGCGGTCGAAGTAGTCCTCGACCCGTGCGCGTGTGGCGGCGTAGGTCACTCAGTCGAATCCCAGCAGTTCGAAGATGTCCCGGTCGGCCATCGGCGCCGGGGAAAGCGGCTCTGTTCCTGCCCAAAGTGTCTCGGCCAGCCGGATATACTCGGCCCGGCAGCGGACGATGTCCTCGTCGTCGTCCATCTCGAAGAGGGTCTTCTTCTTCAGCCGGGACCGGCGGATCGCGTCGACGTCCGGCATGTGGGCGATGCGGTTGAAGCCGACCTTGTTGCAGAACCGGTCCACCTCGTCGGTGTCGCGGGACCGGTTGGCGACGCAGCCCGCCAGCCGGACCTTGTAGTTGGCGGACTTCGCCTGCACCGCGGCGATGATCCGGTTCATCGCGTAGATGCTGTCGAAGTCGTTGGCCGTCACGATCACCGCCCGGTCGGCATGTTGCAGCGGCGCGGCAAAGCCGCCGCAGACCACATCCCCGAGCACATCGAAAATCACCACGTCGGTCTCGTCGAGCAGGTGGTGCTGCTTGAGCAGCTTCACGGTCTGGCCCACGACGTACCCGCCGCAGCCGGTGCCGGCGGGCGGACCGCCGGCCTCGACGCAGAGAACCCCGTTGTAGCCCTCGGTCACGAAATCCTCGGGGCGCAGTTCCTCGGGGTGAAAGTCGACCTCCTTGAGGATGTCGATCACCGTCGGCTGCAGGTGCCCGGTCAGGGTGAACGTCGAGTCGTGCTTCGGATCGCAGCCGATCTGCAGCACCCGGCGGCCCAGCTTCGAGAAGGCGGCGGACAGGTTCGACGAGGTCGTGGACTTGCCGATCCCGCCCTTGCCGTAGACCGAGAACACCTTCGCCCCCTCGATCCGCATCGTCGGGTCCTGGTGGACCTGGACGGAGCCTTCGCCGTCCTGGCCCTTCAGGCTTGGGATGTCGTCGCGTGGGCTCATTTTCGGTTCCTCTCAACGGGAAAAGCGGCTCTATTCGGCCGCAATCCCCTCCATCCTGTCTTCCAGCGCATCCGCTGCATCCTGCAGCGCGGCCAGCGTTTCGGTATCGGGTTGCCAGTAGTCGCGGTCCGAGGCCTCGATCAGCCGGCCGGCCATCCGCACCGCCGCCTGCGGGTTCAGCGCCGCCAGCCGCTCGCGCATGTCCTTGTCCAGGACGAAAGTCTCGGACAGGCGCTGGTAGACCCAGGGCTCGACCTCGCCGGTGGTCGCCGACCAGCCCATCGTGTTGGTGACATGGGCCTCGATCTGGCGGACGCCCTCGTGGCCGTGCCTGAGCAGGCTTTCGTAGAATTTCGGGTTCAGGCTGCGCGACCGGGTCTCGAGCGCGACCTGTTCCTGCAAGGTCCGCACCTTGGCCGCGCCCCGGGTCTGGTCGCCGATATAGACCGGGGCCGCAACGCCCCCCTTGGCGCGGCGCACCGCGCGGGAAATCCCGCCCAGCGTGTCGAAGTAGTGATCGACCGTGGTCACCCCCAGCTCGACGCTTTCGAGGTTCTGGTAGGCCAGGTCGACGGTCTTCAACTGGGCCTGCAACAGACCCGAATTCTGCGCCGCCTTGCCGTCGCGGCCATAGGCGAAGGACTTCCGGGCCT
Source organism: Paracoccaceae bacterium (assembly GCA_041628615.1). GTDB lineage: Bacteria > Pseudomonadota > Alphaproteobacteria > Rhodobacterales > Rhodobacteraceae > JAMWZF01. The sequence goes on along the minus strand of JBFKOW010000029.1, from coordinate 19,162 downwards.
GGTAGGCATCGGCCAGCTCGTCCTCGTCCCCGAAGGCCGAGGAGTCGACCAGCGCGTTGACGTTCGAGCCGTAGGCGCCCTCGGCGTTCGAGAACACCCGGAGCGCCGCCTCGTCGAGGGTGCAGCCGGTCTCGGCGGCATGGGCGCGGGCATGGGCGCGGACGAAGTTCATCTCGTCGGGTTCGTCCGCCGACGCCGCCTTCCACGCGGCCTCGGCCAGCATCCGGGTCTGCAACGGCAGCAGGTCGCGGAAGATGCCCGACAGGGTCATCACAACGTCGATCCGGGGCCGGCCCAGCCGTTCGAGCGGGATCAGGTCGGCACCGGCCAGCCGGCCGAATGTATCGAACCGGGGGACCGCGCCGATCAGGGACAGGGCCTGGCCGATCGGCACGCCGTCGGACTTGATGTTGTCCGAGCCCCAGAGCACCAGCGCCACCGTCCGTGGCGTCCGCCCGTGGGTCGACAGCAGCAGGTCCGCCTGCGCCGCGCCGTCGGCCATCGCGTAGGCGGTGGGCATCCGGAACGGGTCGAAGGCGTGGATGTTGCGGCCGGTGGGCAGGATCTCGGGCGACCGGATCAGGTCGCCGCCCGGCACCGGCGGGATGTAGCGCGCCGACAGCGCCGCCATCAGCCCGTCCAGCTCCGCGTCCCGGCGCATCAGGTCGCGGGCGCGGGCGCGGCCCTCGGGCGACTGGTCTGCCATCACGTCGAGCAGGGCGTCCATCGCAGCGTCGTCCATTGGCCGGCCGACCACGTGCAGGCCGTCGGGGATCAGGCTGCCCTCGGTTTCGAGCAGGGTGAGCCATAGCCGGTCGGGGTCCGCTCCGTCGAGGTCCACCGCCGACGCCTGGTCGCGGATAAGCTGTTGGAGGTCCGGGTCGCGGTCGCCGGACTGCCGCCAGCGGGTCAGGCTGTCCTTCAGCTCGGCCAGGCCCTTGTAGAGCCCGGCGGCGGCCAGCGGCGGGGTCAGGTGGGTCACCGTCACGGCGCCCGACCGCCGCTTGGCCAGCGTCGCCTCGGACGGGTTGTTGGCGGCGTAGAGATAGACGTTCGGCATCTCTCCGATCAGCCGGTCGGGCCAGTCCCCTGCACCCAGGCCCGCCTGCTTGCCCGGCATGAACTCCAGCGCGCCGTGCATACCGAAATGCAGGATCGCGTCGGCGCCGTAGGTGTTCCGCAGCCACAGGTAGAAGGTGGCGAAGGCATGGGTCGGCGCGAAGCCGCGTTCGAACAGCAGGCGCATCGGGTCGCCTTCCCAGCCGAATGTCGGCTGGACCCCGACGAAGACCTTGCCGAAGTGCCGGCCGAGAACGAAGACGCCGCGCCCGTCGGACTGGATCCGGCCCGGCGCGGGACCCCAGACCGCCTCGATTTCCTTCAGTGGCGGGGTCTGGCGGACGATGGTCTCGGCATCGACATGGGCGGCGACGTTGGCCTCCTGCCCGTATTGCGCGGCATTGCCCTGCAGGACCATCGCGCGCAGGGCGTCCACGTCCTCGGGGACCTCCACGTCATAGCCTTCGCGGGCCATGCGGCGCAGCGTGTTGTGGAGACTCTCGAAGACGCTGAGATAGGCCGCCGTCCCCACCGCCCCGGCATTCGGCGGGAAACCGAACAGGACGATGGCGATCTTCTTGTCGGCATTGCGGGTGCGGCGCAGACGAACCATGCGCACCACCTTCTCGGCCAGGCTGTCGACCCGTTCCGGGCAGGGCGCCATGGCGCGGCAATCGCTCGCCGCCGGGCAGCCGCGGCCGCAGCCGTCGCAGCCCTCCGGGCCGTGCCGTCCGGCAAAGACCGTGGGATTGGTCGCGCCGTCGATCTCGGGCAGGGCGACGAGCATCGTCGTCTCGATCGGGCCAAGCCCCTGCGGCGAGGCGGCCCATTGTCCGAGGGTTTGGAACTCGAGCGGTTGCGCCGCGAGGTAAGGCACGTCCAGCGCGCCGAGGGTTTCGACCGCGGCGGCGCTGTCGTTGTAGGCCGGACCACCGATCAGCGAGAACCCGGTCAGCGACAGAAGGGCATCGACCCGGCCCTTGAAATACGCCTCGATCGCCGGCCGGCCGTCGAGCCCGCCGGCAAAGGCCGGCAGCACCCGCAGGCCCCGCGCCTCGAGCGCCCGGATCACCGCGTCGTAATGCGCCGCGTCCGAGGCGAGGATGTAGGACCGCAGCATCAGCACCCCGACGGTGCCGACATGGCCGCGCGGGCCGGGGATGGCGGCGGGGTCGGTGGTGATGCGATGGCCGGGCAGGTCCGGGTGGTAGAGCCCCACGTCCGGGTAGTCGATCGGGGCGCGGGCGGCGCGCGGGCTGAACTCGGGCCGGCGGGCGTAGCGGCCGAGAAGGTGGCGCAGCATCTCCTCGATGTTGTCGTCCGACCCGCCCAGCCAGTACTGCATCGACAGGAACCAGGCGCGGAGATCCTGCGCCTTGCCGGGGATCAGCTTGAGGATCTTCGGCAGGCGGCGCAGCGTCCGCATCTGCTTGGCCCCCGAGGCCGCCGAAGGCTTGGCGGTGCCGCGCAGCTTCTTCAGCAGCTTCATCGCTCCGGACGCGGGCTGCGACATGTCGAGATCGCCCATCTTCGTGCAATGCACGATGGCCGGATCGGCGATCATCCCGACCACCGCGTCGGCATCGGCCCGGCGCGCCCGGATCGCGTCCGCCACCCCGGCGACGTGTTCCTCGAGAAACAGCAGGTTGGCGACGATCAGGTCGGCGGTGGCGATGGCGGCGCGGGTCTCGGAGAGCTTGCCGGGACATTCCGACCATTCGGCGGCGGCGTGGATCTCGATGCTCAGGCCGGGGAAGTCCTGCGCCAGCCGGGGCGCGACGCGGGCGGCCGGCCCGGCGGCGTGGGCGTCCAGCGTCACGATGACGACGCCGTAGGGCCGGATCACCTCATCGCGCATAATGGGCCTTCGCCTCGTAGAGGGTATCGATGCCGATCTCGGCGACGCCGCGCTCGGCGGCGTAGGTCTCGGTGTTGCGGCGGGCCTTGCCGCGCACGAAGAACGGAATCTTCTTCAGTTCCTTCTCGGCCGCCGGAAGCCAGACGATCTCGATCCCGGTGGTTTCGGACGACGGGATCGGGGCCGTTTGGGCTTGAACAGGGTCTGTTTCGCGGCTCACCGCCTTGCCGCCGTGGTGGCTTGCCCCGGCGGCGTCGTGGAACTCGAAATCCTCGCGGAACATGGTCAGCAGATGCTCTTCCAGCCCCATGACCAGCGGATGCACGAGGGTGTCGAACAGCACGTTCGCGCCCTCGTAGCCCATCACCGGCGAAAAGCGGGCGGGGAAGTCCTGGACGTGGACCGGGGCCGAGATGACGGCGCAGGGAACGCCCAGCCGCTTGCCGATATGGCGCTCCATCTGGGTCCCGAGGATCAGTTCCGGGGCAAGATCGGCGATCCGCTGCTCGACCTCGAGGTAGTCGTCGGTGATCAGCGCCTCGACGCCGTAGTCCCGGGCTAGCGCCCGGACCGGACGGGCGAATTCGCGGTTGTAGCAGCCGAGACCGGCGACCTCGAAGCCCATTTCGTCGCGGGCGACGCGGGCCATCGCCATCACGTGGGTCGCGTCGCCGAACAGGAACACGCGCTTGCCGGTGAGGTAGGTCGAATCGACGCTGCCCGACCACCACGGCATCCGCAGGTGGGCTTCGGACGGGGCGATGGCGTCCGGGGCAAGGCGGCGCACCTCGGCCACGAAGTCGCGCGTCCCGCCGACACCGATCGGCACCACCTTCGTGAACGGCTGGCCGAACTCCTTTTCCAGGTAGCGCGCCGCGCTCTCGCCGGTCTCGGGGTAGAGCAGCACGTTGAAATGCGCCGCGCCGATCCGGGCGATGTCCGCCGGGGTGGCGTCGAGCGGGGCGCAGAGGTTCACCTCCACCCCCATGTCGGCCAGCAGGCCGGTGATCTCGCGCACGTCGTCGCGGTGCCGGAAGCCCAGCGCCGTGGGGCCGAGGATGTTCGCCGTCACGCGGGCCGTGCGGTCGACGGGCCGGGCCAGCGCCTTGACGATCCGGTAGAAGGTCTCGTCGGCGCCGAAGTTCTCCTTGCGCTGGTAGGAGGGCAATTCCAGCGGGATCACCGGGATCGACAGACCCATCGTCTCGGACAGGCCGCCGGGGTCGTCCTGGATCAGTTCGGCGGTGCAGGACGCGCCGACGATGATCGCCTGCGGGGCGAACCGGTCCACCGCGTCCTGACAGGCGGTCTTGAACAGGCCGGCGGTGTCGGCGCCAAGGTCGCGGGCCTGGAAGGTGGTGTAACTGACCGGCGGGCGGTGGTCGCGCCGCTCGATCATGGTGAACAGCAGGTCGGCATAGGTGTCGCCCTGTGGCGCGTGCAACACGTAATGCAGACCCTTCATCGCGGTGGCGACCCGCATCGCGCCGACATGGGGCGGGCCTTCGTAGGTCCAGACGGTCAGCTTCATTCCGCCGCCTCCAGCCGCAGCCGGGCCTTGCGGCGCAGGGGCCGGGCGAACAGACCGGCAAGATCGCCGGCCTGCTCGTAGAAATGCACCGGGGTGAAGACCAGCTCGATTGCCCATTTGGTGGTCAGGCCCTCGGCCTCGAGCGGGTTGGCGAGGCCGAGACCGCAGACCGTCAGGTCGGGCCGGGCGGCGCGGGCGCGGTCGAGCTGCAGGTCCACGTCCTGCCCTTCGCTGATCTGCGGCCCGGCGGGCAGCAGGTCGAGATCTGGACCGTGGATCGCGTCGTGGATGTAGGGCGAGCCGACCTCCACCGCCTCCATCCCGCATTCCCGGGTCAGGAACCGGGCCAGCGGGATTTCAAGCTGGCTGTCGGGGAAGAAGAACAGGCTCTTGCCGGCGAGCGTTTGGGCGGCGGCGGCGATGGCCTTGCGGGCGCGGGCACGGGGCGCGGCGGTCACCGCGTCGAATCGCTCGGCGCTGACCCCGAACTCGGCGGCGATGGCGGCGAGCCAGGCGGTGGTGCCCTCCTCGCCGAAGGGGAACGGCGCCGCGATATGGCGGGCGCCGCGCCGGACAAGCGCGGCATGGGTGTCGCCGAGGAACGGCTGGGCGAGGGCGAAGACGGTGTTCGGTCCCACCGGCGTCCCGGCCTCCGCCGACCGGGTCGGCAGCAGCCGAATCGGGCCCACCCCCATCTCGGTCAGCAGGCCGACCATCTGGTCCTCGACCACGTCCGGCAGCGCCCCGGCGATCAGCAGTTCCCTGGCGTCGGTGTCGGGCAGGACCGGCACCATCGCGGCCAGGCAGGCATCCTCGCCCTGGGTGAAGGTGGTCTCGATCCCGGACCCGGAGAAGTTCAGCACCCGCACCCGCGGCGCGAATCGCTGGGTCAGCCGCTCGGCGGCGCGGGCGAGATCCAGCTTGATGACCTCGGACGGGCAGGACCCGACGAGGAACAATTGCCGGATGTCAGGGCGCCGTGACAGCAGGCGGTCCACTTCCCTGTCCAGTTCGGTATGGGCATCCGCCATCCCGGCAAGGTCCGATTCTTCGAGAATCGCCGTGCCGAAGCGGGGTTCGGCGAAGATCATCACCCCGGCGGCGGATTGCAGCAGGTGCGCGCAGGTCCGCGATCCGACGACGAGGAAGAACGCGTCCTGCATCTTGCGGTGGAGCCAGATGATCCCGGTCAGGCCGCAGAACACCTCGCGCTGGCCCCGCTGCTTGAGCACCGGCGCGGCGCGGCAGCCGCCGCCCGTCGGAGGCGCCGGGTGGGTCACGCCGCCACCGCCGACTGGAGCCGCGCCTGGCGGAGCTTACACAGGAACTGCGCGGCGTTCAGCAGGTAGACGGCATAGGCCAGCAGGGCCACGGCGATCAGCATGTCGGGCGCGAGGAAACCGCCGAAAAGGCCAGCGAGATAAAGCGTATGCAGCGCGATGACCGCGAAGCTGACGACATCCTCCCAGAAGAAGGCAGCGGCGAGGAGATACTGCCCGAAGACGACCTTCTCCCAGATCGCCCCGGTGATCATGATGGTGTAGAGAACCCCAGTCTTCAGCACGATCGAGACCGTGGCCGCCTCGTAGCCGGCGCCGGTCCACAGGTATCGCAGGACGAGACCGACCGAGACAAGAAAGACGGCGAACTGCAGCGGCGCCAGAACGGCCTGGACCGTGGTCCAGACGGTCGCGTCGCGGCGGGCCCTCTGCTCGGGCGTGTAAAGGCCCTGCTGAGACCGCACCGCGGAACCGGATTCCGGACTGGCGACGAACATGATCGGATTCCCTGACAGGTCTTGGTGTCAAGAGTATTGCCCACCCTCGCCAAGTGTCAACTTGTCATTACACTATGGCCGGAATTGCCGGGGGTCGAGCACCGCCCCTTGATTGGGCGAAAAGGTCATTGAAAATTGGGTGTTTGCGGTGTCGAGCCGGGCAGCGCCGCGGAGGTTGTCAATTTCCTTTGACATGATGACCTGCCGAGCAGACAATGGCGGGGACCGGATTGGTTGCTGCGCCCGGGGGCGCGGCTCAACCTGTGCAACGGGGCCAAGGGTGCTGCGGAACGATTTCCGGGCGTCCGGAAACGCAAGGGGCAACGCAGAGGATGGACGATTTCAGGCCCGTGGACGTCCTCGCCAACCGCGCGCTGCGGATGGTCGCGTCCGGACAGGGCCGCGCCGGCCGGTCGCCGGCGGCTCGCCATCACACGACGAACGTGGCCGCCCTGCAGGAAGCGGCCCTGAACGGCGACCGGCAGACCTGCCTGGACGTGGTTCACCGGCTGATCCAGCACGGCGTCTCCCGCGAAACGGTCGCCGACGTCTACATCCCGACCATCGCCCGCCAGATGGGCGACGCGTGGTGCCTCGACGACATGAGCTTTGCGGAGGTGACGATCGGCGTCGCCCGGCTGCAGTCGCTGCTGCGCGATCTCGGCCCCGAATGGCGGGCCGACAGCCGGACCGATCCCGAGGAAGGCGCCGCGCTGGTCGTGGTCGCGCTGGACGAATACCACACGCTTGGCGCCATGGTGCTCGCCGGCAGGTTGCGGCGTGCCGGTCTTTCGGTGCGGCTGCAGATGGGCCTGACCGCCGACGATCTGCGCCGGGAGATGGACGTGCCGCGCTACGATGCGGTCCTCATCTCCGCATCACGCGGGGAAAGCCTTGAAACCCTTCGCCTTCTGGTCAAAGCTGTCAAGACTTCGCCCGCGGCGGCCACCCCGGTGATCATCGGAGGTTCCGTTCTCGAGTCGGAGCAGGATATTCTGGCGCTCACCGGCGCCGACCTAGTCACGAGCGACCCGATCGAGGCGATGGAGCATTGCGGCCTGAAGACCGATACACGACCAGACGTGCCGCGCGCGCCGGGAACCTGAGTCATGTGCTCGATGCCTCCATGGATGGTCCCGCGATGACGTCACGGGGCACCAAATACTGGAACAGCGGTGCCATTCCCCTCATCGCGCCCGAGATCCTTGGCAACATCATCGCCGAAGTCGCAGACCTCGCGCTCGTGGTGAACGCGGAGGGGCTGGTCCTGTCGGTCCTCATCAACCCGGCCAACGACGGTTTTCGCCGCCTCGAGAATCTCGAGGGCCGGAACATCCGCGAGGCGCTTACCGTCGAGAGCGTCCCGAAATTCGAGGAGCGGATCGCGCGGTTCGTCGCCGGCGAGGGCCGGGTGCGGCCCATCGAGCTGAACCACGCCGACAGCGCCGGACGCTGGGAATACCCGCTGCGCTACACGCTGCACCGGATCGGGCCGGATGGCGCGATCCTGATGCTGGGCCGGGACCTGCGGATGGTCGCCGAGATGCAGCAGCAACTTGTAAAGGCGCAGATCGCGCTCGAGCGCGACTACGAGCTTCAGCGGGAATACGACACGCGGCTTCGGGTCCTGATGGACTCGGCGACGGAATCCTTCGCTTTCGTGTCTGGTGTGACCGGCAAGATCACCGACCTGAACCGCGCCGCCGCCCGGATGTTCGGCCGTGGCCGGGATGACATCGTCGGCACCCTGTTCAGCGACGAACTGGAAGGCCGGGACCGGCCCGACCTGCTAGATGCGCTCCAGACCCAGGCGATGACCGAGCGGTCCCTGCCGGTCAAGGCGACCCTGCGGCGCAACGGCAAGGAAGTCAGCATCTCGAGCACGCTGTTCCGCGCCGCGGGCGACCGGCTGTTGCTGTGCCGGCTGGACCGGGATGACAGAGTTGCAAGCCAGGAAGACGCGCTGTCCCGCAACCTGATGGACCTCTACGCCGCCGGGCCGGACGGGATCGTCTTCACCGACGAGAACGGCGCCATCCTGTCTGCCAACGACGGGTTCCTGTCGATCATCGACGCGGCGCACGACCTGAACGTCAAGGGCCACAGTCTTTCGGACTTCCTTGCGCGGGGATCGGTGGACTTCAAGGTGCTGGCCGAGAACGCCGCGCGGACCGGGCGGATGCGGCTCTATCCCACCAAGATGGCAGGAGAATTCGGGGCGCCCCGTCCCGTCGAGATCGCCGTCACGACGCTCAGCGGCGGCAAGCGCAGCCTGTTCGCCTTCGTGATCCGGGACGCCAGCCGCGCCGACAGCGTGCGGCCCGCCGGGACCGCCCCGGTCACCGATGACAATGTCCGGTCGGTGATGGAACTGGTCGGCAGCGCCACCCTCAAGGAAATCGTCGCCGAGACCACCAGTGTGGTCGAGAAGATGTGCATCGAGACCGCGGTCGAACTGACGATGAACAACCGGGTCGCGGCGGCCGAGATGCTCGGCCTGTCGCGGCAGTCGCTTTACGTCAAATTGCGCAAGTACGGCCTGCTGGCCCGCGGCGACGACGACTGATCCGCCGGCTCCGGCCACCCGAGCCCGACCGCCCCGGCAAACCCCCTGCGCGAGACCTTCGCGGCACCTGTCAGGCCGCCTTTACACTTGCCGACTCCGCTTGCGTAAGCATAGTCTGACAGTATGAGTGTCACTTCTGATTTACACATTGTCAGGCGCTGGCCCGATCCCGCGGCCGCGCTGCGGCTGATCAAGCCGGTGACGTGGTTCCCGCCGATGTGGGCCTATCTCTGCGGCGCGGTGTCGTCCGGCGTCGGATGGGACGACCGCACCGGCCTGGTCGTGCTCGGCATCATCCTCGCCGGGCCGATCACCTGCGGCATGAGCCAGGCGGCGAACGACTGGTGCGACCGCCACGTCGACGCCATCAACGAACCCGACCGGCCGATCCCCTCGGGCCGGATCCCCGGCCGCTGGGGCCTGTGGATCGCGCTGGCGATGTCGGTGCTGTCGCTGGCCGTGGGCTGGCAGCTTGGGCCCTGGGGGTTCGCGGCGACCTGCCTCGCGGTGCTTGCGGCCTGGGCCTATTCCGCCGAACCGGTGCGGCTCAAGCGGTCGGGCCTCTGGGGGCCGGGCCTTGTCGGCCTGTCCTACGAGACCCTGCCCTGGATCACCGGCGCCGCGGTGATGGCGCAGGCGGCGCCGCCGCCGCAGGCCCTTGCCGTCGCCCTGCTTTACGGGATCGGCGCCCACGGGATCATGACGCTCAACGACTTCAAGGCGCTGGAAGGCGACCGGCAGACCGGGGTCAACTCGCTGCCGGTGACGCTCGGTCCCGAGCGGGCGGCGCGGCTCGCCTGCATGGTGATGGCGCTGTCGCAGGCCGCCGTGGTCGTGCTGCTCGCCGCCTGGGGCAAGCCGCTGCACGCCGCCGCCGTCGCGGGGCTGCTGCTGGCGCAGGGCGCGGCGATGCGGGTGATGCTGCGCGATCCGCGGGCCAAGGCGCCCTGGTTCAACGGAACCGGCGTGGTTCTCTACATCGCCGGGATGATGGTCGCGGCGGTGGCGCTGCGCGGCATCGGCGGGCAATGACATGACCCTGTCCTGGCTCCAGATCATCCGCCTCGGCCTCGTCCAGATGTGCCTCGGGGCGGTCGTCGTGCTCACGACATCGACCCTGAACCGGCTGATGGTGGTCGAACTGGCGCTGCCGGCGCTGCTGCCCGGGCTGCTCGTCGGCCTGCACTATGCGATCCAGCTGTCCCGGCCGCACTGGGGCTATGCCAGCGACCGGGGCGGGCGACGCACCCGGTTCATCATCGGCGGCATGGCCGTCCTGTCGGCGGGGGCGTGGCTCGCCGCGGTCGCGGTCTGGCTGTTCCCGGCCACATGGTCGGGCGGCGTGCTGCTCTCGGTCGCGGCCTATACCCTGATCGGGATCGGGGTCGGGGCCTCCGGCACCTCGCTCCTGGCGATGCTCGCCACCTCGACCGCGCCGCGCCGGCGGGCGGCGGCGGCGACGATCACCTGGCTGATGATGATCCTCGGGATCGCCGCCACGGCGGGGATCGTCGGCGCGATGCTCGACCCCTACTCGCCCGGCCTGCTGCTGCGGATCGTGGCGGCGGTCGGCGGCGGCGCGGTGCTGCTCACCGCCCTCGCCGTGGCCGGGATCGAACGCCGGGTCGGCACCCGGCCCGAACCCGAGTCCGCCCCGTTCCGCGACGGCATCGCCGAGATCTGGCGCGAACCGGCGGCGCGGAACTTCACCCTGTTCCTGTTCCTGTCGATGACCGCCTATTTCATGCAGGAACTGATCCTCGAACCGTTCGCCGGGCTGGTCTTCGACTTCACGCCCGGCCAGTCGACCTCACTGTCGGGGGCGCAGAACGGCGGGGTCTTCGTGGGCATGCTGCTGGTCGGCATCGCCGCGACCGGGTTCCGCATCGGCCAACTGCGCGGCTGGGTCGTCGCCGGCTGTCTCGGCTCGGCCGCCGCGCTGGGCGTGATCACCTTCCTCGGAACGCTGGGGCCGGGCGCGCCGCTGGTGCCCGCGGTCGTCGCGCTGGGTTTCTTCAACGGCATGTTCGCCGTCGCCGCCATCGGGTCGATGATGGCCCTGGCCGGGCAGGGCCGGGAACGCCGCGAGGGCACCCGCATGGGTCTCTGGGGCGCGGCGCAGGCCATCGCTGCAGGGGTCGGGGGGCTGGTCGGCGCGGGCGCGGTCGACCTGCTCCGCACCGGCATGACCGATCCGCAGGCCTTCGGGTCGGTCTTCCTCGCCGAGGCGGGCCTTTTCGTCATCGCCGCCGTGATGGCGGCCCGTGTCGTCGAACGGAGCCACCGGCCCGCCGCGACCCTCGTTCCGGGAGAATAGAGCCATGTTCGATGTCGTCGTCGTGGGGGGCGGTCCCTCGGGCGCCACCGCCGCCACCGATCTCGCCCGGTCGGGGCACGCGGTCGCGCTGCTGGACAAGGCGGGGCGGATCAAGCCCTGCGGCGGCGCGGTCCCGCCGCGGCTGATCGCCGATTTCGAGATCCCGGACAGCCAGATCGTCGCCCGGATCCGCACCGCGCGGATGATCTCGCCCACCGGGCGGCGCGTCGATATCCCGATCGAGAACGGCTATGTCGGGATGGTCGACCGCGAGCACTTCGACGAGTTCCTGCGGGTCCGGGCGGCCGACTCCGGCGCCACCCGCTTCACCGGCACCTACCTGCGGATCGAGCGGGACGCCGAAGGCACCCACGTGATCTACCGCGACAAGGCCGACCAGGCCGAGAAGCGGCTCACGACCCGGCTGGTGATCGGCGCGGACGGAGCGCGGTCGAACGTTGCCCGCGACGAGGTGCCGGACGGCGACAAGGTGCCCTACGTCATCGCCTACCACGAGATCATCGCCGCGCCGGACACGGTGGAGAGTTACGACGCCAACCGCTGCGACGTGGTCTATGACGGCCGGATCAGTCCCGACTTCTACGGCTGGGTGTTCCCGCACGGGCCGCAGGCCAGCGTCGGCATGGGGTCGATGGTGCGGGACGTCGATCTCAAGCGGGCCACCGCGGACCTGCGTGCCGCGTCCGGCCTGGCCCAGTGCGAGACGATCCGGAAGGAAGGGGCGCCGATCCCGCTGAAGCCGCTGGACCGCTGGGACAACGGCCGCGACGTGGTTCTGGCCGGCGACGCCGCCGGCGTCGTGGCGCCGTCGTCCGGCGAGGGGATCTATTACGCCATGGTCGGCGGACGTGTCGCGGCGACAGCGGCCTCCGCCTGCCTTATGACGGGAAGGGTCAGGGACCTTCGACTCGCCCGGAAGCTCTTCATGCGGGAACACAAACAGGTCTTCCGCGTTCTCGGAGCAATGCAGAACGCCTATTACCGAAGCGACGAACGGCGCGAACGCTTCGTGTCGCTGTGCCATGACATCGACGTGCAGAGACTGACCTTCGAAGCCTACATGAACAAGAAACTCGTCAAGGCCCGCCCGCTGGCCCATCTCAAGATCGGGCTCAAGAACCTGGCGCATCTGAGCGGCCTCGTCCGGCCGGAACGGATATGACCGACATGATCCCGGCCTGGGTCAACGGTGCGCTGACCCCGGTGGAGAAGCTCGAGGTCCACCAGCGGGGCCTCCGCCACAAGGCGGTCAGCGTCTTCGTGCTGCGGGATCGCGAAGTGCTGATCCAGCAGCGGGCGTTGGGCAAGTACCACACCCCCGGACTCTGGGCGAACACCTGCTGCACCCATCCCGGATGGGGCGAGGATGCGGCGGAATGCGCGGTGCGCCGGCTGCGCGAGGAGCTGGGCATCACCGGCCTGTTCCCGTCTCACCGCGACCGGGTGGAATACCGCGCGGACGTGGGCCGCGGCCTCTGGGAGCACGAGGTCGTGGACATCTTCGTCGCCGCGGCCGGGCCCGACCTGCGGGTCGATCCGAACCCCGACGAAGTGCTTGCCGTGCAATGGATCGATCTTCACGAACTCGCGGCCCGGGTCCGCCGCCGGCCCGTCGAATTCACGCCGTGGCTGCGGATCTACCTGCAGGACCACGCCGAGGCGATCTTCGGCGCCTTCGTCCGGGGCTGACCGCCGGGGGGCGGATGCCCTGTCCGGAAACAGGGTCTATTCCGCCGGAATCCTTCCCGTTTCGACACTGACAGCCTGAAGCGCGGTGGCCGCGATGTCGGTCGCGGTCAGCCCGGCATCGGCATACATCGCGTCCGGCGCGGCCTGGTCGATGAAGCGGTCCGGCAGGGTCATGGTGCGCAGTTCGGCGGCGCGCAGCAGTCCCTCGCCCGCGAGGTAGTGCAGCACCATCGCGCCGAACCCGCCCTGCGCCCCCTGTTCGACCGTGACCACCGCCCGGTGATCGCGGACCAGGCGCCGGATCAGCGCCGTGTCGAGCGGCTTGGCGAAACGGGCATCCGCGAGGGTGACCGTCAGGCCCTGCGCCTCGATCAGCCGGGCCGCCTTGCGGCATTCCCCCAGATGGGCGCCGAAGGACAGCAGCGCCACGTCGCCGCCCGATTGCAGGACCCGGCCCTTGCCGATCTCGAGCACCTCGCCGATCTCGGGGACCGGCACACCCTCGCCCTCGCCCCGCGGGTAGCGGAAGGCGATGGGGCCGCCGTCATGGGCGGCGGCGGTGGCGACCATGTGGACCAGTTCGGCCTCGTCGGCGGCGGCCATCACCACCATGTTCGGCAGCGCCGCGAGGTAGCCGATGTCGAAGGCGCCGGCATGGGTGGGCCCGTCGGCCCCGACCAGACCGGCCCGGTCGATGGCGAAGCGCACCGGCAGGTTCTGCAGCGCCACGTCGTGCACCACCTGGTCATAGCCGCGCTGCAGGAAGGTCGAGTAGATCGCGCAGAACGGGCGCAGGCCGCTGGCGGCCATGCCGGCGGCGAAGGTGACGGCGTGCTGCTCGGCGATGCCGACGTCGAACACGCGCCGCGGATGGGCCTTCTGCAGGATGTTGATCCCGGTGCCCGAGGGCATCGCCGCGGTGACCCCGACGATCCGCGGGTCGTCGGCGGCGAGCCGGGTCAGCGCCTCTCCGAAAACCGTGGTGTAGGACGGCGCATTGGGCCGCTTCTTGGCCTGTTCTCCCGTAACAGGGTCGAATTTCGACACGCCATGGCCGCGGTCCGCGCTGCCTTCGGCTGGGGCATAGCCCTTGCCCTTGACGGTGCAGACATGGATCAGGACCGGCCCGGTGGCGCGGGCGCGGGCGGCGCGGAGAACCGGCAGGAGCTGGGTCATGTCGTGGCCGTCGATCGGTCCGACGTAGGAAAAGCCCAGTTCTTCGAACAGCGTGTCCTGCCCGCCCGGCAACCCGGTGACGAGCTGGCGGGCGCGGCGGGCGTGGTCGCGGATCGGACCGGGGAGCGCCGCCTCGAACCCCTCGGCAAGCTTCTGCGCGGCGCCGAAGGGACCGGCATAGAGACCGCTCAGATACTTCGACATCGCCCCGGTCGGCGGCGCGATGGACATCTCGTTGTCGTTGAGGATGACGAACATCCGGCGGCCCTCGTGGCCGGCGTTGTTCAGCGCCTCGTAGGCCATGCCGGCGCTGATCGACCCGTCGCCGATCACCGCGATCGCGTCGCCGGTGTCCATGCCGAAGTCCCGGCCGATGGTGAAGCCCAGCGCCGCCGAGATCGAGGTCGAGGAATGGGCCGCGCCGAACGGGTCGTACTCGCTCTCGGCCCGTTTGGTGAAACCCGACAGGCCGCCCTCCTGCCGCAGGGTGCGGATGCGGTCGCGGCGGCCGGTGAGAACCTTGTGCGGGTAGCATTGGTGGCCGACGTCCCAGACCAGCTTGTCCCGCGGGGTGTCGAACACGGCGTGGATCGCGACCGCCAGTTCCACCACCCCGAGCGACGACCCGAGATGGCCGCCGGTCTGGCTCACCGCGTCGATGATCTCCTCGCGCAATTCGCGGGCGACATCGGCCAGCGCGGCGTCGGTCATCACCCGCAGGTCGCGCGGGTCGCGAACGCGGTCGAGCGTGGGAGTACTGGGCATGGGTCGGCCCTCCATCCTTGAATTGGCGCCATGAGGGAGATCCCCATGGCGCCAGTCTCCTGTAGCCAACAGGAAGGGAACGGGGCGCCTGAGGACATCAGGAACCCCGCACCGGCCGGGCCAGGGAAGGGGCGCGACCGATCCGGGCGGACCGGGGCGCCCGCGGGGGACGCCCCGGTCATTCGCATGTCAGGCCAGGTCCGTCGGACCCGCCTCGATCACCACGTCAGAGCGGTTGATCGGGTCCGGGGTATCGCGGCTGTCGTCCGGCAGCTGCCGGCCGACGAGCGCGAAGAAGGCCACGAAGAACCAGCAGGCCAGCAGCAGCATCGCGGCATAACCGGCCCCCTTCAGCATCAGGAAGGCGACGCTCGCCGAAAGCTGGCCGCGGCGGCCGAGGCGGAGCATGTCGTCGTTGTCAACCATCGTCTTTCCTCCTCAGTCGAGCGGCGCGTAGCCGTGGTCCTGGGCCCAGACGTACCAGTTATCCACCACCGTTCCGGTGAGAAGGATACCGATGCCGCCGGTGAGGGTCGTCAGGACCGCGAACCACCAGGCCCAGCGGTGAATGCCTTCCATCGTGGCGTTGAAGCCCATGGTCCAGCGCCAGAACAGCGCCGCCCGCTCGGACGCCGTGCCCCGGTCGACGATCTGCTCGATCTCGCGCTCGCCGCCGAAGCGGCTGACCGCGAGGATGGTCGCGCCGTGCATGGCGAACAGCAGGGCCGAGCCATACAGGAACACGATCGAGAGGGCGTGGAACGGGTTGTAGAACAGGTTGCCCCAGGTGATGGAGAACAGGTTCGTCCAGTCGAGATGCGGGAAGATGCCGTAGGGCACCGCCTCGGACCAGGCGCCCATCAGGATCGGCCGGATCAGGCCGAGCACGAGGAACAGCCAGATCGCCGAAGCGAAGGCCCAGGCGACGTGCTTGCCCATGCCGAGGTCCTCGGCCCGCTGGTAGGTGCGGATCCACCAGCTCATCACCGAGATCAGCAGGAAGAACGACGCGATGAGCCACCAGCCGCCTTCGTTCAGCGGCGCGAAGCCCAGCCCGTATTCCGGCCCCGGCGGTTCCAGCGCGAGGTAGAACAGCTCGCGGAAGAACAGCCCCGGCGAATAGTCGACCTGCGCCCAGAAGGACATGCCGACGATGAAGAACCACAGGAAGCCGGTGGCGACCGAGACCACCCCGAACGGGCCGAGGTAGATCGGGCCGAGCTGGGCGTTGCCGAAGATACCGAAGAGCCGGGAGAAGCCCGCCTTCTTCGTGCGCATCTCGGTCCACTGCCCTTCGCCCATGCCCATCTCGGGCGGACCCATGACCTGAACCTGGGTGAAGATGTTCTGATATTCAGCCATTGGTCATGTCTCCTTCAGAGATCCGCCCACCAGGGGAGGTCGAGATACCAGTCCCACCACACGATCCATTCCTCGAACCAGATCGTCCCGGAGATCACGATGCAGATCGCGCTCCACAGGCCGGCGTTCAGCGCCAGGAACAGGCCGAGCCGGTGGATGCCGAGCGGCCCGATCGAATAGCCGATGAGGTCCCGGAAATAGGTATCCTCGTGGTCGGGCGACTTGATCTCGGTGCCCTTGGTGGGGTTCACCGCCGACAACACCAGCGACCCGTGCAGGGCCAGCGCCAGGCAGTTCGTGAAGAAGAACGTGATGGCGATCATGTGGGCCGGGTTGTAGTGGAAGTTGCCGTAGGCGTAGCCGACGTTGTTCACCCAATCGAGGTGGCTCCAGATGCCGTAGGGAAAGGCGTAGCCCCAGGCGCCGAGCAGCGCCGGCCGGATCACCACGAGCGTGACATAGGCCAGGATCGCGACGCCGAAGGCGAACGGCACGTGATAGCCGATGCCGAGTTTCCGACAGATCTCGATCTCGCGCATCATCCAGCTCACGAAGGCGCCGATGGCGCAGATCGTGATGAGCTGCCACAGGCCGCCGTCCTGCAGCGGCGCGGCGCCGAGCCCGTATTCGAGCGGCGGCGGCTCGATCGAGATCAGCCAGGGATTCCACACGCCCTCGAGGGCGGTGCCGTAGAAGATGAGAATGGTGCCGAGGACGGCGAAAAAGAACGTCGTGACCCCGAAGAAGCCCACGTAGAAGGGCCCCACCCAGAAGTCGAACAGATCTCCGCCGACCAACGTCCCACCCCGGACGCGGTATTTCCTTTCGAAGCTGAGCTGTGCCATCTTCCTGTCTCCTTCGCGGCTGGTGGTGGGACCGCCGCCTGTTCCTGGTCGTCGGCTGCGGGCAAGCCTTGCGAGCCCGCCCGCAGCATCACGCTCCGGTCGTTATTCGCCCGCGCCGAACGCGAGGTTGAACCAGTTCGTGTCGGGATTGCTGAGCAGCACGAGGTGAATCATCGCTGCCAGCAGGAAGAGGAACACGCCCTGTGCCACGAAAACGCGGCGGGGGTCGAAGACGAGCCAGATCTTGTAGAATTGTGACATTCTTCAGCTCCTCCCTACCAAGCGAACCAGGGCAGCTTGATGTACGTCAGGATATGAGCGACCACAGCGACCCCAGTGAAGATCGTGAATCCGCTCATATACACCGAGTGCAGCTCCTGCGCCTGCTCGTCAGTGAGACCTGTGAAGGACAGGTCGGAATTGTCAGCCATCGTTTTCCTCCGGAAAATTCAACTGACGCCGCGCTTCCCCCGCGGCCGGGCTACGACAGGGGCTCATTCCCCTGCCCTGGTCATCGTCTCCGTTTCCGGAGAACGAATTCGGGTGCCGCTCATCCATGAAAGATCTGCGGCGTGATGATCCGGGCCTGGCTCCAGGCGCGGGCGACCGGTCCCTTCTCGGGCAGGCGCATCTGGCGCAGCGCCGACAGGGTCCAGGTCAGAAACGTGAGTGGCAGCGTCGCGAGGAAGATCACCGCGAAATAGGCGAGGTATTCCCGCCGCGGCGGGGCCAGCCGGGCCGGGCGCACGGCGGCCGGTGTCTGCGTGGTCATGTCAGTCATCAGCGGTTCCTCCCAATTCCGGGCTGAGGGCCTCGACCGTCTCGCGCAGCACCCGTTCCGCCCCGGCGTCGAGGGCGGCCCTCTCGGCGGCGTCCCGCAGCGACTTCGCGGCGGAGATCCGGGTCAGGACGGGGTGGCGGGCGACGATCTCGTCGAGCTTGGCCTGGGCATCGGCGTCCCAGGGAAAATCGCGGCGCAGCGGCGTCGGCGTGGCGGCGGCGCTATCCATCTCGGTGCCCAGCGGCAGGATGTGGAACAGCGCGTCGAACAGGCCGTTGCACAGCTCCTGCAGGACATAGGTGGCTCCGGCGTAGCCCATGAACGGCGTGCCGGTGTGGCGGCGGATCGCGGCGCCGGGGAAACTGGCGGGAATGAAGGCGGGGGAGGGGCCGTGGCCGCCTTTCATCTCGGCGAGATACATCTTCTCGTTGATCGACCCGAACACGATCAGCGGCCGCTTGCCGTGCATCAGGGCACGGACCTCGTCGTTGTTGGTCTTCGCCCCGGCGCAGCGGGCGACGGCGAAGGCGCAGGGGAAGCCCAGATCGCCTTCGAGGTAGTGGCGCAGGCCGCGGGCGTAGGTTTCGGTGGCGACCACGGCGAAGCTGGCCGTGGCGTAGAAGTCCTGCGTCACCGACCGCCAGAGATCCCAGACCGGTTTCAGCGTCGAATGCTTCTCGCGCGCGATGAAGGGCTCGGGGTCGAGATCCAGCAACTCCCCGAGTTTCCTCAGGAATTTCGTGGTGGAGTCGATGCCGAAGGGCGCCTGGAGGTAAGGCTTGCCCAGCACCTCGGCCAGGCCACGGCCGAATTCGCGATACATCACGATGTTGACGTCGGCGTTCACCAGGTTGCGCATCTCTGCGAGGTGCGCGCCCAGCGGCATGACCATGTTGATCTCGGCGCCGATGCCTTCGACCAGTCGGCGTATCTCTCTGAGATCGCTGGGCATATTGAAGGTGCCATACATCGGGCCGAGGATGTTGACGCGGGGCTTCGCGCCCGCCTCGCGCTGCTTCTCGGGCGGCATCCGGCCCTTGGTCTGGCCCCATTCGGTGAACAGCCAGGTCATCGCGCGGTCGGCGGCCTGCCACTGGTCCTCGTCGATGGTGCGGGGCAAAAAGCGTTGGATATTCGTGCCTTGCGGGGTCACGCCGCCGCCGATCATCTCGGCGATGGAGCCGGTCACGACCACGGCGGGAAGCGCCGGGTCGAGCGTACCCCAGGCCCGCTTCATCGCCCCCTCGGTGCCGTCGCGGCCGAGTTCCTCTTCCGCCAACCCCGTGACGACAATGGGCAATTCGTGCGGCGGCAGGGCGTCGGTGTAGTGCAGGACCGAGGTCACCGGCAGGTTCTCGCAGCCCACCGGGCCGTCGATCACCACCTGCAATCCCTTCACCGCGGTGAAGGCGTAG
>JBFKOW010000028.1:0-25815 GCA_041628615.1 Paracoccaceae bacterium | reverse complement strand
CTGATCAACCATCCCCTCGACTGCCCGATCTGCGACCAGGGCGGCGAGTGCGAGCTGCAGGACCTGGCGCAGGGCTACGGCAGCTCGGCATCGCGTTTCACGGAGCGCAAGCGGGTCGTCGCCGACAAGAGCCTCGGGCCGCTGGTCGAGACCCACATGACGCGCTGCATCTCCTGCACCCGCTGCGTCCGCTTCACGACCGAGGTCGCCGGGATCACCCAGATGGGCCAGACCGGCCGCGGCGAGGACAGCGAGATCACCGCCTATCTCGGGCAGACGCTCGATTCGAACCTGCAGGGCAACATCATCGACCTCTGCCCGGTGGGCGCGCTGGTCTCCAGGCCCTACGCCTTCACCGCCCGGCCCTGGGAGCTGACCAAGACCGAGTCGATCGACGTGATGGACGCGCTGGGGTCGAACATCCGGGTCGACACCAAGGGCCGCGAGGTGATGCGCATCCTGCCGCGCAACCATGACGGCGTGAACGAGGAGTGGATCGGCGACAAGACCCGGTTCGTCTGGGACGGCCTGCGCCGCCAGCGTCTCGACCGGCCCTATGTCCGCGAGAACGGCAAGCTGCGGCCCGCGACCTGGCCCGAGGCGCTCGGCAAGGCGGCCGCGGCGCTGAAGGGCGCGGGCAAGGTGGCGGGGCTGGTGGGCGATCTCGCCCCGGTCGAGGCCGCCTTCGCGCTCAAGCGGATGGTCGAGGGTCTGGGCGGCGTCGTCGAGTGCCGCACCGACGGCGCGCATCTGCCCGCCGGCAACCGCGCCGGCTATGCCGGAACCGCGGCGATCGAGGACATCGACAGCGCCCGCGCGATCCTTCTGGTCGGCACCAATCCGCGTCTCGAGGCGCCGGTGCTGAACGCCCGGATCCGCAAGGCATGGCTGCGCGGCGCCAACATCGGCCTTGTCGGGGCGCCGGCCGACCTGACCTACGACTACACCCATGTCGGCGAAGGCCCCGGCGCGCTGCTGAGCCTGGCCGACAGCGGCTTCGATCCGGACACCGACGGTCCGTCGCTGATCGTGGTCGGGCAGGGCGCGCTGCGCCACGAGGACGGGGCCGCGGTGCTGGCCCATGCGATGGCGCTGGCCGAGTCCACCCGGTCCGGCCTGCTGATCCTGCATACGGCCGCCGGCCGCGTCGGCGCGATGGACGTGGACGCCACCTGCGAGGGCGGCATCACCGCGGCGCTGTCGGCGGACGTGATCTACAACCTCGGCGCGGACGAGATCGATATCGCGGCGGGTGCCTTCGTGATCTACCAGGGCAGCCACGGCGACCGCGGTGCGCACCGCGCCGACGTCATCCTGCCCGGCGCCGCCTATACCGAGGAGAACGGCCTGTTCGTGAACACCGAGGGCCGGCCGCAGCTTGCCATGCGGGCGGGTTTTCCGCCGGGCGAGGCCAAGGAGAACTGGGCGATCCTGCGGGCGCTGTCGGGCGAACTGGGCGCGGCGCTCCCGTTCGACAGCCTCGCCGCGCTGCGCCACGACCTGATCGCCGCGCATCCGCACCTGGGCGAGATCGACGCGGTGGCCGAGCGCGCGCTCGGGACGCTGCCCGAGGCGGGCGCGTTCTCGGCGCCGGATGCACCGCTCGAGAGCGCGGTGCGCGACTACTACCTCACCAACCCGATCGCCCGCGCGAGCGAACTGATGGCCCAGCTGAGCCGGCAGGCGCAGGCGCGCGGCGGTTCCGCTCTGGCGGCCGAGTGACGGGGCGCGCACGGATGACGCTGACTGCCCTCGCCATGATCGGAGCCGCCGGCGGCTGCAGCGACGCTGCGGACGACCCGGCGGGGCCGGTCTACGAAGGGACCGAGATCCGGCTGCTGGACGGCGAACTGGTCGCCTTCCGCGCCGCGATGCGCGGGGCGGCGGGGCCCGAGGACGTGGCCCGCTACGCCGAATGCGTCGCCGCGCAGCATGCGCTTGGCGGCGGATACGGGTTTGCACGTCACGTGCAGACCACGATAGAGGAGCGCGGCGGCCGCTGGACCGCCGATGCCGTCTACACGGTCTCGGCGGCGCTGCCGGCCGGGGTCAGGACGATCGACGCCGAGGTGACCGTTGCGGACTGCGGTCTGGCTGGTATTCCCACGGTCTGAGGACTTGGACGCAGGAACGGGGCAAAGATGATCGAGTTCTTCACCGAAACCAATCTCGGGATTCTCCTGCTGGTACTGGGACAGTGCCTTCTGGTGCTGGTTCCGATCCTCGTGAGCCTCGCCTTCCTGATGTATGCCGACCGCAAGATCTGGGCCGCCGTCATGATGCGGCGCGGCCCCAACGTGGTCGGGCCCTGGGGGCTGCTGCAGTCCTTCGCGGACTTCCTGAAATACATCGTCAAGGAGATCGTCGTGCCGGCGGGGGCCGACCGGGCGGTGTTCTTCCTTGCGCCGATCATCTCGCTCACCCTCGCGATCATCGCCTGGGCGGTGATCCCGTTCAATGACGGCTGGGTGCTGTCGGACATCAACGTCGCCATCCTCTACGTCTTCGCGGTCTCCTCGCTCGAGGTCTACGGCGTGATCATGGGCGGCTGGGCGTCGAACTCGAAATACCCGTTCCTCGGCTCGCTGCGGTCGGCCGCGCAGATGATCTCCTACGAGGTCTCCATCGGTCTCATCATCGTCGGGGTCATCATCTCGACCGGGTCGATGAACCTTTCCGACATCGTCCGCGCGCAGGACGGCGACTGGGGCATCTTCAACTGGTACTGGCTGCCGCATTTCCCGATGCTGTTCCTGTTCTTCATCTCGGCGCTGGCCGAGACCAACCGGCCGCCGTTCGACCTGCCGGAAGCGGAATCGGAACTCGTCGCCGGCTACCAGGTGGAATACTCCTCCACCCCCTTCCTGCTGTTCATGATCGGCGAACTGATGGCCGTCGTGCTGATGTGCGCGCTGGTGTCGCTGCTGTTCCTCGGCGGCTGGCTGTCGCCGATCCCGGGGCTGCCGGACGGGGTGCTGTGGATGGTCCTCAAGATGGTGCTGTGCTTCTTCGTCTTCGCGATGGTGAAGGCGATCACGCCGCGCTACCGCTACGACCAGCTGATGCGGCTGGGCTGGAAGGTGTTCCTGCCGATGTCGCTGGCCTGGGTGGTGATCGTGGCCTTCCTGGCGAAATTCGAGGTGCTTGGCGGGTTCTGGACCCGCTGGGCGGTGGGAGCGTGAGATGACCCAGATCGACTACACCCGCGCCGCGAAATACTTCCTGCTGGCCGACGTGCTGAAGGGGTTCAGGCTGGGGATGAAGTATTTCTTCGCCCCCAAGGTCACCGTGAACTACCCGCACGAGAAGGGCCCGCTGTCGCCGCGGTTCCGGGGCGAGCACGCCCTGCGCCGATATCCCAACGGCGAGGAACGCTGCATCGCCTGCAAGCTCTGCGAAGCGATCTGCCCGGCGCAGGCGATCACCATCGACGCCGAGCCGCGCGAGGACGGCAGCCGCCGCACCACGCGCTACGACATCGACATGACCAAGTGCATCTACTGCGGCTTCTGCCAGGAAGCCTGCCCGGTGGATGCCATCGTGGAAGGCCCCAACTTCGAGTTCTCGACCGAGACCCGGGAGGAGCTGTTCTACGACAAGGAGAAGCTGCTCGCCAACGGCGAGCGCTGGGAGGGCGAGATCGCCCGCAACCTCGAAATCGACGCGCCCTACCGATGACCGAGCCGACCAACCCCTTCGAGGCCATGATGAAGGCCGGGCAGGACTGGGCCAGGGCGCTCAACCCGGCGCTCGAATCCTTCACCCCCGCCGGGTTCGAGAAACTCTGGCCGACCATGCCCCGCGAGGTCATGGAGACCTTCATGGGCAAGACCTTCAATCCCGAGGGGCTCGACGCGCGGACCCGGCTCCTGCTCACGCTGATGGGCCTGACCATCGCCGGCGCGCAGGCCGAGGCGCAGGTCCGGCTGACCGTGCGCCACGCCGTCGAGGCCGGGGCGACCCGGCAGGAGGTGGCCGAGACCATCGCGCTGGCCGGCATGTTCGGCGGCGTCCCGGCGATGACCAAGGCGATGGAACTCGCGCAGTCGGTGATGGCCGGGAAGGACGACACGGACAAGAAGGACGACCCGACATGACCGCAGCCGCCATCGCCTTCTACGCCTTCGCGCTCTCGGCGCTTGCCGGCGGCCTGATGACCGTGGTGAGCCGCAACCCGGTGCACTCGGTGCTGTGGCTGATCCTCGCCTTCCTGTCCTCGGCCGGGCTGTTCGTGCTGCTCGGGGCCGAATTCCTCGCCATGCTGCTGATGATCGTCTACGTCGGCGCGGTGGCGGTGCTGTTCCTGTTCGTGGTGATGATGCTCGACATCGACTTCGCCGAACTGAAGGCCGAAATGGCGCGCTACATGCCGCTGGCGCTGCTGATCGGGGTGATCCTGCTGATGCAGCTGGCGCTGGCCTTCGGGGTCTGGGAATTCGACGCCGGGGCGACCGCGCGGGTCGGTGCCCCGGTGGGCGAGGCGCACAACACGCAGGCGCTCGGCCTGATCCTCTACGACCGATACCTGCTGGCGTTCCAGCTCGCCGGGCTGATCCTGCTGGTGGCGATGATCGGGGCGATCGTGCTGACCCTGCGGCACCGCCAGGACATCAAGCGGCAGGACATCCTCGCCCAGATGTATCGCGACCCGGCGAAGTCGCTGGAACTGAAGGACATCAAGCCCGGGCAGGGGCTGTGAGAGACGCGGCTGCCGCCGGCGCCGGACAGCGGTCCGGCGGGCGGGGGCCGGTAACGACAAGACGGGCAAGGACCCGGGGGACGGAATGATCGGACTGGAACATTACCTCACCGTGGCGGCGGCGCTGTTCGTGATCGGCATCTTCGGGCTGTTCCTGAACCGCAAGAACGTCATCATCCTGCTGATGTCGATCGAGCTGATGCTGCTCGCCGTCAACATCAACCTGGTGGCCTTCTCGAGCTTCCTCGGCGACCTCGCCGGGCAGGTCTTCACCCTCTTCGTGCTGACGGTGGCGGCGGCGGAGGCGGCGATCGGGCTCGCCATCCTCGTCTGCTTCTTCCGCACCCGCGGCACCATCGACGTCGAAGACGTCAACGTCATGAAGGGCTGAGCGCGGCATGGAACAGATCATCCTCTTCGCACCGCTCATCGGCAGCCTGATCGCGGGGTTCGGCTGGCGCATCGTCACCGACGCCGGGGCGCAATGGATTTCGACCGGGCTGCTGTTCCTGTCGGCCTTCCTGAGCTGGATCGTGTTCCTCGGGTTCGATCCGGCGGCGCACGAGAACGGCAAATACACCGTCGAGATCCTGCGCTGGATCGAATCCGGCGACATGCAGACCTTCTGGGCGATCCGGATGGACCGTCTCACCGCGATCATGCTGATCGTGATCACCACGGTCTCGGCGCTCGTGCACCTGTATTCCTTCGGCTACATGGCCCATGACGACAACTTCCGCGAGGACGAGAGCTACCGGCCGCGGTTCTTCGCCTACCTGTCGTTCTTCACCTTCGCCATGCTGATGCTGGTGACCGCCGACAACCTCGTGCAGATGTTCTTCGGCTGGGAGGGGGTGGGCCTCGCCTCCTATCTGCTGATCGGCTTCTACTACCGCAAACCGTCGGCGGGCGCGGCGGCGATGAAGGCCTTCATCGTCAACCGGGTCGGCGACTTCGGCTTCGCGCTCGGCATCTTCGCGCTGTTCTTCCTGACCATTGAGATCAACGGCTGGGCGTCGATCAACTTCGACGACATCTTCGCCGCGGCGCCGGCGCTGGCCGAAACCAACCTCACCTTCCTGTGGCGCGAGTGGAACGCGGCGGAACTGGTGGCGGTGCTGCTCTTCGTCGGCGCGGCGGGCAAGTCGGCGCAGCTGTTCCTGCACACCTGGCTGCCGGACGCGATGGAAGGCCCGACCCCGGTGTCGGCGCTGATCCACGCCGCGACGATGGTGACCGCGGGGGTGTTCCTGGTCTGCCGGATGTCGCCGATCATGGAGTTCGCCCCGACCGCCACCGCCTTCGTGACCTTCATCGGCGCCTCCACCGCCTTCTTCGCGGCGACCGTGGGCCTGGTGCAGAACGACATCAAGCGGGTGATCGCCTACTCGACCTGTTCCCAGCTCGGCTACATGTTCGTCGCGGCGGGCGTCGGCGTCTACTCGGTGGCGATGTTCCACCTGCTGACCCACGCCTTCTTCAAGGCGATGCTGTTCCTCGGCGCCGGGTCGGTGATCCACGGCATGCACCACGAACAGGACATGCGGAACTACGGCGGGCTGCGCCACAAGCTGCCCTACACCTTCTGGGCAATGATGATCGGCACGCTGGCGATCACCGGCGTCGGCATCCCGCTGCTCTACATCGGCTTCCCGGTCGGGCTGGCCGGCTTCGTGTCCAAGGACGCGATCATCGAGAGCGCCTACGCGGCCGGCGGCGGCTACGCCTTCTGGATGCTGGTGGTGGCGGCGCTGTTCACCAGCTTCTATTCTTGGCGGCTGATCTTCCTGACCTTCTACGGCGAGCCGCGGGGCGACAAGCACACCCACGACCACGCCCACGAGAGCCCGAAGACCATGCTGGTGCCGCTCGGGGTTCTGGCGGTCGGCGCGGTCTTTGCCGGGATGGTGTTCTACAAGCCGTTCTTCGGCCACACCGACAGCGTGGCGAAGTTCTACGGCGTGCCCTACGCCGAGGCCGGTCATGCCGACGAGGCCCATGGTGACGCTTCGGAGGCCGATCACGGTGAAGCTGCGGCGGCGGAGCACGGCGAAGGCGCCGACGCGGCCCACGCCAACGAGGCCAAATCCGCCGAGGATCACGGCGAGAAGCACTACGTCTTTGCCGGCGAGCCGGGGCAGGGCGGGATCTACGTCTCGTCCGACAACACCGTGCTGGACGACGCCCACAACGTCCCGAAATGGGTCAAGCTGGCGCCCTTCGTGGTCATGCTGCTGGGCTTCGCGACCGCCTACCAGATGTATATCCGGCGGCCCGACCTGCCCGCGAAGCTGGCCGAGAACCAGCGCCCGCTCTACGAGTTCCTGCTCAACAAGTGGTATTTCGACGAGATCTACGACGCGGTGTTCGTCAGGCCGGCGGTCGCGGTGGGCGGCCTGCTGTGGAAGCGCGGCGACGGCGGCGTGATCGACGGCGGCATCAACGGGCTGGCGATGGGGGTGATCCCGTTCTTCACCCGGACCGTGAACCGGCTGCAATCGGGATACCTCTTCACCTACGCCTTCTCGATGGTGATCGGGATCGCGATCCTGATCACCTGGGTGACGATGACCGGGGGGACGGAATAATGGGCAACCTTCTGTCGCTGACCACCTTCTTCCCGCTGCTCGGCGCGGTGATCCTTGCCGCCTTCCTGCGCGGCGACGACGCCGCCGCGCAGCGCAACGCCAAGTGGGTGGCGCTGGCCACCACGGCGACGACCTTCGTCATCTCGCTGTTCATCCTGTTCGACTTCGATCCCGAGAACACCGGCTTCCAGTTCGTCGAGGAACGGGAATGGCTGATGGGCTTCACCTACAAGATGGGGGTCGACGGGATCAGTGTCCTGTTCGTGATGCTGACCACCTTCCTGATGCCACTGGTGATCGCCGCCTGCTGGGACGTGACCCACCGGGTCAAGGAATACATGATCGCCTTCCTAGTGCTCGAGACGCTGATGCTCGGGGTGTTCATGGCGCTGGACCTCGTGCTGTTCTACCTGTTCTTCGAGGCCGGGCTGATCCCGATGTTCCTGATCATCGGGATCTGGGGCGGCAAGCAGCGGATCTATGCCGCGTTCAAGTTCTTCCTCTACACCTTCCTCGGCTCGGTGCTGATGCTGGTGGCGATGGTGGCGATGTACACGCAGGCCGGGACCACCGACATCCCGGCGCTGATGAACTTCACCTTCGGGTCCGAGACCTTCAGCCTGCTGGGCTTCCAGATCGTCGGCGGGATGCAGACCCTGATGTGGCTGGCCTTCTTCGCCTCCTTCGCGGTGAAGATGCCGATGTGGCCGGTGCATACCTGGCTGCCGGACGCCCACGTGCAGGCGCCGACCGCCGGATCGGTGGTGCTGGCGGCGATCCTGCTGAAGATGGGCGGCTACGGCTTCCTGCGGTTCTCGCTGCCGATGTTCCCGGTGGCCTCGGACCTGCTGGCGCCGCCGGTGCTGTGGCTGAGCGCGATCGCGGTGGTCTACACCTCGCTGGTGGCGCTGGTGCAGGAGGACATGAAGAAGCTGATCGCCTATTCGTCGGTGGCCCACATGGGGTTCGTCACGATGGGGATCTTCGCGCTGAACCAGCAGGGGCTGGACGGGGCGATCTTCCAGATGATCAGCCACGGGTTCATCTCGGGCGCGCTGTTCCTGTCGGTCGGGGTGATCTACGACCGGATGCACACCCGCGACATCGCCGCCTATGGCGGGCTGGTGGTGCGGATGCCGGCCTATGCCTTCGTGTTCCTGCTGTTCACGATGGCCAATGTCGGGCTGCCGGGGACCAGCGGGTTCATCGGCGAATTCCTCACCCTGATCGCGGCCTTCCAGGTCAACACCTGGGTGACGGCCGTGGCGGCGACCGGCGTGATCCTGTCGGCGGCCTACGCGCTGTGGCTGTTCCGGCGGGTGGTGATGGGCGACCTGATCAAGGAAAGCCTGAAGTCGATCAAGGACATGACCACGCGGGAAAAGGCCACGATGGCGCCGCTGGTGGTGATGACCGTGCTGCTCGGGGTCTACCCGGCGCTGGTGCTCGACCTGATCGGGCCCAGCGTGAGCGACCTCGTCGCCGGGGTCGAGACCGCGCTGGCGGAACATGAGACGGCGACGATGATGGCGGCGCAAACGGAGGCGGCCCAATGATCGGACAGGACCTTCAGATCGTCCTTCCCGAGATCGTGCTCTCGGTCTACGCGATGCTGGCGCTGGTCGCCGCGGTCTACGGCGGCCAGGACCGGACCGCGCCGCTGGTGCTCTGGGGCACCGCCGGGGTGCTGGTGCTGACCGGGCTGTGGATCGGCACCGGGATCGACGAGACCCGGACCGCGTTCGGCGGCAGCTTCGTCGACGATGCCTTCGCGCGCTACGCCAAGGTGCTGATCCTGTTCTCTGCGGCGGCGATCCTGCTGATGAGCCAGGAATTCATGACCCGGCGGAACCTGCTGCGCTTCGAATACCCGCTTCTGGTGGCGCTGTCGGTGGTGGGCATGATGGTCATGGTCTCGGCCGGGGACCTGATCGTGCTCTACATGGGGCTCGAGTTGCAGTCGCTGGCGCTCTACGTCGTCGCCTCGCTGCGCCGCGACAGCATCAAGTCGACCGAGGCGGGACTGAAATACTTCGTGCTGGGCGCGCTGTCCTCGGGCCTCCTGCTCTATGGCGCGTCGCTCACCTACGGCTACGCCGGCACCACCGAGTTCACCGGCATCGTCGCCGCGGCCGAGGACGGGGTGTCGCTCGGGCTGCTGTTCGGGCTGGCCTTCCTCTGTTCCGGCTTCGCGTTCAAGGTCTCGGCCGCGCCGTTCCACATGTGGACGCCGGACGTCTATGAGGGGTCGCCGACGCCGGTCACCGCCTTCTTCGCCACCGCACCCAAGGTCGCCGCGATGGCGCTGTTCGGGCGGGTGGTGTTCGACGCCTTCGGCGGCGTGGTCGGCGACTGGCAGCAGATCGTCGCCTTCCTCAGCGTGGTGTCGATGTTCCTCGGCGCCATCGCCGCGATCGGCCAGCGCAACATCAAGCGGCTGATGGCCTATTCGTCGATCGCCCACATGGGCTTCGCGCTCATGGGGCTGGCGGCGGGGACGGCGCTCGGCGTCGAGGCGATGCTGGTCTACATGTCGATCTACGTGGCGATGAACATCGGCACCTTCGCCTTCATCCTGTCGATGGAGCGGGACGGCGTGCCGGTCACCGACATCGACGCGCTGCAGATGTATTCCACCCGGGAACCGCTCAAGGCGCTGGCGATGCTGGTGCTGCTGTTCTCGCTCGCCGGGGTGCCGCCGCTCTTGGGCTTCTTCGGCAAGCTCTACGTGCTGCGGGCGGCCTATGACGCCGGGCTGGCCTGGCTCGCCGTGGCCGGGGTGATCGCCTCGGTGATCGGCGCCTTCTACTACCTGCGGATCGTCTACTACATGTATTTCGGCGAGGAGCGGGACGCGCTCGACAGCGGCGGCGCGCCGGTGCTGTGGGGCTTCCTGATGGCCTCCGCGGCGGCGATGGTGTTCGGGGTGCTGAACCTCTTCGGCCTCGAGCCGCTCGCGGCGGCCGCGGCAGCGACGCTTGTCAACTGACGGGGAACTGCCGAAGGGCCATGCGATCTGGCCCGAGGGACACGACCTCATCGTGCTCGACAGTTGCGACAGCACGATGGCCGCGGCGGCCCGCCGGGCCGCCGACATCCGGCGGCCGACTTGGATCCGGGCGCGGCGCCAGACCGCCGGGCGCGGCCGGATGGGCCGGACCTGGGAGAT
Source organism: Paracoccaceae bacterium (assembly GCA_041628615.1). GTDB lineage: Bacteria > Pseudomonadota > Alphaproteobacteria > Rhodobacterales > Rhodobacteraceae > JAMWZF01. The sequence goes on along the minus strand of JBFKOW010000028.1, from coordinate 15,359 downwards.
GCCGCCCGGCAACCTCGCCGCGACGCTGATCTTCCGGCCCTACTGCACCCCGGCCGAGGGGGCGCGGCGGTCCTTCCTGGCCGCCAACGCCCTGTTCGAGACGCTCTCGATCCTCGTCGACCGGGACCGGCTTTCGTTGAAATGGCCCAACGACGTGTTGCTCGACGGCGGCAAGGTGGCCGGGATCCTTCTGGAATCCGCGGGCAGCGGGCCGTTCCTCGACTGGCTGGCAGTCGGCATCGGGGTCAACCTCTCCTCGGCGCCGGATCCCGAGCCCGGCGCGGCGTTCCTTCCGGTGTCGGTCGGAACCGACGCGACGCCGGAGGAGGTGCTGCCGGTGCTGGCCTCGAACTACGCCACCCAGGAAGCCAAGCTCGACCGTTTCGGGTTCGGGCGGATCCGCGAGGACTGGCTGTCGCGGGCCGCGCGGCTGGGCGACGTGATCACCGCCCGGACCGCCCAGACCGAGATCCGCGGCACCTTCGACACCATCGACGACGAGGGCAATCTCGTGCTCATCACCGGCACCGGGCCGCAACGGATCCCGGCCGCCGAAGTCTATTTCTGAGGGCGACGGCCATGCTTCTGGCGATCGATTGCGGCAACACCAACACCGTGTTCGCCTTGTGGGACGGGACGCGGTTCCTCTGCACCCTGCGGACCTCGACCGAATGGCAGCGGACTGCGGACCAGTATTTCGTCTGGTTCTCGACCCTCGTGCGGCACCTCGGGATCGAGCCCGACATCACCGACGTGATCATCTCCTCGACGGTGCCGCGGGTGGTGTTCAACCTGCGGGTCATGTCGGACCGCTACTTCGGCACCCGGCCCATCGTTGTGGGCAAGCCGGAGTGCCGGCTGCCGGCCGCGCCGCGGGTCGACGCGGGCACCGCGGTGGGGCCGGACCGGCTGGTCAATGCCGCCGGGGCCTTCGACCGGCACGGCGGCGACCTGATCGTGGTGGATTTCGGCACCGCCACGACCTTCGACGTGGTCGCCGGGGACGGGGCCTATGTCGGCGGTGTCATCGCGCCGGGGGTGAACCTCAGCCTCGAGGCGCTGCACAACGCCGCGGCCGCGCTGCCCCACGTCGACATCACCCGGCCGCAGTCGGTGATCGGCACCAACACGGTGGCCTGCATGCAGTCGGGCGTGTTCTGGGGCTATGTCGGGCTGGTCCGGGAGATCTGCGAGCGGATCAAGGGCGAATATGCCCGGCCCATGCGGATCATCGGCACCGGCGGCCTGGCGCCGTTGTTCTCGCAGATCGATGTGCTATTTGACACCGTCGAGGACGACCTGACAATCCACGGCCTGACCGTGATCCACAGGTTCAACAAGGGATCCTGAATGAGCAGCGACAGGTTGATCTACCTCCCCCTCGGAGGCGCGGGGGAGATCGGAATGAATTGCTATGTCTACGGCTACGGGCCCGAGGACGAGGAGCGGCTCATCGTCGTCGATCTCGGGGTGACCTTCCCCGACATGGACACGACACCCGGCGTCGACCTGATCCTGCCCGACATTTCGTGGCTGGAAGAGCGGCGGGACCGGATCGAGGCGATCTTCATCACCCATGCCCACGAGGACCACGTCGGCGCCATCGGCCACCTGCATCACCGGCTGCGCGCGCCGGTCCATGCCCGGCCGTTCACTGCCAACCACGCGCGGCGCAAGCTCGAGGAACAGGGCGGCGACCCGGAGGTGGTGCGCATCGCCCAGCCCTATCCGGCGGCGATCGAGGCCGGCCCCTTCACGGTGTCCTTCGTGCCGGTGAGCCACTCGATCCCGGAAAGCGCCGGGCTGCTGATCGAGACCCCGGCCGGCCGCGTCGTGCATTCCGGCGACTTCAAGATCGACGAGACGCCGGTGGTCGGCGAACCCTTCGACCGGGCGCTCTGGGCGCAGGTGGCGCAGCCCGGAGTGCGGGCGCTGATCTGCGATTCGACCAACGTCTTCACCGACCATCCCGGGCGCTCCGAGGCGAGCCTCGGCCCGGCGATCGAGACCCTGATGGCGAATGCCGAGGGCATGGTCGTGGCGACCACCTTCGCCTCCAACATCGCCCGTCTGCAGACCCTCGCGGTGGCGGCGCAGAAGGCGGGCCGGTCGGTCTGCCTGCTGGGCCGGGCGATGCGGCGGATGATCGAGGCCGGGGTGGAGAGCGGCGTCCTGAAGGATTTCCCCAAGACCGTGACGCCCGAGGACGCCCTCGGGATCCCGCGCGAGAACCTGCTGCTGCTGGTCACCGGCAGCCAGGGCGAACGCCGGGCCGCCTCGGCGCAACTCGCCGCGCAGAAATACATGGGACTGGAACTGAAGGAAGGCGACCTGTTCCTGTTCTCCTCCAAGACCATCCCCGGCAATGAGCGCGGCGTGATCCGGATCATGAACATGCTGTCCGAGAAGGGGGTCGACGTGGTCGACGACAGCGCCGGCACCTATCACGTGTCCGGGCACGCAAACCGGCCCGATCTCAGGCAGATGCACGACATTCTTCATCCGGCCATGCTGATCCCGAACCACGGCGAGCACCGGCACCTGCGGGCCCATGTCGGGCTTGGCGAGGAATCCGGGATTCCCGGCATCGTCGCCCCGAACGGCACCGTCGTGGATCTGTCCGGCAATGCCCCCCGGGTGGTGGAATACGTCGAGACCGGGCGCACCTATCTCGACGGCATGGTGCAGGTCGGTGCGATGGACGGCGTGGTCCGGGACCGCATCCGGATGGCGCTCAACGGCCATGTCACGGTGACCCTGATCATCGACGAGGAGGGCGAGCCGCTCGGCGATCCCTGGTGCGAGCTGATCGGCCTGCCCGAGACCGGCAGTTCCCGCGCGCCCCTCGCCGAGGTCATCGAGCACGACCTGAGCCAGTTCATCGGCCGGGCCAGCGCCAAGTCCATGGCGGACGAGGAAGGGCTCGAGAAGGAACTGCGCAGCATCACGCGCCGGACCGCCCAGTCCGAGATCGGCAAGAAGCCCGAGGTCACGGTGGTGGTGAGCCGGCTGCAATAGCTGCGCCGTCGCCGCGCGGCCGCCCCGGCAGGGGCCCCGGGTCCGGCGCGAAACGGGCGGAAGCGGCGGCGCGGCGCCGCCGTTCAGGTCCGCCGGAAGGCGCTTGGCGGCATCGTGGTCTCCGCATCGGGCGGCGCCCGGCGGGGGGTGACGGTCGGCGCCCGATCCTGCGCGCCGGGCTGATAGGCGGATTCGGTGACGCCGTAGCGAATCAGCGCCTTGACGAAGCGGTTGAGGTGGGCGCGCTCGTCCTGCCCGATCTCGAAGGTGACGCCGGCATGGTCGACGTTGCGCCATCGGATGTCGATCGGCAGCCGGCCCAGCATCGCCGCGTTCAGCACCCAGCCTTCGCCGAACAGGTGTTGCGCCGCATCGCCGTCCAGCCGCAGGCGGGCACCCGAGGCCGAGACATCCTCCACCACGCAGGTCAGGTTCCGGTTCTCGTTGCTGAGCCGCGCGACCACCTCCAGCATGACCCGCGGATACGATCGCCTCGACTTCTCGCCCTCAAACTTCGACTTGTTCCACATGCGCGGCCGACCGTCCCGAACAGATCATTCGGACCAGACCCTCGCGGAAAAGTCTGAAGATTGGCCTAAGCCGCGTCTTCCTCGGTCTCGGGCGTGTCGGCGATCTCGCCTTCGGGGAGGCCGCAGCGCTCGGCAAAGCTCTGCAGGATGAAGGCCGGGGCGTCGTCGCCCATGCCCACGACCGGCGCCGATCTGCCGCCGCGCCGCTCACGCTCGCGCTCGCCACGGCCGCCGCGGCCGCCACGGCTGCGCTTGCCGGCGCGGTCGTCGTCCGTGCTGTCGCCGGCGGGCGCCGGGTCTTCGGCGGAACGGGTCCTGCGGCTTCTCCGCCCGGCGGTGTCGGCCTCCGGGTCCGGGGCGGATTCCGCGGCCGTTTCCGCGGTCTGGGCCGCGGCGGGCTGCGCGCCGGGAAGGTCCACGCGCGGGATCTCGTTGCCGATCAGCGCCTCGATCGCGGCGAGGTTCTTCTCGTCGCGGGGCGTGCAGATCATCAGCGTGATGCCGGTCTTGCCGGCGCGGCCGGTGCGACCGATGCGGTGGACGTAATCCTCGGCGTGGCTGGGCACGTCGTAGTTGAAGACGTGGCTCACGTTCGGGATGTCGAGCCCGCGGGCGGCCACGTCGGAGGCCACGAGGAAGGTGAGCGAGCCGTCGCGGAACCCGTCGAGGGTGCGCATCCGCTGCGACTGGTCGAGATCGCCGTGGATCGGCGCGGCGTTCAGGCCGTGCTTCTGCATCGACTTGGCGACGACATCGACATCGACCTTGCGGTTGCAGAAGATGATCGCGTTGCGGCAGCCCTCGCCCTCGCGGCGGATGAGGTCGCGCAGCACGCCGCGCTTTTCCGTCGCCTCGCGGTCGCGGCGCGACGCCTTGAACATCACGACGCCCTGGTCGATGGTCTCGGAGGTGGTGGCGGCGCGGGCGACCTCGATCTTGGCCGGGTTGGCGAGGAACATGTTGGTCAGCCGCTCGATCTCGGGCGCCATCGTCGCCGAGAAGAACAGGGTCTGGCGGGTGAAGGGGACGAGCCCGAAGATCCGCTCGATATCCGGAATGAAGCCCATGTCGAGCATCCGGTCGGCCTCGTCCACCACCATCACCTTGACGTCGGACAGGATCAGCTTGCCGCGCTCGAAATGGTCGAGCAGGCGGCCCGGGGTGGCGATCAGCACGTCGACCCCGCGGTCGATGATCGCCTCCTGTTCCTTGAAGCTGACGCCGCCGATCAGCAGCGCCTTGGTCAGCTTGGTGTACTTGGCGTAGGTGTCGAAGTTCTCGGCCACCTGTGCGGCCAGTTCCCGCGTCGGGCAGAGCACGAGGCTGCGCGGCATCCGCGCCCGGGCCCGGCCGCGGTAGAGCGTCGAGATCATCGGCAGCGTGAAGCTCGCGGTCTTGCCGGTGCCGGTCTGGGCGATGCCGAGCACGTCGCGGCCCTCGAGCGCGTGCGGAATGGCGCCGGCCTGGATCGGGGTGGGGGTTTCGTAGCCGGCGTCGGCCACGGCCTTGAGAACCTTCGGGTTGAGATTCAGGTCGGAAAACTTGGTCAAATCGCGCCTTTCTTCGGTTGCGGCTCAAGCTTGGCCGCAGTCCCTGGCGCGGCCCGCCCGGCCGGATTGCCGGGGCGTCATGATGGGCGTCACATACGCGCCGCGCGCCGTTGCGTCAAGAAAGGCTCAGCCGCCGGCGCCAAGGAGCGTGGCGTCACGCAAACGGGCGAACTGGTAGGTGGTCGGATCGTCGATCAGCTCCAGCGTCCCGGTCACCGTGATCTCGGTCGCCTCGGCCATGTCGGGCAGGGGCCGGGCCATCCGCACCTCGAGGCTGATGCCGTAGCCGTTGGAGCCGCAGAACGGGCAATCCGCCGGGTCCGGGACCAGCAGGAACTGGGTGACGTAGGGCTGCGCCTCGATCGGCACGTAATAGCCGGTGATCGCGAAGCTCTGCCCGTCGGTCAGGGCGGCGGGAAACTCCTTGACCACCCGCCACTCGCCGTCGGTCTCGACCTCGCTGAACGAGATCGCCTCGAGATACTGCCAGTTCGACGGGTCCGCCGCCGCGCCGGTCCATCCGGCGGCGACCGCGAGGCTAGTGAGTGTGACCAGCGTGCGAATGCCGGGTCGCGTCTGCGGCTTCGATGTCGACATGGATGTCCAGCGCTCCGATCGGATCGAGGATGATGGTAACGTCGAATGCCTCGCCTTCAACCAACGTCTGCGTCAAGCCGCGCAGCTCGAAGAACACGCCGCCGGGGGCGAGGTCCATCTCGGAGCCGGCGGGGATCGGCAGCGCACCGAGCGGCTCGGCCGCCCCGGGATCGCCGGACGGGGGCAGGGCGACGAGGGTGGCGCCTTCGGCGATGGCCGTGGCGGCGCCGGTCAGGGCGACCTCCGCCGAGCCGTCGTTCTCGATCTCCATGAACAGGAGGGCGTGGTCGTCGTCGGTGGCGTTGACCCAGGCGTGCAGGACGCGGACGCCGTCGCGGGCGGCCAGGTGGTCGTCGTCGTCCTCGCCTGCGGCGAAGGCGGGCGGGGCGGCAAGGACGGTGGCGGCGGCAAGGGCGAGGATGGTGGACGAACGGGACATGCACACTCCGGGAATGGCGGTTTCGTAATGTTATAACATTACAAAAGCCAGTGGCAATTCCACCGGGGGGCCGGTGCGCGGCACCGCGCTCAGACCATCATTTCCTTGGTCGCGCTCAGCCGCACCTCGGGGTGATCCCGGCCGATCCGGTCGATGTCCCACTGCAGCCGGGTCAGGTAGACGATGTCGCCGTCGTGGTCGTGGGCAATGTGCTGCTTGTTGGCGTTGACGAACTTCTCCAGCGCCGCCTTCGGCCCGGCGACCCAGCGGGCCGAGGTGAACTGGGTGGCGTCGAACCGGACCGGCAGGCCGTATTCCAGCTCGATCCGGCTGGCCAGCACCTCGAACTGGAGCTGGCCCACCACGCCCACCACGAAGCCCGACCCGATCTGCGGCTTGAACACCTTGGCCGCGCCCTCCTCGGCGAACTGCATCAGCGCCTTTTCGAGATGCTTGGCCTTCATCGGGTCGCCGGCGCGAACGCCCTGCAGCAGTTCCGGCGCGAAGGACGGGATGCCGGTGACCTTCAGCGTCTCGCCCTCGGTCAGGGTGTCGCCGATGCGCAGCTGGCCGTGGTTCGGGATGCCGATGATGTCGCCGGCCCAGGCCTCCTCGGCCAGTTCCCGGTCGGCGGCGAGGAACAGCACCGGGTTGGAGATCGCCATCGGCTTCTTCGAGCGGACATGGGTCAGCTTCATGCCGCGCTCGAAATGGCCGCTGGCGAGGCGGACGAAGGCGACCCGGTCGCGGTGCTTGGGGTCCATGTTGGCCTGCACCTTGAACACGAAGCCGGCCACCGTGTCCTCGTCCGGGGCGATCTGGCGCGGTTCGGCGCGGGTGGGTTGCGGCGCGGGGCCGTAGGTGCCGATGCCCTGCATCAGTTCGCGCACCCCGAAGGAATTGATCGCCGAGCCGAACCAGATCGGCGTCAGGCTGCCTTCGAGGAAGGCGGCCCGGTCCATCGGCGGCATCAGTTCGCGGGCCATCTCGATCTCTTCGAGGAAGGTCTCGAGCAGGGGGCCGGGCACGTGCTGGGCCAGTTTGGGATCGTCGAGCCCCTCGATCCTGATGCTTTCGGCCACCTTGTTGCGGTCGGCCCGGTCCATCAGTTCCAGCCGGTCGCGCAGGATGTCGTAGCAGCCGATGAAATCCCGGCCCCGGCCGATGGGCCACGAGGCGGGGGTCACGTCGATGGCGAGGTTTTCCTGGATCTCGTCGATAATCTCGAAGGTGTCGCGGCTTTCGCGGTCCATCTTGTTGCAGAAGGTCAGGATCGGCAGGTCGCGCAGCCGGCAGACCTCGAACAGCTTGCGGGTCTGGCTTTCGACCCCCTTGGCGCCGTCGATCACCATCACCGCGGCGTCCACGGCGGTCAGCGTCCGGTAGGTGTCCTCGGAGAAATCCGAGTGGCCGGGCGTGTCCACGAGGTTGAACCGGTAGCCGCCGAAATCGAAGGACATGGCCGAGGCCGACACCGAGATGCCGCGGTCCTTCTCCATCTGCATGAAGTCCGACCGGGTGCGCCGGGCCTCGCCCTTGGCGCGGACCTGCCCGGCCATCTGGATCGCGCCGCCGAACAGCAGGAACTTCTCGGTCAGCGTGGTCTTGCCGGCGTCGGGATGCGAGATGATCGCAAAGGTCCGGCGGCGGGCGACTTCGGGGGGCAGGGGGGCGCGGTTGTCCAACATGCGCGGAGCCATAGGACGGTTGCCGCCGCTCGGCAATGGGGGGCGGAGGGCCGATCGGCCGGCGGCTCAGGGCCGGGCGATCAGCACGTCGCAGGGCGGGTCGCGCATCAGGTCGTTGGCGAGAGATCCCAGCAGCGCCGGAGCCGCGCCGACCCGGCCATGGGCCCCCGCCGCGATCAGGTCGACCCCGCCCTTCGCGACCCGGGCCTCGAGCAGCGCCAGCGGCGAGCCGATGGCGATCTCGCAGGGGGCCACCGCCTCGCGCGGGAGGTAGGTGGTCTCTTCCCAGGCCCGGGCCGTCGCCTCGGCCTCGCGCCGGAAGGCGGTTTCCAGTTCCTCGTGGACCTGCGCGTCCCGCGCGACCCGGCCGCCGTAGGTGACGTGCAGCGCGTGCAGCGGTTCGATCCGCGCCTCGGGCGCGATCCGGTGGGCAAGATGCAGCGCGGCCGTCGCGGCGGGAGAGAAGTCGCAGGCCGCGATGACCCGCGCGTAGGGATGGTCCTCGCGGTCGGTGACCAGCAGGACCGGCGTGCCGGTGAGCCGCACGACCCGCTGCATCGTCGTCTCGCGCAGCGAGTCGAGGAAGATGCGGGGCCGGTGCACGCCCATCACCAGAAGATCGACCGCCGCCGCCGCGTCGAGAATGGCCTTCGTCGGATCCCCGACCTGGGCCACGACCCGGTAGTCGACCCCCTCGGCGATCGAGGCGACGAACCGGTCCAGGGTCTGCTGGGCCTTGCCGCGCAGCGTCTCGGACATGTCGTCGGGCATCGCGTCGTCCACCGCGGTCAGCACGGTGAGCGCCGCGCCGTGATCGCGGGCCAGGCGCACTGCGCGGCGCACGGCTCGGTCCGACCGGGCCGACAGGTCGGTGCCCACGAGAATGGTCCTGATGTCGCTCATGGGGTCCTCCGCGCGGTTGCGGGTCCACTATCGCGTGCCGAACTGGCGGCGACAAGCCTGACCGGGCGCGGCCGCCCGCCCGGAGCTCCCTCAGCTCGTCGACGCCCGGCGCAGCAGCGCCACCGCGTCGGGCCGGCTGAGGAGCGACTCGTGCACCTCGTATTCGAGATGCCGGCGATGCCGGTGGCCGGGGATGCCGAGACCGAGGCGCCGCCCGACCTCGTCGGGGACGGCGCGCCGGGTGCGCGGGTCGACCAGCAGCGATTCGGCGGCGATGCCCTCGGCATAGATGATCTGGTGATCGTCGAAGAGCAGCTGGAAATACTCCACGAAGCCGCCGGACCGGCGCACCACCGTGTCGCCGTTCACCAGGTGCCGGACCTTGACCAGAACCTCGGCCCGGCCCGCGCCGAGCCGGTCCTTGCGCTGGTAGACGAAGACCCGGTGGTCGGGGCTGAGCACGAGGTCGCTGGCGTTGTGCAGCGCGCCCTCGCGGATCACCACCGGCGCAAAGGCGCCGACCGCGCGCACCGTGTTGCGGCCGATCCAGCGGATCTTCTGCGGGCCGTCGTCCCGGGTCAGCACGCTGTCGCCCACCGCGAGATCCTCGATCCGGCGCTGCGCGCCGTCGGCCATCGTGATCCGGGTGCCGCGGGTGAACGACACGCAGGCGACCCCGGAAAAGCGGCTGGTCGCGGTCTGCCGGTCGACGCCGACCAGCCGGTAATCGGCGCCCGGGTCGAGGCTGGCGAGCGGCAGCACGTAGACTTCGGCCGCGGATCCGTCCTCGATCTCGACGAGCAGCAGCGCCTCGATCGTGGTGCCGTCCCGGCGCATCAGGGTGACGCAGCAATCCAGCGCAATGACGTTGCCGGGCCGGCCGGTCTCGGATCCGGCGGCGACGCCGAAGAGCCGGTCGTCCGCGCCGAGCGCCAGCGTCAGCCGGACCCGGTCCGCGCCGGCGGCGAGGGCGTAGATGTCGTCCATCACGAGGTCGTCGGCAAAGCTGATCGAGTCGCCGCGGGCCACGCCTTCGATCACCCGGACCGTGCCGCTGCGGTAGACGGGCAGGGTCTGGATCGCGCCGGGTTCGGGCGGGGGGTGTCTGGGCTCGGTCATGGTTCGGTCGGAGGCGGCGGTCCGGCACAGTGCAGCGCAGGAATGCGGCGGAAGCGGGCCGACAATCTGGCCATCCCGCGGGGCCATTGTTCCGGCCCGGCCGGGCGGTTAGACACGGCCGGGCCGGAACCGCCGGCAGCGACAGGATGACAGGACCGGGAGCGAGAGATGGATCTGGGAATCAGGGGACGGCGCGCGCTGGTCTGCGCCTCGTCGAAGGGGCTGGGGCTGGGCTGTGCGCGGGCGCTGGCCGAGGCCGGGGCGGACCTCGTGATGAACGCGCGCGGCGCCGCGGCGCTGTCTGCCGCCGCCGCCGAGATCCGCTCGGAGTTCGGCGTCGCGGTGACCGAGGTGGCCGCCGACATCACCGCCGAGGCCGGGCGGGCCGAGGTGCTCGCCGCCGCCGGGGACGTGGACATCCTCGTCACCAATGCCGGCGGGCCGCCGCCGGGGATGTGGACCGACTGGGGCCGCGAGGATTTCATCAAGGCGCTCGACGCCAACATGCTGACGCCCATCGCGCTGATGACCGCGCTGATGCCCGGCATGATCGAACGGGGCTGGGGCCGGGTGGTCAACATCACCTCGGTGTCGGTCAAGACGCCGATCGCGGTGCTGGGGCTGTCGAACTCGGCCCGCGCCGGGCTCACCGGCTACGTCGCCGGGACCGCGCGGCAAGTGGCGCCGCACGGCGTCATCGTCAACAACCTGCTGCCCGGCATCCACGCCACCGACCGCGCCGACAGCCTCGACAAGGCGGTCTGCGACGCCGAGGGGATCGGCATGGAGGAGGCCCGCAAGCGGCGCGCCGCCACCATCCCGGCCAACCGCTACGGCACCCCGGACGAGTTCGGCGCGATGTGCGCGTTCCTGTGTTCGGAAAAGGCCGGCTTCATCGTCGGCCAGAACATCCTGCTCGACGGCGGGGCCAGCAACGCGACACTCTAGACCGGCCGCCGTGCTTGCGGCAGGGCGGTGGCGCGGGTAGGAGGGGAAGGCAGACTCTTTTTGTCAGGGACCCCGATGAACGCCTCGGCACCGATGGCCGCCAAGACCGCGACCCCGCGCCTCGACGTGCGCGGGGTGACCCGCCGGTTCGACGGCGTGACCGTGGTCGACGACGTTTCGCTCACGGTGATGCCGGGCGAGGTGACCTGCCTGCTCGGCCCCTCCGGCTGTGGCAAGTCGACGACGCTGCGGATCATCGCCGGGGTCGAGCGGCTGGACGCCGGGGAGGTCTGGGTCGACGGCCGGAAGCTGGCCGACACCGCCGGCGCGGTGCCGCCCGAACAGCGGTCGGTCGGGCTGATGTTCCAGGACTACGCGCTGTTCCCGCACCTGACGGTGGCCGAGAACGTGGGCTTCGGGCTTTCCGGGCGGTCGCGGTCCGCCGGGGTTGCCGCCAGGGTGGCCGAGATGCTCGACAAGGTGGGGATGGCCCGCTTCGCCGATGCCTACCCGCATCAGCTCTCGGGCGGCGAACAGCAGCGCGTGGCGCTGGCCCGGGCGCTGGCCCCGGCACCACGGGTAATGCTGATGGACGAACCCTTCTCGGGGCTCGACGACCGACTGCGCGACGGGGTCCGGGACGAAACCCTGGACCTGCTGCGCGCCGAGGGGGCGGCGGTCCTGCTGGTCACCCACGAGCCCGCAGAGGCGATGCGGATGGCCGACCAGATCGCGCTGATGCGCGCCGGGCGGATCGTGCAGAAGGGGCCGCCCTTCGAGATCTACACCCGGCCCGCCGACCGTGAGACAGCCGCGTTCTTCAGCGATATCAACGTGATCGAAGGCGATGTTCACGCGGGCAGCGTGCGCACCCCGCTGGGCGCCTTCGACGCGCCGGGCCTGCCCGACGGCAGCCGCGCCGAGGTGGTGTTCCGGCTCCAGCACCTGTCGATCGACTTCGACCGCGGCGGCGTCGGACCGGCGCCGACCCCGCAGACCGGCACCCCGGCGAAGGCGCTGGTGGAACGGTCCCGTTTCGTCGGCGGCGAAAGCATCGTGGTGTTCCGGCTCGACGAGGGCGGGATGCGGCTGCGGGCCAAGATTCCGGCGGTCTTCCTGCCCAAGCCCGACACGCTGTTCTGGCTGACCGTGCGCCGGGAACGCTGCTTCGTGTTCCCGAAGGCAGCCTGACCCTATCCGCCGCCCCGGAGCGCGTCGAAATCCGGCAGTTCGCGGCCCGGCTCGCGCCCGAACAGCGCCGGCAGCGGGGTGACCGTCTCGATCGCGTCGAGGCGGATCTCGTCGAACCGGTCCGTCGTCTCGCACCAGACCACGCAGGTCCAGAGCCGGCCCCAGTAGTCGAGCCGCAGCGGCCGCACCGTCCGGTCCCGGCCGCCGATCCGCAGCGACAGTTTCTGGCGGGCGCGCACCGCCTGCCGCAGCGCCGCCTGGTGGCGGGTGCCGGGCGCGGTGGTGGTGAAGCTCAGCACCTCGGCCCGCGGGTCCGCCGGTCCGTCCTCGGGCAGCGCCCGGTCCAGCCGGTCGGCGAGGCGGACGGCGGCGGCGGCCAGCGCCGGATCGCCGCCGCTGGCCACCGCGACGAGACCGAGATGCAGCGCCTCCAGTTCGTCGAGCGTCAGGTTCAGCGGCGGCAGCGTCACCTCGGCGGTGATCCGGTAGCCCCGGCCCCGGGTCCCGGCGACCGGCAGCCCGGCGGCGCGCAGGGTGTCGAGGTCGCGGTAGATCGTCCGCAGGGTGACGCCGTGCCGCCGCGCGAGGTCGGCGGCGCGGTGCGGGCCCGGACGGCGCAGGTCCCGGATCAGGTCGGCAAGGCGGTCCTTGCGGGGCATCGCGGTCCTCGGCGCGCAACTGACAGGTTTCTGTCACAATGTGCGACGGTTCCGGGCAGAGCAAGGCTCTGGCGTGCCAGATCGCGCTTTCACCGGCGGGCGCGGCGGCCTAGACCAGCCTCGACACCAGAGCAGAAGGACCACTTCCATGCCTCAGAATATCGGAATCGGCGGTCTCATCGTCATCGCCATCGTCGTCCTCGTGCTGTTCGGGCGCGGCAAGATCTCGTCGCTGATGGGCGAGGTCGGCAAGGGCATCACCGCCTTCAAGAAGGGCGTCGACGACGGCAAGCGCGAGATCGAGGAAAGCACCTCGGCCGCGCGCGACGTGACCCCGGAAGAGGAGAAGGACAAGGCCTGATCGCGGCCCGTCCACGCCAGACATGTTCGACTTCGGCATAGGCGAGCTTCTCGTCATCGGCGTCATCGCGCTGATCGTGATGGGGCCGCAGGACTTCACCCGGTCGTTCCGCGCCATGGGCCGGTTCACCGGCAAGATGCGGCAGATGGCGCGCGAGTTCAGCCGCGCCATGGACGAGGCCGCGGACCAGGCCGGGGTCAGCGACATCAAGAAGACGATCCGGAGCGCCGCCAACCCGGTGAAGGCCGCCGGGGACGCCGCCCGCGATGCGGCGCGGAGCGCGACCTGGGGGCCCGAGACCCAGAAGCTGGCCAAGGAGCGGCAGGAGGCCAAGGACAAGATCCTCGCCGCCACCGCGAAGAAGGCCGAGGAACGGATCGCCCGTGAGAAGGCCGAGGCGGCGGCGGGCGCTGCGGCGGACCCGGCCCCCGCCCCGGCAGCCGCGCCGGCGCCCGCATCGGGTCCGGTGGCGTCCCCGGCGCCGGCCCAGAAGGACAGCGAGTGATGAGCAGCGCCACCGGGCCCGACCCCGACGACGAGATCGAAGCCAGCTCCGCCCCGCTGATCGAGCACCTGGCCGAACTCCGGACCAGGCTGATCCGCTGCGCGATGGCGTTCCTGCTGGGGATCATCGTCGCCTTCGCGGTGGCCGAACCGATCCTCGAATACCTGCTGGACCCGATCAAGGAGACGCTGCGCAATCTCGGCGACCCGGACCCGACGTTCCAGTTCACCTCGCCGCAGGAACTGCTGTTCACCTATTTCCGGATCAGCTTCGTGTTCGGCTTCATGCTGGCCTTTCCGGTGATCTCCTTCCAGCTCTGGCGCTTCGTCGCGCCGGGGCTCTACCGGTCCGAGAAGAACGCCTTCCTGCCTTTCCTCGTCGCCTCTCCGGCGATGTTCCTGCTGGGCGCGGCCTTCGCGCAGTACGTCGTCACGCCGCTGGCGATGAACTTCTTTCTCGGCTTCGCCGATCTGCCGTCGCTGTTCGCCACCTTCCTCGAACCGGCGGTGGAGGGCGCGACGCCCACCGCCGCGCCCGCGGTGCAGGACGCGACGATCGTCTTCTTCGGCAAGGTCAACGAGAGCCTCGACATCACGCTGAAGTTCATCATGGCCTTCGGGCTGTGCTTCCAGCTTCCGGTGCTGCTGACCCTGATGGGCAAGGCCGGGCTCGTCACCGCGGGCGGGCTGAGATCGGTGCGCAAGTATGCCATTGTTGGCATCCTCGTGCTTGCCGCCGTGGTGACCCCGCCGGACGTCATCACCCAGCTGATCCTGTTCTCGGCGGTCTACAGTCTCTACGAGGTCTCGATCTGGCTGGTGCACGGCGTCGAACGGCGCAAGGAGGCGCAGCTTCGGGCCGAGGGCATCCTGGGCGAGAACGAGACCCTCTACGGCGATGACGGGGAGGACGATGCCGCCGGCGATGGCGGGGCGGCCCGGTGAGCGGGACCGGTGACGGGCCCGCGGCGCTCGACCGGATCGCCGCGGCGCTCGAGCGGATCGCCCCGGCGCCCCGTCCGGCGCCGGATTTCGCCAGTGCCGCGGCCTTCGTCTGGCATACCGAGCCCGACCGGCTCGAACCGGTGGCGCAGGTCAACCGGATCGACGTATCGCTGCTGGTGGGAGTCGACCGGGCGCGCGACACGCTGCTGGCCAATACCGAGCGGTTCGCCCGCGGGCTGCCGGCCAACAACGCCCTTCTCTGGGGCGCCCGCGGGATGGGGAAATCCAGCCTCGTCAAGGCGGTGCACGGCAAGGTTCATGCGGATCGGCCGGCGCTGAAGATCATCGAGATCCAGCGCGAGGACCTGCCCTCGATCGGCCGCTGCCTGAACCTCCTGCGCGGGGCGGCGGCGCGCTTCGTGCTGTTCTGCGACGACCTGTCGTTCAGCCACGACGACGCCCATTACAAGTCGCTGAAGGCGGTGCTCGACGGCGGGATCGAGGGCCGGCCGGACAACGTGATCCTCTACGCCACCTCGAACCGGCGGCACCTGATGCCGCGCGACATGATCGAGAACGAGCGCTCCACCGCGATCTCGCCATCCGAGGCGGTGGAGGAGAAGGTGTCGCTGTCCGACAGGTTCGGCCTCTGGCTCGGCTTTCATCCCTGTTCGCAGGACGAATACCTGTCGATGATCGCGGGGTATTGTGCCGCCTACGGCGTGAAGGTCGACCCCGGGACCCTGCGGGCCGAAGCGATCGAGTGGCAGGCGACGCGCGGCGCGCGGTCGGGCCGGGTCGCGTGGCAGTTCTTCACCGATCTCGCCGGTCGCCACGGGGTG
This sequence comes from Paracoccaceae bacterium, assembly GCA_041628615.1. GTDB lineage: Bacteria > Pseudomonadota > Alphaproteobacteria > Rhodobacterales > Rhodobacteraceae > JAMWZF01. Next base: position 65 of record JBFKOW010000028.1, on the reverse strand, counting down.
ACGCTGGGCTAGGGCGCGGGCCGGCTCGGCATCGCCGGGGGGGGGGGGGGGGGGGGGGGGGGGGG
>JBFKOW010000027.1:0-26020 GCA_041628615.1 Paracoccaceae bacterium | reverse complement strand
GCCCGGCAGCATCCCCCTGCCAGATGACGGATTCGTGACGTTGACACCGCTTAGCACGCACGTACCGTCCCGCAAAGAAAGACACGGCTGCCCGAGGACGAAATGCCCCATATCGATTACTTCTTCGCCACCATCTCTCCGTTCACCTATCTCGCCGGGACCCGGTTCGAGGAGGTGGCGGCGAAACACGGGGCGACGGTGACCTACAAGCCGCTCGACATCGGGGCGCTTTTCGGTCGCACCGGGGGCACGCCGCCGAAGGACCGGCATCCCAACCGGCAGGCCTACCGGCTTCAGGAACTGGCCCGCGGCGGCAAGAAGGCCGGCTTGCCGATCAACCTCAAGCCGGCGCACTGGCCGACCAACGGCGCCCCCGCGGCCTACGCGATCATCGCGGCGCAGGCGGCGGGCGGCGGCGATCTGGGCCGGCTCGTGCACGCGATCGTGCGGTCGGTCTGGGCGGACGAGAAGAACGTCGCCGAGGACGGGGTGATCCGCGCCTGCCTTGAGGAGGCGGGGTTCGACCCGGCGCTGGCCGACAAGGGCCTGCTGTCGGGGGCCGAGACCTACGCCGCCAACCTCGAGGAGGCGGTGAACCGCGGGGTGTTCGGCGCGCCGTTCTACATCGTCGCCGATACCGACCAGCGGTTCTGGGGGCAGGACCGGATCGACGATCTGGACGCCCACCTGTCCGGCCGGTTGTGACCGCGGCCGCGGCCGCGCCCACCGCCTTCATCCACTGCGCGCTGGCCACGTCGGCCTACTGGCGGCCGGTGGCCCGCGCCGCCGGGATCGCCGCGCCGATCCTCATCGACCTCGTGGGCCACGGGGCTGCACCCGACTGGGACCCGGCGCAGGACTACCAGGCGCAGGCGCGGGACCATGCGCTGGCCTGCCTGCCCGCCGCGCCGGTGCACCTTGTCGGTCATTCCTATGGCGGCTGTGTCGCCCTGCGCCTGGCGCTCGACCATCCCGACCGGGTGGTCCGCCTCACCCTGATCGAGCCGGTCTTCTTCGCCGCCGCGCGGGGCACCGCGGCCCATGCCGAGGACGCCGCGGCCTTCACGCCCGTGGCCGAGGCCTGGGCCGCCGGGGATGCCGCCCGCGCCGCCGCCCTGTTCCACGGCCTCTGGGGCGACGGGCGGCCGCTGTCCGACCTGCCCGACCGGATGCGGCGCTACGTGATCCGGCGTTTCCGGCTGATCCCGGCGGGCGCGGTGGCGACCCGTGACGACAATGCCGGGCAACTGGCCCCCGGGCGGCTGGAAGGGCTGGACCGGCCGGTCACGATCGTCACCGGGGACAGATCGCCCGCCGTCGTGCAGGCGATCGCCTCGACGCTGGCCGCGCGGCTGCCGCGGGCGCGGCGGGTGACGCTGGACGGAGTCGGGCACATGGCCCCGGCGACCCACCCCGCCGCGGTGGCGGCGCTGCTCTAGCCGCGCAGGATGTCGAGGAACCGGTCCACCTCGGCCGGGTCGCAGGACCAGTCGGTGACCAGCCGGGCGATCAGGGGTTCCTCCGGGTCGCCGCAGTCCGGGTCGCCGTTCCAGACGTAGTAGGCCGCCCCGGCGTCGAGGAGCCGCTTGTGGGCGGCGCGCGGGAACTCGGCGAAGATCATGTTCGCACCGGGCTCGTAGAGCAGGCGGGCGCTGTTCGAGGCGCGCAGCCCCTCGGCCATCCGGACCGTGGCGGCGTTCGCGGCGCGGGCCATGTCCAGCCACAGATCGTCCTCGAGATAGGCCGCCATCTGGGCCGAGAGATAGCGGTGCTTGGAGAACAGGTGCGCCCCGCGCTTGCGGCGCAGCTCGAATTCCCAGGCATGGGCCGGATCGAAGAAGATCACCGCCTCGACCCCCATCAGCCCGTTCTTGGTGCCGCCGAAGCTCACCGCGTCGATGCCCGACTTCCACGTCATCTCGGCAGGGGAGCAGCCGAGCGAGACCAGCGCGTTGGCGAAGCGGGCGCCGTCCATGTGGACCGGCAGGCCGAAGTCGCGGGCGACACCGGTCACGGCGCGCAACTCGTCGAGGCTGTAGACGGTGCCCTTCTCGGTGGCCTGGGTGACCGAGACCGGGCCGCGCTGGGGCCCGTGCACGCCGCGGCTTTCCTCGGCGGACACGGCGGCGCGCAAGCCATCCGGAGTCAGCTTCGCGGCGGCGTCGGGAACGAGCGTCAGCTTCATCCCGCCGCCGTAGAATTCCGGCGCGTTGCACTCGTCCTCGTGGATATGGGCCATCGGGGTGCAGAAGGCGGTGGACCAGGGCTGGCCGAGGGTGGCGAGGATCAGCGAATTGGCCGCGGTGCCGGTGGCGACGAGGTAGACCGCCGCCTCCGGGGCCTCGAAGATCTCGCGGATCCGGGCGCGCACCGCCTCCATCTCGGCTTCGGCGCCGTAGGCCCGGCGGTAGCCCTCGTTGGCGGCGGCCAGCGCGGCGATGACCTTCGGATGCGCCGGTCCGGCATTGTCAGAGGCGAAATGCATCGCTGTCGCTCCGATGTGTCGGTTCTTCGATGATGTGGTCTTCCCAGTCGTCCTCGGGCACCTCGGCCTCGGAAACGGTCATGTCGCGGGCCGAGACCCCGGCGGCGTGGACCGTCTCGGCGCTGCCCGACACGAGCGGATGCCAGTGATGGAGGTCGCGACCTTCGTGGATCAGGCGGTAGGCGCAGGTTTGCGGCAGCCAGTACAGGTGATCGGGGATCGTCTTCGGGGTCAGCCGGATGCATTCGGGCACGAAATCGCGCCGGTTGGCATAGCTGGTGCAGCGGCAGGTGCTGTCGTCGAACAGGCGGCAGGCGACCCGGGTCAGCTCGACCTCGCCGGTCTCCTCGTCCTCCAGCTTGTTCAGGCAGCACTTGCCGCAGCCGTCGCAAAGGGCTTCCCACTCGGCCTCGGTCATCCGGTCCATCGGCACGCGGGTCCAGTAGCGGTCGCGCAGCCCGTCGCGGCGGATCGGGTCCGGCGGCCCGTCCGTGCCGCGGCGCGGCGATCTGCGGGAGCGGTCCGCCATCGCCCGCTCAGACCCCGGCGAGGATCGCGCGGGCGTCGGCGCAGTCCCGGTCCATCTGGGCGATCAGGTCCTCGATCCGGTCATAGCGGGCCTCGGGGCGCAGGAACTCGACCAGCGCGACCGAGATCTCGGCGCCGTAGAGGTCGCCCTTGAAGTCGAACAGGAACGTTTCGCAGTTGGCCGACTTGATGCCGAAGGTCGGCCGCACCCCGATCGAGGCGGCGCCGTCGTAGCTGCCGGCATGGGGGCCGGTCAGAACGTCGACCTTCACCGCGTAGACCCCGTGCTTCGGCGGGTGCAGCCCGTCGATCGACAGGTTGGCGGTGGGATAACCGAGATCGCGGCCGCGCTGGTCGCCCCGGTTCACCGGGCCCTCCACCCGGTGCCAGTGGCCGAGCATCGCCGCCGCGTCGCGGGGCCGGCCCTCGGACAGCGCCTTGCGGATGGCGGTGGACGACACCTCTTCCGGCCCGAGAGCGACCATCGGCGCCACCGTCACCCCGAAGCCGAGGTCGGCGCCCAGCCGCCGCAGGTCGTCGGCGTGTCCGGCGCGGTCCTTGCCGAAGTGGAAATCCTCGCCGACCACGACATGGGACAGGCCGAGCGCCGTCGAGATGATCCGCGCCGCGAAGCCGTCCGGGCTCAGCGCCGCGAGCGACGGGGTGAACGGCAACTCGTAGAGGATCTCGATCCCGATCCGCGCCATCCGGTGGGCCCGGGCGGTTGCATTCATCAGCCGGAACGGCGGGCCGCCGGGCACGAAGACGGCGCGCGGATGCGGCTCGAAGGTCATCACGCCAAGTGGTTTGCCAAGCTCGGCGGCGATGCCGCGGGCGGCGTCGATCACCGCGAGATGGCCGAGATGCACGCCGTCGAAATTGCCGATCGCGGCAACCGCGCCCCGGTCTTCGGGGGCGACGAACTGGGTGTCGCGGACGATGCGCATGGCGCCTTGCCTAGCGGCGGCGGGCAGGGGGGACAAGGGGGCCTTTGGCGCCGTCGTCGGGTCTCGCGCGGACTCGTCGCCGGCGCCGGTGCGGCGTCAGTCGAACCGCTTGGAGGGGGCCAGCACCACCGCCTCGCCCGCCAGCACCTTCCTGCCGTCGACAAGGCAGCGGGTGTCCATCGTCACCCGGCGCTTCGAGTGGTCGATGGCGGTGACCTCGACCTCCGCGGTGACCCTGTCGCCGGGCCGCACCGGGGCGAGGAACTTCAGGGTCTGGCCGAGATAGACCGTGCCGTGCCCCGGAAGCTGTTCGCCGATCACCGCCGAGACCAGCCCGGCGGTCATCATCCCGTGGGCGATTCGGCCGCCGAAGATCGTGTCCCGGGCGTAGTCGTCGTCCAGGTGGACCGGGTTGTGATCGCTCGAGACCTCGGCGAAAAGCTCGATATCCCGGTCGGTTACCACCTTCGACAGGGACCGGACCATACCGATCTCGATATCCTCGATGCAGATCGTGCCACGGGGCATGTTGTCGAGCATGGCGACCCTCCGGGTAATAAACCCACCTTGGAGGACGTTCTAGCGCAATAAAATTGCTTTGCAAGTGCAGAAACGCCGCGGGCGCCCCTGGCCCGCTTCAGCGCAGCGCCCCCAGCGCGAAGGTCGGCGTGACCTCGTGCGCCGCCGTGAAGGCGGCGAGCCGCTCCGGATCCGGCTTGCCGTCGGGGCCGGTCCCGGTCTCGCGGGCCGCCAGTCCGCCCGAGATGAACACGCTGTCGATGTCCTCCTGCTGCGCGCCGAGGATGTCGGTGCCGATGCCGTCACCGATGGCGACGATCCGGCCGTTGTCGATGGTCCGGCCCGCCGCCGCGGTCAGACGCATCCGGGCGAGATCGTAGATCGGCGGGTGCGGCTTGCCGAAGTAGAGGCTCTCGCCGCCCATCTCGGCATACAGCGCGGCCAGCGCCCCGGCGCACCATTCCCGGGTCTCGCCCCGGTCCACCACGATGTCGGGGTTGGCGCAAAGCAGCTTCAGGCCCTTCTGCTTGGCATAAAGGAACTGCGGCCGGTTCACCGCCGGGTCGGCGAGCGGGTCGAAGGGGCCGCAGCAGACGATCCCCTCGGCCTCTTCCAGCGGCACCCGCCGGACCGCGACCGGGTCCTCGACCAGCTTCAGCGGCTCGAAGAAGGTGCAGTCGCGGTCCTCGCCCATGAACCAGACCTTCTCGCCCACCACGCCGCGGAACATCGCGGCCCGGGCCGAATCGCCCGAAGTAGCGATGCTGTCCCAGGCGTCGGCGGGGATGCCCAGCCCCTCGATCTGCCTTGCCACCTCCGAGCGGGCGCGGGGGGCGTTGGTCACCAGCACCACGACGCCGCCGCCCGACCGGAAGGCGCGCATCGCCTCGACCGCGGCGGGGAAGGCCCGGATGCCGTCATGCATGCAGCCCCAGAGATCGACGAAGGCGGCGTCGTACTGGTCCGAGATGTCTTCGAAACGGTCGATGATGCGGGTCACCCTGATCCTCCTGCGTCGGTTTCCGAGGGGGTGATAGCCTAACGCGCGGGGATGTGCATTCTGATCCGTGACACGGAGGTGCCCATGACCGAGCTTGAGAAACGGATCGCGCAGGGACGCGGCGACGTGCCGGCCGACCTGGTCCTGCGCGGCGGGCGGGTGCTCGACGTGGTGACCGGCGACCTGATCGACGGCGACGTGGCGATCTGCGGCGGCACGATCGTCGGGATCGGCGCCGCCTACGAGGGCGCCGAGGTCCGAGACGTGTCCGGGCTGACCCTCGTCCCCGGTTTCATCGACACCCACCTGCATATCGAAAGCTCGCTGGTCACCCCGTTCGAGTTCGACCGCTGCGTCGCCCCGCGCGGGGTGACCACCGCGATCTGCGACCCGCACGAGATCGCCAACGTCATCGGGCTGGACGGCATCCGCTACTTCCAGGAGGCCGCGGCGCACACGCTGATGGACATCCGGGTGCAGCTGTCCTCCTGCGTTCCCTCCACCGACATGGAGACCGCCGGGGCCCGGATCGAGGCGGCCGACCTCGCCGCGGTGATGGGCCATCCGACCGGGATCGGACTGGCCGAGGTGATGAACTACCCCGGCGTGATCCACCGCGATCCCGGCGTGATGGCCAAGCTGCGGCTGTTCGAGGGCGGCCACTTGGACGGCCATTGCCCGCTGCTGTCGGGGCGCGACCTGAACGCCTACGCCGCCGCCGGGATCCGCACCGAGCACGAGGCGACCACCGCCGCCGAGGCCCGCGAGAAGCTGACCCGGGGGATGCGGGTGCTGATCCGCGAGGGGTCGGTGTCCAAGGACCTGCACGCGCTGGCGCCGCTGCTGACCGAACGGACCTCGGCCTACATGTGCCTGTGCACCGACGACCGGAACCCGCTCGACATCGCCGAGGAGGGCCATCTCGACCACATGATCCGGACCCTGATCGCGCTGGGCTGCCCGCCGCTGGCCGCCTACCGCGCGGCGAGCCTGTCGGGGGCCGAGGCTTTCGGCCTGCGCGACCGCGGGCAGGTGGCGCCGGGCCGGCGGGCCGATATCGTCGCGGTGTCGGATCTCGAGACCTGCGCGGTGGCGGCTGTCTGGGCCGGCGGGACCGAGGTGACCGACGCCGCCTTCGCGGCACGCGGCTGGATCGACCCGCCGGGCCGCGGTTCGGTCCGGGCGAAGCGCGTTTCGGCCGAGGATTTCCGCTGCGGCGGGAACCGGGCCGAAACCTCCGTCATCGGCATCCTCGAAGGCAAGATCCTCACCGAGCACCTGACCGAGGAGATCCCGCCCGCGGACGGCGACAAGCGGCCCGATCCGGCCCGCGACCTCGTCCGCGTCGCGGTGATCGAGCGGCACGGCCGGAACGGCAACATCGCCACCGGCTTCGTCCGGGGCTTCGGCCTGTCCCGCGGCGCGATCGCCGCCACGGTGGCGCACGACCATCACAACATCGTCGCGGTCGGGGTCGACTACGCCGACATGGCGCTGGCCGCGAACCGGCTGGCCGAGATCGAGGGCGGCTTCGTGGTCGCCGCCGGGGGCGCGGTGCTGGCCGAACTGGCGCTGCCGGTGGCCGGGCTGATGTCGCTCGATCCGTTCGAGGCGGTGCGCGACCGGCTGATCGACCTCCGGGCGGCGGCGCGGGGGCTTGGCGTGACACTGGCCGAACCGTTCCTGCAGCTTGCCTTCGTCGCCCTGCCGGTGATCCCGCATCTCAAGATCACCGACCGCGGGCTGGTCGACGTGGACCGGTTCGAACTGCTGCCCTGAGCCGCGGCGGGACGGATCAGCCGAAGAAGGCGCGCAGTTCGGCCAGCACCGCGTCGGGGCAATCCTCGGGCAGGTAATGCCCGCCGGGCAGCGACCGTCCCCGCACGTCCTCGGCGCGCTGCCGCCACAGCGCCAGCGGGTCGGGGTAGCACCGTTCGATCACGCCCTCGTCGCCCCACAGGACCAGCAGCGGCTGCGCCAGCTTGCGCCCGCCATCGGCATCGTCGTGGGCGATGTCGATGCTGGCGGCGGCGCGGTAATCCTCGCACATCGCGTGGATCGCCTCGGGGGTGAAGGCGTCGATGTAGGCCTGCAGCGCCTCGGGGGTGAAGACCATCCGGCCCAGCCCGCCGCACTTGGCCTTCAGGAACCCGGCCGGGTCGGCGCCGATCATCGTCTCGGGCAGCGGCGCCGGGCGGATCAGGAAGAACCAGTGCCAGTAGGCGCGGGCGAAGGCGTCGTCGGTCAGGGCATACATCTCGCGGGTCGGCGCGATGTCGAGCACCGCGACCCGCCGCACCCTGTCGGGGTGATCGAGCGCCATCCGGTGGCTGACCCGGCCGCCGCGGTCGTGCCCGGCCACGTCGAACCGGTCGAAGCCGAGGACCGCCATCACCTCGATCATGTCCTGCGCCATCGCCCGCTTGGAATAGGGCGCGTGGTCGGCGGTGGTGGGCGGCTTGCCCGAGGCGCCGTAGCCGCGCAGGTCGGGGCAGATCACGGTGAAGTTCCGGGCCAGCGCCGGGGCCACGAGATGCCACATGACATGGGTCTGCGGGTAGCCGTGCAGTAGCAGTAGCGGCGGCCCTTCGCCGCCCCGAACCCCGGCGATCCCGGTGCCCGTCGTGGCGATGCGGAAGGGAGAGAATCCGTCGAACATGGCCGCAGCCTAGGGCGGATCGGCGGCGAGGCCAATTGCCGCGACCGGCTTGACGGCGGGCCGGACGCGGGCGCATCTGGCGCGGCCGAGGAGGTGCCCCGCAGATGACCCTGTCCGACCCGACCCAGACCGTCGCCGGCGCGTCCGGCCCGGTGGCATCCGGCCCGCGGTCCGCCGGCGGCGCTCCGGCCGCGGTTCTCACCATGGCGATCCCAGGCATGTCCTGCGGCGGCTGCGTCGGCCGGGTCGAGGCGGCGCTGGGCAGGCTGCCCGGGATCGGACCGGCCGAGGCGAACCTCGCCAACCGCACCCTTCGCATCAGCCCCGGTCCCGGCGGCACTGCGCAGGTGATCGACGCGCTGACCCGGGCGGGCTATCCGCCGCGGACCGAGACCCTCCGGCTGCGGATCGAGGGAATGCACTGCGCGTCCTGCGTCGGCCGGGTTGAGGCCGCGCTGGCCGCCGTGCCGGGGGTGATTTCTGCCCATGTCCTGCTGCCGCAGGACGCGGCGGTGATCGAGGCGCTGTCCGGCGCGGTGGATCCCGCCGACCTCGCCGCGGCGAGCGCCGGGGCGGGCTATGCCGCGGTGCCGGTCGGCGGTGCCGCGACCGACCGGGGTGCGGCCGACGAGGCGGGCGCCGCGCTGCGCCGCGCCGCGATCGCCGGCGCGCTGACCCTGCCGGTCTTCCTGACGGAGATGGGCGGCCATGCGATCCCGGCGTTGCACCACGCCCTCGTCGCGGCAATCGGACCCCGGACGCTCTGGCTGATCCAGTTCGTCCTCGCCAGCCTCGTGCTGGCCGGGCCGGGGCGCGGGTTCTTCCGGGTCGGCCTGCCGGCGCTGGCCCGCGGCGCCCCGGACATGAACAGCCTCGTCGCCGTCGGCACGCTGGCGGCGTGGAGCTATTCCACGGTCGTGCTCTTCGCCCCCGGCCTGCTGCCGGAAACCGCCCGCGCGGCCTATTTCGAGGCGGCGGCGGTGATCGTCACCCTGATCCTCGTCGGCCGCTGGATGGAGGCGCGGGCCAAGGCGCGGGCCGGCGGGGCGATCCGGTCGCTGGTGGCGCTGCAGCCCGACACCGCGCAGGTCCTGCGCAACGGCGTGGCCCGCGAGGTGCCGGTGGCCGGGATCCGGGTCGGCGACAGGGTCCGGCTCCGGCCGGGCGAACGGGTCGCGGTCGATGGCCGGGTGGTCGAGGGCCGCTCCGACATCGACGAGGCGATGCTGACCGGCGAGCCGTTGCCGGTGGCCAAGGGGCCGGGCGACCCGGTGACCGCCGGGACGGTGAACGGCACCGCCTCGCTGACCTACGAGGCGACCGCCGTGGGGTCCGAGACCCGGCTCGCCGGGATCGTCCGCATGGTCGAGACGGCGCAGGCCACGCGACTGCCGGTGCAGGCGCTGGTGAACCGGATCGCGCTCTGGTTCGTGCCGGCGGTGATGGCGCTGTCGGCGCTTACCGTGGCGGTCTGGCTGCTGGCCGGGCAGGGACCGGGGCTGGCGCTCGTGGCCGGGGTGTCGGTCCTCATCATCGCCTGCCCCTGCGCGATGGGGCTCGCCACCCCGATGTCGATCATGGTGGGCAGCGGCCGGGCGGCGGAGCTGGGCGTGCTGTTCCGGCAGGGCGACGCGTTGCAGGCCCTGCAGCGGGTCCGCACCGTCGCCTTCGACAAGACCGGAACGCTGACCGAGGGTCGGCCTGTGGTGGTCGGTCTGGCCGCCGCGCCGGGCTGGGACGTAAGCGGGGCGCTGGCGCTCGTGGCCGCGGCGGAAACCGCCTCGGATCACCCGGCCGCCCATGCGATCCTCGCCCGCGCGGAGGGGATGGATTTGCCCGAGGCGACCGACGCCGCCGCGAAGCCGGGCCTCGGCGTCACCGCCCGGGTCGGCGATCGGGCGGTCTTGGCGGGCTCGGCCCGGATGATGGCGGAGGCGGGGATCGACCTCTCGGTCTTTGCCGCCAAGCGGACGGAAGCCGAATCCGCCGGACAGACCGTGCTGTTCGGCGCCGTCGACGGCCAGCCGGCGCTGTTCCTCGCCGTCGCCGACCGGATCAAGACCGGCGCCGCCGAGGCGGTGGTCGACCTGCACCGGCAGGGCGTCCGGGTGGCGCTTATCTCGGGCGACGGCGAACCGGCCGCGGCGGCGGTGGGCGACGCTCTCGGCATCGACCGGGTCGTCGCCGGGGTTCTGCCCGAGGGCAAGGTCGCGGCGCTCGGCGATCTTGCCGCCGACGGGCCGGTGGCCTTTGTCGGCGACGGGATCAACGATGCACCGGTGCTGGCCGCCGCCGATGTGGGCATCGCCATCGGCAGCGGCAGCGACGTGGCGATCGAGGCGGCGGACGTGGTCCTGACCTCGGGCGATCCGCGCGGCGCGGTGCAGGCGATCGGGATCAGCCGCCGGACCATGACCAACATCCGCCAGAACCTCGGCTGGGCCTTCGGCTACAACGTCGCCCTGATCCCGGTGGCGGCGGGGGCGCTCTACCCGGTCAGCGGCTGGCTCCTGTCGCCTGCGCTGGCGGCCGGGGCGATGGCGCTGTCCTCGGTCCTCGTGGTGCTGAACGCGCTGCGGCTGAACCGGGCCGGAGAACGGTTCTGATGCCGGCGGACCGCGCCCTTCTGACGGCGCTGTTCGACGCCGCCATCGCCGCCGCCGACCCGCGCGCGGCGCTGCGCCGCGCCCTGCCGGACCGGCCCAGGGGCCGCACCGTGGTGATCGGCGCGGGCAAGGGCGCGGCACAACTGGCCGCCGCCTTCGAGGACCTCTGGGACGGCCCGCTGTCGGGGCTGGTGGTCACCCGCTACGGCTATGCCGCGCCCTGCCGCCGGATCGAGGTGCGCGAGGCGGCGCACCCGGTGCCTGACGCGGCGGGGCTCGACGCGGCGCGGGCGCTGATGGAGACCGTGGCGGGACTGACGGCCGACGACCTCGTGGTGGCGCTCATCACCGGCGGCGGCTCGGCGCTGCTGCCGATGCCGCCGGCGGGACTGACCCTTGCGGACGAACAGGCGCTGAACGCGGCGCTGCTCGCCTCCGGGGCGCCGATCGGGGTGATGAACCGGGTCCGCAAGCACGTGAGCGGGATCAAGGCGGGCCGGCTCGCCGCTGCCGCGTTCCCGGCGAAGGTGGTGACGCTGGTCGTCTCGGACGTCCCAGGCGACAACCCGGCCGAGGTCGCCTCGGGGCCGACCGTGCCCTCGCCCGGCGACGTCGCCGGCACGCTGGCGATGATCCGGGCGCGCGGGCTGGTGCTGCCGCCGCGGATCATGGCGCACCTCGAATCCGGCGCCGCCGCCGAGGCGCCCGACCCCGCCGACCCGGTCTTCGCCGGGCACGAGGTGCGGGTGATCGCGTCGGCGCGCCTGTCGCTCGAAGCGGCGGCGGCGGCGGCCGAGGCGCGCGGGATCCGCGCGGCGATCCTGTCGGACGCGATCGAGGGCGAGGCCCGCGAGGTGGGCCGGGTCCACGCCGCGCTGGCCCGCGAAGTAGCCGCCCGCGGCCGCCCCTTCGCCGCGCCGGTCGTGCTGCTGTCCGGGGGCGAGACGACGGTGACGCTGGGCGACGCGACCGGCCGGGGCGGGCGGAACACCGAGTTCCTGCTGTCCTTCGCGCTGGCGGTGGAGGGGGTCGACCGGATCGCCGCGCTGGCCGCCGATACCGACGGAATCGACGGCTCCGAGGACAACGCCGGGGCCTTCGCCGACGGCGGCAGCACGGCGCGGATGCGCGCGGCCGGGGTGGACCCCGTTGCGGCGCTGACCGGCCATGACGCCTGGGGCGCCTTCGACGCGGCGGGCGACCTCTTCGCGCCCGGGCCGACCGGGACCAACGTGAACGACTTCCGGGCCATCCTCGTGCGGGACTGACCGGGGTCGGCGACGCACCGCCGCCTCAGCCTGCGGCGGTCCGCTGCACCAGCCCGGCGATCCGTTCGAGGTGATCCGCCAGCGGCGCGCCGCCGCGCCAGACCATGCCGACGGTGCGCCGGGGCCGGGGCGGCGGGAAGCGCACCACCGAGACCGGCGCGGAGCGGGTTTCGACCGGCACCGCCATGTCGGGGATCAGGGTCACGCCGATCCCGGCCCCGACCATCTGGACCAGCGTGGACAGCGAACTGGCCTCCAGAAGGTCCCGATGACGGGTCGAGGCCAGGCCGCAGAACGACAGCGCCTGATCGCGGAAGCAGTGGCCCTCCTCGAGCAGCAGCAGCCGCATCTCGCGCAGCATCTCGGGCGACGGGATCGGTTTCCCGGCATCGCCGCGGGGCCGGACCAGCAGGAATTCCTCCTCGAAGAGCGGGCGTTCGTGCAGCGCGGGCTCGGACACCGGCAGCGCCACGATCGCGGCGTCCAGCCGGCCCTGGAGCAGGTCGTCGATCAGTCGGCGGGTCATCGCCTCGCTCGGGCGCAGGTCCAGTTGCGGATATTCCGCGCCGAGCGCGGTGATGAGTTGCGGCAGCAGGTAGGGCGCGACGGTCGGGATCACGCCGATCCGCAGCCGGCCGGCAAGCCGGTCCCGCGCCGCCCGGGCGAGGTCGTCGATCTCGTCCACCGATCGCAGGATGTCTCTGGCCCGTCCGGCGAGGGTCTCGCCGAGGCCGGTCAGCTGGATCCGGCGCGACCCGCGGTCGACGAGCGCCGCGCCGAGGATCGCCTCCAGTTCCCTGACCTGCACCGACAGCGCCGGCTGGGAAATCGCGCAGGCTTCGGCGGCATGGCCGAAATGCCGGTGGCGGGCGAGCGCCTCGAAGTAGCGAAGGTGTTTCAGGGTGATCCGACTCATAGGACAAAGTTATGAGTCCGATAAGAAGATACAAATTATTTCTATGCGTCGATGTGCTAAACCGCGCTTCGTGACGGGGGCGGCGCGCGCTGCGCGGCCGGGCCGCCCGGCACGCCACCCGCAGGACAAAGGAGAGACGTGATGGACGGAAACGATATCGGCGCCGGCAAATGCCCGGTCATGCATGGCGGGAACACGGCGATGGGCCGCACGCCGCTGCAGCGGTGGCCGAACGCGCTCAACCTCGACATCCTGCACCAGCATGACACCAAGCCGAACCCGATGGGTCCGGACTTCGACTACCGCGAGGCGCTGAAGTCGCTGGACGTGGAGGCGCTCAAGAAGGACCTGCACGCGCTGATGACCGACAGCCAGGACTGGTGGCCGGCGGATTACGGCCACTACGGCGGCCTGATGATCCGGATGGCGTGGCATGCCGCGGGGTCCTACCGGCTGGCCGATGGCCGTGGCGGCGCGGGGACCGGCAACCTGCGCTTCGCGCCGCTGAACTCCTGGCCCGACAACACCAGCCTCGACAAGGCCCGCCGCCTGCTCTGGCCGGTGAAGAAGAAATACGGCAACGCGGTGAGCTGGGCCGACCTGTTCATCCTCGCCGGCAACATCGCCTACGAGTCGATGGGCCTGAAGACCTTCGGCTTCAGCTTCGGCCGCACCGACATCTGGCACCCCGAGATCGACACCTACTGGGGCGCCGAGAAGGACTGGCTGGCCCCGAGCGACGAGCGCTACGAGGATGTCGCCGATCCGTCGACGATGGAGAACCCGCTGGCCGCCGTGCAGATGGGCCTGATCTACGTGAACCCCGAAGGCGTGAACGGCCAGCCCGACCCGCTGCGCACCGCTGCGCAGGTCCGCGAGACCTTCGCCCGGATGGCGATGAACGACGAGGAAACCGCCGCGCTGACCGCCGGCGGCCACACCGTGGGCAAGACCCACGGCAACGGCGACGCCAGCCTGCTGGGCCCGAACCCCGAAAGCGCCGGGCCGGAATCGCAGGGCTTCGGCTGGGCCAACCCCGAACAGAAGGGCCTTGCCAGCCGGGCCGTCACCTCGGGCATCGAGGGCCCCTGGACCAGCAAGCCCACGGTGTTCGACATGGGCTATTTCGAGATGCTGTTCGGCCACGAGTGGGAACTGCGCAAGTCCCCCGCCGGGGCCTGGCAGTGGGAGCCGGTCGATATCGCGGAAGAGGACAAGCCGGTCGATGCCAGCGATCCGACGAAGCGGCAGAACCCGATCATGACCGACGCCGACATGGCGATGAAGATGGACCCGGCCTACAACGCGATCTGCCAGAAGTTCATGGCCGATCCCGAGTACTTCCGCGACACCTTCGCCCGCGCCTGGTTCAAGCTGACCCACCGCGACATGGGTCCGAAGGCCCGCTACGTCGGCCCCGACGTGCCGGCCGAGGACCTGATCTGGCAGGACCCGATCCCGGCCGGTCCGACCGGTTACGACGTGGACGCGGTGAAGGCGAAGATCGCGGCCGCCGGCCTGTCCGTCGCCGACATGGTGTCGACCGCTTGGGACAGCGCCCGGACCTATCGCGGGTCGGACATGCGCGGCGGGGCCAACGGCGCCCGGATCCGGCTCGCGCCGCAGAAGGACTGGGCCGGGAACGAGCCCGAGCGGCTGGCCCGCGTGCTGTCGGTGCTGGAGCCGATCGCGGCCGAGGCCGGCGCCAGCGTGGCCGACGTGATCGTGCTGGCGGGCAATGTCGGGATCGAGCAGGCGGCGAAGGCCGCCGGCCATGACGTCACCGTGCCCTTCACCCCGGGCCGCGGCGACGCCACCGACGCGATGACCGATGCCGAGTCCTTCGCACCGCTGGAACCGCTGGCCGACGGCTACCGCAACTGGCTCAAGGAGGACTACGCGGTCAGCCCCGAGGAGCTGATGCTCGACCGGACCCAGCTGATGGGTCTGACCGCCCCCGAGATGACCGTGCTGGTCGGCGGGATGCGGGTGCTGGGCACCAACCACGGCGGCACGAAGCACGGCGTCCTGACCGACCGCGAGGGGACGCTGACCACCGACTTCTTCGTCAACCTCGCCGACATGGCGAACGCCTGGGTCCCGACCGGCCGCAACCTCTACGAGATCCGCGACCGCAAGTCCGGCGCGGTGAAGTGGACGGCGACCCGGATGGACCTGGTGTTCGGCTCGAACTCGATCCTGCGGGCCTATGTCGAACTCTACGCGCAGGACGACAGCGCCGGGAAGTTCGTGACCGACTTCGTGTCGGCCTGGACCAAGGTGATGAACGCCGACCGGTTCGACGTGGCCGCCTGATCCGGCCACGAGAGACACGCGACGCCGGCCCGGCCATCGGGCCGGCGTCTGCCGTTCAGATCATCGCCAGATTGCCGGCCGCTACGGCGGCGCCGTAGACCACGATGTTCGACGCCGCGTGGGCGGCGATGGCGTCGGTGATGTTGCCCCGGCGCAGCGCGGCCCACGAGAACACCAGCCCGGCCCCGAAGGCCAGGACCCAGCGGTCGTGCAGCGCGGCGAACAGAATGGCGGTTGCCAGCGCCGCCGCCACGGTCCAGGCCCGGCCCTCGCCGAGCCGAAGCCGCCGTTCGAGGTAGCCGCGGAAGAACAGCTCCTCGATCACCGGCACGAGGACGACCGTCCCCACCCCGCGCAGCACGAACCAGGCCACGAGCGCGCTGCCCGCGAGGTCGCCGTAGGGCGGCAGGCCATCGGTCTCCGCGACCGGGACGGCGACCCAGACCAGGCCCACCGCCACGCCGGCCCCTACCGCCACCGGGTCGACCCGCCAGGCAAGCCGGAACAGCACCGGCCAGAACACCGCCAGCGCCGCGGCCATCGCCAGCACCCGCAGCGGATAGACCACGCCCGGGCTCTGTGAAAACGCCTGCGCCAGAAGCGCGCTGAACATGAATACGGCAAAGGGCAGGATCCGGGCGGCGATCGGGTCCTCGCGCAGGCGCGGGGCGGGCGTCGCGGTCCCGCCGGCCGCGCTCCCCCTTTCGCCCGAGGCCGCCGGCGCGCGGCGCAACCCCGGAACCGTCTGCGCCAGCGCGATCAATCCGAAGGCGACGAGGGTGAACATCAGCCAGCCCGCATGGGAGTGGAAGCCGCCGACCGCCAGTTCCGGGTTTCCCTCGAGCCCGATCACCAGCAGGGCCGAGATCCGCACCACGTTGAACGCCGCCGAGGCGGCGATGCCGACCGGGTAGAGCAGCAGCACCCGCGGGAACCGGAGGTCGTGGCGGAACAGCCAGAGGTAGATGGTCACGAAGATCGACACCAGCGCGATCCCCTCCACCCCGGAACAGACCGGAGCGACCGAGATGTAGAAGTCCCCGGCGCCGATCGCCTTCTCGGCCGGGTAAATGTTCACCGCGTAGCCGAGCCCCTCGATGGTCCCGGCGACGGCCCGGAAGGTCAGGTCCGCGATGCCGTCGAGTTGCCAGAGCGGCCGGATCTGGACCGCGAGCACGGGCGCGCCGAGCCCGAGCGCCGCGACGGGAAGGAGCCGGGAGGCCTCGGCGCCGACGAAGCCGCGCCACCGCGCCAGCGGTGCGGCGTAGAGGGCGAGCCCGCTCAGGATCAGTGCCATGCCGACGCTCCAGGCGGACAGGATCGCCGGGATGATCCCGGTGCCGACCCCGTCGTGCATGACCGCGACGGGCAGCAGGGCGATCCCGGCCCCCGCCGCGTTGAGAAGGAGCGGCGCCGTCCGGGCGCCGGCCTCGGCGAAGAGCCGGCGGAACGGGGCGGGACGGACCAGCGCCATGAGCGCGACCGCGGCGGCAAGGCAATACACCGCCACCAGCGCGCCGCTGGCCCCGCCGCAGACGGCGGGCGGCCAGTTGTCGAGGCAGGTGAAGTCGATGACGTGCTTGTAGAGCAGGCCGATCAGGGCCAGTTCCGCGACCAGCAGAGACCCGGCGATGACCAGGGCCGGGCGGCGCCGTGCGGCCAGGGGATCGGGGCTGTCAGTGGCGGTCATCGGGCGGCCGATCTCGTGGCGGACGCGAGGAACGGGTGACGGGCCCGCCCCGGTCGAGGCGGGCCCGCCGGTCTTTCTGGCCGGGGCTTACGCAGCGCGCTTGCGGCGTTCCCAGACGAACAGCAGGACGGCGGCGACGGCGGCGAGCGCCGCGGTGCCTTCCATCGCGCTGATCTCGGGGACGGGCACTTGCTGACAGCTGAGCGAGCCCGGATCGCAGGCGAGCGCCATCGGAGCCGCTGCGATCGTCGCCAGGGTCGCGAGGACCAGTTTCTTCATGATGTTCTCCTTACAGAACACGCGGTGAATCGGCCCGGATACGTCACGGGTCGGACCGACCGGCGGGGGCTCCGCCTGCTGCAGATGGCCGAGCCCCGGCCACCTGCCATCTTGCGGCCCTTGCGTCAGCAAAGGCAATCGTAGTCCTCGAAGTCCATCGCCAGGATGAACGGCTGGGTATTGTCGGGATCCGAGTCGCCGGGATCGACGATCACGCCGATCACGTCGCCAACACCGGCGACGAAGTTCTCGCCGTTCGCCGCCGCCAGCGCCAGGATCGAGTCGACATTGCTGTCCGAACCGAACCCGGGATCGATCCCGTCGAGGAAGGCGAGGTCGTCGTCATCGGTGAGTTCCCAGATCGCCCTCTGCACCTCCCACCCTGTAAAGCCGTTGTTCTCGAAGTCCTGATTGAGGATCCAGGTGATCAGGTCGAGGTTCGCAAAGGCCGTCTGCCCGTTGAAGACCGAAACCTGCTGCGGTCCGAAGAGCGACGCATCGGCCTCGGAAGCGCAATACATCTGCGCCGACTGGACCGGCGCATCCGTGATCGTCTCGGAGGTCTGCGTCGGATCGTTGCGGCTGAGGCAGTAGGCCTGCTCGAACAGAACGCCGTCGAAACGCGCATCCCCGGTCGAGTTGAACAGCAGGCCATACGCGGCGTCCTCGACCGGACGAACAAGATCGGTCGTGGACACCTGATAGGTTACCACCCCGGCGGGCAGGCTTTCGCACAGAGACAGGACCGAGTTGGCGTCGCCGCAGAAGGTCACCTCGAGGTTGGCCGAGACGATCCCTCCGTTGCCGTCCGAGACCGCGTAGCTGATGGTCTCGATCGCCTCCTCGCCGATGTCGAGGGCGGCGTAGGCGGCCTCGCCATCGATCACCAGCAAGCCGCCCACGAGGGTCACGAAGGTGCCGGCCGCGGTGGTGACCGTGGCGCCCTCCGAGATCGCCTTGCCGTCGACCGACACCATGGTCAGCGGGTCGCCGTCCGGGTCGCCGTCATTGGCCAGCACGTCCACCGTGACCACCTCGTCGGCACAGAACTTCGCGCTGTCGTCCTGCGGCTCGGGATCGCCGTTCTCGACCACGAGGCCGGCGTCGATGTCCTTCTCGCTCTCGCCGATCGACAGCACGAAGGTGTCGGTCAGGCCGGAGAGGATGTCGGCATCGCTGTCGTTGTTGACCGCGTCGTCCGCCGCGGCCCCCTCGGTGGTGAAGTCGAAGCCGTCCGGTTCGACGAAGCGGACCCGGTAGGTGCCGGCGTCGAGGCCGACGAAGCAGTAGAACCCCGCCGCGTCCGTGACCTCGGTGGCGACCACGCCGCCGGTCGCATCGAGCAGCTCGACGGTGACCCCGGCGACGAGACCCTCGCCCGGGTCGTAGACGCCGTTGCCGTTCTCGTCGAGGAACACCAGTCGCCGACCTGCGCCGTCCCCGGGTCCTCGACCCCGGCGTCGTTGTCCTCGGACCGCTGGCCGATGGCGAGGCTGATGGTCCCGGTGACGCCGTCGTCCTCGCCGGCATCGCTGTCGATGGTGTCGTCGAGCCCGGCATTGGCCTCGACCAGCACCTTGCCGTCGATCACGGTGGGGAAGCGGACCTTGTAGTCGCCGGCCTTCAGCCCGGTGAACTCGTAGGCCCCGTCGGCGCCGGTGGTGGTGCTGGCGAGCACCGCGCCGCCGCCGTCGAGCAGCACCACCGTGACCCCGCCGATCCCCGGCTCGGCGTCGTCGACGCTGTTGTCGTTCTCGTCGCAGAACACCCGGCCCGCCAGGGACGCCGTCCCCGGATCCTCGACCCCGGCGTCGTTGTCCTCGGACACCTCGCCGATGCCGACGGTGATCGGGCCGGTGGTGCCGGTGCCGTCCACGTCGCTGTCGTTGGTGTCGTCGCCGTTGCCGTCCGGATCGTCCCGGGCGACGAAGGTCTTGCCGGTGGCCTCGGCGGCGAACATCACCGCGTAGGTCCCGGCCTGCAGCCCGGTGAAGGCGTAGTTGCCGGTGCCGTCCGTGGTGGTGGTCGCCACCACGTTGCCGGCGGCGTCCAGCAGCTTGACCTCGGCATCGGCGATGCCCGGCTCGCCGTCATCCACGTCGTTGGCGTTGTCGTCGCAGAAGTAGCGCCCGGTGATCGCCGCCGTCCCCGGGTCCTCGACCCCGGCGTCGTTGTCCGGCGTGTCGGCCCCGGCCGTCACCACGATCCCGGTGATCTCGGACACACCGTCCGCCGGGTCGCCGACCTGCACCGCGTCGCTGTCGATCGCGTCATTGCCGCCCTGGTCCGGGGTCACCAGGACCTTGCCCGACACCGTGTCGGTGAAGCGCACCCCGTAGGTCCCCGGCGCCAGGCCCGCGAAACTGTAGGACCCGTCCGCCGCGGTCGTCGTGCTGACCCCGGTCGGCACCCCCGCCGCATCCAGAAGCTCGACCAGAACCCCCGCTACCCCGGGCTCCCCGTCATCCACGTCGTTGTCGTTCTCGTCACAGAAATATCGACCGGACAACGAGCCGACCTCGAGCACGTCCTCGACGCAGAACTGCACCGGGGCATCGGTGAAGCAGGTCGGGTCGCTCTTGGCGGTGGCCCGGATCACCACGTCGTAGACGTTGTCGGCGCCGTCATCGAGCGGGGTTTCGAAGTCCGGCGGGTTGATGAACGACACCTCGCCGGTGTCGGGATCGACCCGGAAGAAGTCCGCGTCCGCGCCGCCGGCGATCGAGTAGACGATGTCACCCTCGCCGACCACGACATCCGTGGTGCCGCCGAACTCGATCAGGTCGCCGGTGCCCTTGTCCCGCAACGCGCCGGCCTCGAGGGTGATCGAGGCGTATTTCTCGCCGATCACCAGCGGGGCCGAGCAGGAGGTGTGCAGGCCAATGGTCTGCAGGAACTCGCCGTCGTCGTCGAAGATGTGGGCGAAGGTCTCGGAGCCGAACTCGCTGCGGCCGGCGGCGGCGGAAGCGAAGCTGAAGCTGTCGCCGACCGAGACGTCGCCCGAGAAATAGATGTCGCCGAGGTCGGTCGGGTTCGAGTTCTTCGATACCCGCACGAAGTAGTCGCCGTCGCCGTCGTCGGTGCCGTTGATGCTGCCGACCTTCAGCTTGTCGTTCTGGTTCGACGACACGGCGGTGGTCAGGTCGTTGAGCGACAGGGTCAGCTCGACCGGCTTCGAGGCGTCGACACCGCTGTCGCGGAGAGCCTCCCGTTCCATGCAGAGGTCCGTGCCGATGTCGGTCGGGACCGGGCAGGTCACGGTCAGGTCGAGATCGGTGACGAAGGTGGTGTTCTCGTCGATGCAGAGCGGCTCGTCGCCGGGCTCGTCCTCGACGCAGACCTCGATGGGTTTGACCTCGCAGATCTCGCCGGTCTTGACGCCGTCGGCGTCGGTGAAGAAGGCGGTGACCTCGACGTCGTAGGAGTTGTTGCCGTCGGCGTCGCCGGGGGTCTCGAAGTCCGGCGGATCGATGAAGGACACCTCGCCGGTGTCCGGATCGACGGTGAACAGCGCCGCGTCGGCGCCGCCGGTGATCTCGTAGACCACGCCGCTGTCGCCGGGGGTCTCGGTCACCCCGAAGCCGTAGAAGCTGCCGCTGTCCTTGCCCTCGAGGCTGGCCCCGGCGAGCGTGATCGAGCCGTACTGGTCGCCGATGATCAGCGGCGACGAGCAGGAGGTGTGGAAGTTGATGGTCTGCAGCAGCGAGCCGCCCTCGGCGCTGTAGATGTGCACGAAGGTCTCGGAGCCGAAGCTGAGGCTGCCGTCGCCGGCGGTGAAGCTTTCGCCCTCGGCCACGGTGCCGGTGAAGAACAGCGCGTCGGTCCTGGCCGGGTCGCTGTCGCGCGACACCACCACGTAGTAGCTGCCGTCGCCGTCGTCGGTGCCGCCGATGGCGCCGATCTCGACCTTGCCGTCGACGGTGCCGGTGGTGTCGCCGGTGACCAGGGTCTCGCTGAGCGGGCCGAGGGTCAGGACGTAGGAGGAGGGCTTCTCGAGATCCTCGCCGAAACCGTTCGTCTCCTTGTGCCGGACCGCGCAGATATCGGTCCCCAGGTCCGGGTTCTCCGCCACGCCGCAATCAAGGTCCACGACCGCCGTGGCGTTCTCGGTGTCGGTTTAGGAGCCGCTGTCAGTCATCAAGGTCATCGCTCAATACTCCTCGAACGGAAAGTCAGGTCGTGTTCGTGCTGGCAATTCGGACCGCGCGCCCGATGCGTGGCGCGGGCGGCAGGATGGGATCAGGCAAACGTCGGCGGGTGCGGACCGGGCGCTTCCGGTCAGGTCCGGCGCGGGCGACAATGACCGGCGTGCCGTCCGCGGACCGGCAAGACCCGGTTCTCGCCAGAAGGCGCAGCGTCACGTCACCCGAAAACACTTCAACACCCCCGAGACCGGCCGGACGCGCCAGCCGGTCAACCGTTCACAGTCCACTCGGTTTCGGACCGATGGGTCGGAGATGTTCATTCCGCCGCCGCATGCTCCGAGACCCACCACCGCCGCCATGGCAGATTTGCGGCGACCCGAGTCAACTCAGACTTGACCGTCCCCGGTCCGATTTCCCGCGCCTGCCCGCTCCCGCGGCGCCTGGTGGCGGCGTGGCCTGCGCCGCGGCGGGCACCGGTGCCCCGGCGGCGCCACATTTCGATGCCGGATCGGAAACAATCCTGCCGCGCGGCGGCGACCGGATTGCGGGGCGGCGGGAATCGCCCGACAGCGGCGCCCGGACCGGTCAGACCCCTTCCGACGACCGGGCCCACAGGTTGACCCCGTCCTCGAAGGCGAGCCGGTCGATGGCCGCCAGTTCCTCGGCGTCGAAGTCCGGCGCCTGCAGCGCGCCGACGCAGTCGGTCACCTGTTCGGGCCGCGAGGCGCCGATCAGCGCCGAGGTCACCCGGGCGCCGCGCAGCACCCAGGATATCGCCATCCGGGCGAGGCTCTGGCCCCGCGCCCGGGCGATGTCGTTCAGCCCGTTCAGCCGGCGGATCGCCTCCTCGGACAACAGGCCCGGGTCGAGGGACTTGCCCGCCGCCGCCCGGCTCTGCTCGGGGATGCCGGCAATGTACTTGTCGGTCAGCAGCCCCTGCGCCAGCGGCGTGAACACGATCGAGCCGACGCCGAGATCGTCGAGCGTGTCGAGCAGCCCGTCCCGTTCGATCCAGCGGTTGAGGATGTTGTAGGACGGCTGGTGGATCACCACCGGCGTCCCGAGATCCCGCATCAGGCCCGCCATCTCGCGGGTTCGGGCGGCGTTGTAGCTCGAGATCCCGGCATAGAGCGCGCGGCCGGACCGGACGATGTGGTCGAGCGCGCCGGCGGTTTCCTCGAGCGGCGTGTCGGGGTCGAACCGGTGCGAATAGAAGATGTCGACGTAGTCCAGCCCCAGCCGCTTCAGCGAGGCGTCGCAGGAGGCGATCAGGTACTTGCGGCTGCCCCATTCGCCGTAGGGGCCGGGCCACATGTCGTAGCCCGCCTTGGACGAGATCACGAGTTCGTCCCGGTAGCCCCGGAAATCGGTCCGCAGGATCTCGCCGAAGGCGGTCTCGGCGGAACCGGGGGGCGGGCCGTAGTTGTTGGCGAGGTCGAAATGGGTGATGCCGAGGTCGAACGCGGTCCGGCAGATGGCGCGCTTGGTCCGGTGCGGGGTGTCTTCTCCGAAGTTGTGCCACAGCCCGAGCGATATCGCCGGAAGGCGCAGCCCCGACCGTCCGAGACGGCGGTAGTCCATCCGGTTGTAGCGGTCCAATGCCGGAACGTAGGGCGGGTCGAACTCTTTCGCCTTGCGGGTCATGAAGGTCTCATATGGTGGCCGGCGCAAGGTTGCAGGAAGCGCCGACCGCCGCAAGCGGCCCGGCGGGGCGGCGGGAATCGCTTGCCTTGCGACGTGCCGGCATCGCTTAATGCCGGACACAAGAAAACTGTCTCGGAAACAGTTTCAGGGAGGAAGACATGAAGATCGATCACGTTTCCGCAGCGGTGTTCGCTGCGGCCGGTCTGGCGATGACGCTGCCGGCCACGGCGCAGGCCGATGAACTCGTTCTCTATTGCTCGGTGCAGGAAGAATGGTGCCGGGCGATGTCCGAGGCGTTCCAGCGCGAGACCGGCATCAACGTGCTGATGACCCGCGCCTCGTCGGGCGAGACCTATGCCAAGATCGCCGCCGAAAGCGGCCAGCCCCGGGGCGACGTCTGGTGGGGCGGCACGGGCGACCCGCATCTGCAGGCCGCGCAGGAAGGGCTGACCGCCGAATACCGCTCGCCGATGCTGGACCAGGTGCAGGAGTGGTCGCTGCGGCAGGCCGAGACCTCGGGCTACCGGACGGTCGGCATCTATGCCGGCGGGCTGGGCTTCGGCTACAATTCGGAACTGGTGACCGAGAACCCGCCGGCCTGCTGGGCCGACCTGCTCGACCCGCGCTTCGAGGACGACGTGCAGGTGGCGAACCCGAACTCGTCGGGCACCTCCTACACGATGCTCGCCACCATGGTGCAGCTGATGGGCGAGGACGAGGCCTTTGCCTATCTCGCGCAATTGCACAACAACATCAGCCAGTACACCCAGTCCGGGTCGGCCCCGATCCGCGCGGCGGCGACCGGCGAGACGGCGATCGGCATCGTCTTCATGCATGACGCGGTGGCGCAGACCGTGCAAGGCGCGCCGATCGTGGCGGTGGCCCCCTGCGAAGGCACCGGCTACGAGGTCGGCTCCATGTCGATCATCGCCGGCGGCCCGAACCCCGAGGCGGCGCAGACCTTCTACGACTGGGCCCTGACCCCCGCCGCGCAGGAGATCGGCGCGACCGCGAACAGCTTCCAGATCCCGTCCAACGTGAACGCGGCCACCCCAGAGGCGGCGCCGCGTCTGGAGGACATCAAGCTGATCGACTACGACTTCGCGAAATACGGGTCGAGCGACGAGCGCACCCGGCTGCTGCAGCGCTGGGACGCCGAGATCGGGTCGCTGCCGCAGTAACCCGTGGCGCGCCTGTCCCTGACTTCGGACCGGGCCGGGGCGGCCTGGCTCGGTCTTCTCGCGCTCTCGCTGGCGGCCCTGCCGTGGTACAAGGGGCAGGGTCTGCTTGCCGGGCCGGCGGCCTCGGCGCTGGCCGAGGCGCTGGCGGGGCGCGGCTGGCTCTGGCCGCTGATCGGTGCGGTGGCGGCGCTTGCGGTCGTGTCCCTGACCCGGGGCTGGCAGGCGTCGCGGCTCGCGCTCGGGCTGACGCTGGGTGCCGGGGCGCTGATGCTGTGGCAGGGCTTCGCGGTGGGCCTGCGCGGCCCCTCGGCCGAATGGGTCGGCGCCGCCTTCGCGCGGGCGTCCGAGGGCCAGACCGGGCTCGGCTGGGGCGGGTTCCTCTGCGGGGCGGCGCTGGTCGGACTGCTGTCCGACCTCGTCGCCGCGCGCGGATTCTGCCGGGGCGAGCGCTTCGCGGCGTTCTGCATCACCGCGATCGTCGCGCTGCTGAGCCTGTTCGTGTTCTTCCCGATCCTCCGGCTGGGCCTCGCCGCCTTCATCGACCCGGAGGGGAACCTCGCGATGGCGACCTTCTGGTCCCGGCTGAGCGCGCCGGAACTGTGGGGGATCGGCTGTTTCGTCGGCGGCGGGCGCTGCGGCGTGGTGGTCAACACGGTGGTTCTCGGGGTGCTGTCGGCGACGCTGGCCACCGCGCTGGGGCTCGCCCTCGCGCTTCTCGTGAACCGCACCGATTTCCGCATGAAGCGGGCGCTGCGGGCGGTGTCGATCCTGCCGATCATCACCCCGCCCTTCGTGGTGGGGGTGGCGATCATCCTGCTGTTCGGGCGCACCGGGCTCGTCACCGGGGTCGCGGCGGACCTGATGGGTGTGCGGCCCAGCCGCTGGATCTATGGCCTGCCCGGCATCCTGATCGCGCAGGTGCTGGCCTTCGCGCCGATCACGTTCCTTGTCCTGCTGTCGACGCTGGAGGCGATCAACCCGACGCTGGAGGAAGCCTCGCGCACCCTCGGGGCCCGCGCCACCACCACCTTCCGCACCGTGACCTGGCCGCTGCTGCGGCCCGGCCTCGCGGCGGCCTTCCTGCTCGCCTTCATCGAGAGCCTCGCGGATTTCGGCAACCCGATCGTGCTGGGCGGCGGTTACGAGGTGCTGTCGGTCAAGATCTTCTTCGCCGTGGTCGGGGCGCGCTACGATCTCGGCAACGCCGCGACGCTGGCGATGATCCTGCTGGCGCTGACGCTGATCGCCTTCTGGCTGCAGATGCGGTGGATGGGCCGCAAGAGCTATGTCACCGTCACCGGCAAGTCCGATGCCGGGCTGGCCGCGCCGCTGCCGCCGGCGCTCAGGATCGCGGTGCTGGCGGTGGTGCTGCCCTGGGTGGTCTTCACGCTGGCGGTCTACATCATCATCGCGGCGGGCGGCTTCGTCACCGATATCGGGCGCTGGGACCTGACGCCGACGCTGGGGCACCTGTCCACCGCCTTCCGCTTCGAGTTCGCCGAGACCGGACTGGAACTCTACGGCTCGGCCTGGGATTCGATGATCACCACGCTCTGGGTCGCCGGGATCGCGGCGCCGCTGACCACGCTGGTGGGGATCCTCACCGCCTGGCTGGTGGCGCGGCAGGATTTCGCCGGGCGGCGCGCCTTCGAGTTCGGCACCATGCTGTCCTTCGCCATTCCGGGCACCGTGGTGGGGGTGTCCTACGTCGCCGCCTTCAACGTGCCGCCGGTGGACATCACCGGGACGGCGGCGATCCTCATCATCTGCTTCGTGTTCCGCAACATGCCGGTGGGGATGCGGGCCGGGCTGGCGGCGCTGGCGCAGATCGACCGGT
>JBFKOW010000026.1:0-26998 GCA_041628615.1 Paracoccaceae bacterium | reverse complement strand
GGGAGCCATGGCGGGATGAGACGCCTGCTTGCGATGGGGGGCGCGGCGGCCATCGTCGTGCTGGCGATCGTGCTGTTCGGACCGCGTCTGTTCGGCGTCGATCCGGTTCCGGCGCCGGTTCCGCAATCCGCGACCGCACCGGCGCCCGAGGCGTCGCCGGTCGTCGCGGCCGCGCCTGCAACTGCGGGGGATGCTGCCACGGAGTCGGGCACCGGGCCCGCCGCCAGCGCACCAGACGTCGGCAGTGCGGAGGCCGACGCAGCGTCCGTCGGGCCGGCCGCCGAGACCGCTGCCGAAGCCGACGGCGGCGATGCGGCGTCGGCCGATGCGGACCCGTCGCTTCCGCCCCGGTTCGACGTGGTGCGGGTCTCGCCCGAGGGGCAGGGCCTGATCGCCGGGCGCGCCCTTGCCGGGAAGGACGTCTCGATCCTTCTCGGCGGCGAGGAGCTGGCGCGGGTCGGCGCCGAGGCGGGCGGCGAATTCGTGGCGTTCGTGGAGATCGCGCCCTCCGACATGCCCCGCCGCCTGAGCCTGCTCGCCGACCCGGGCGGGTCCCGCATCGCCTCGGAGGAGGACCGCTTCATCGCCCCGTTCGGACTGCCCGAGGTCCCGGCGGGCGGCGATGCGGACGCGTCCGACGACGTGGTCGCCGCCCTGGCCGCGCCCGAGCCGGAGCCGGCGCCGGAGACCGCGTCGGGCGGCGACAACGCGGATGCCGATCGCACCGCCGATGCCGGGGCGTCCGGCGAGCCCGACCCGGATGCGGCCGAAGCGGCGTCGGCGGACCCGCAGGTCGCGGACCGCCAGCCCGAAGGCGCGGCCGCCGGCGACGATCGCGGGTCTGACACGATTGCGGCGGACGGCTCTCCGGCCGGGCCGGCCGCATCCGAAGCCGCGGAGACCGCGGCGGCGAGCGGCGGCCCTTCCGCGGCACCCGAAGCCCCGGGCGCCGATGCTGCCGAAACCGCAGGGGCCGGGGCGCCGATGTCCGATCCGGCCGCCACCACCGGGGCCGAGGTTGCGGCGACCGGTGAGAGCGCTGCGCCCGAAACGGCGTCGCAGACGGCCTCGGCGACTTCCACTCTGCCGGACGCCGACACGCCGCCGTCCGGTGCCGGCGACATCCCGGCGCAACTCGCCGCCGCACCGGAGCCCGGACCCGCTCCGGCCCGCCCGGCGGACCTGTCGCCGCCGGGCAGCGTCCCGGACCGGGCGCCGGCGATCCTCGCGGCCGATGCCTCGGGCGTCCGTCTCGTGCAGCCGCCGGCGTCGTCGGACGGCCCGCCCGAGGCCCTGACCGCGGTGTCGCTCGACACCATCACCTACGACCCGGAGGGCGACGTGGTGCTGGCCGGCCGGGCGCGCGGCGACGGCTTCGTCCGGGTCTACCTCGACAACCGGCCCGTCACCTCTGCCCGGATCCAGCAGGACGGGCTGTGGCGCACCGGGCTGCCGCAGGTGGATACCGGGGTCTACACCCTGCGTATCGACGAGGTGGACGCGGCCGGCGCGGTGGTGAGCCGGATCGAGACGCCGTTCAAGCGCGAGGAGCCGGGCCTGCTTGCCGAGGTGCTGGCCGACGAGACCGCCGCCCCGGGCTTCGAGGCCGCGGTGCGGGTGGTTCAGCCGGGCAACACGCTCTGGGCGATCAGCCGCGAACGCTACGGACGCGGCATCCTCTATGTCGAAGTCTACGCCGCCAACCGCGACCTGATCCGCGACCCCGACCTGATCTATCCGGGCCAGGTGTTCCGGCTGCCCGAGATCGCGCCGGAGGCGGTCGAGGCCTTCGAGAACTAGGATGGCGGACACGGGACCGGTGGGGCGACAGTGGCAATCCCCGGCGCGCCGTCCTAGGTAACGCGGATGAGCAGTCAATCCACCGATCCGGACCTCGCGGACGGCGCCCCCGCCGACACCGCCCCCGCCGACACCGCGAACGGCCGCGCGACGGTCCGGCAGCCCGGGCCTGATACGCAGGACGAGACCCGCGGCGCGTCCGGCTGGCGCACCGTGCGCCGGGTCGCGCCCTATCTCTGGCCCGAGGGGCTGACCTGGGTGAAACAGCGGGTGGTCGGCGCGCTGGCCGCGCTGTTCCTCGCCAAGGTGATCGCCGCCGGGACGCCGATCCTCTACAAGGTCGCGGTCGACAGCCTGGCCGGCGAGACCGGCGACGCGGGCTGGCTCATGGCGATGGGGGCGGTCGGGCTGACCATCGCCTACGGCATGGCCCGGCTGATGAACGTCGGCTTCCAGCAGTTGCGGGACGTGATCTTCGCCAGGGTCGGGCAGCGGGCGCTGCGGCAGATCGCGCTCGAGACCTTCACCCACATCCACCGGCTGTCCCTGCGCTACCACATCACCCGCAAGACCGGCGGACTTAGCCGGATCATCGAGCGCGGGGTGAAGGGTGTCGAGTTCCTGCTGCGGTTCCTGCTGTTCTCTATCGGGCCGCTGCTGCTCGAACTGCTGCTGATCGCGGGCGTGCTCTTCGTCCTGTTCGACGCCTGGTACCTGGCGGCGGTGGTGGTCACCATCGGGCTCTACATCTGGTTCACCTTCAAGGTGACCGAGTGGCGGGTGAAGATCCGCAAGGAGATGAACGACCAGGACACCGACGCGAACCAGAAGGCGATCGACAGCCTGCTGAACTTCGAGACGGTGAAGTATTTCGGCGCCGAGGCGCGCGAGGCCCGCCGCTATGACGGCGCGATGGAGCGCTACGTGGACGCCGCGCTGCGGACCTCCTACTCGCTGGCGTTCCTGAATTTCGGCCAGTCCCTCATCATCACCTCCGGCCTCGTGGCGGTGATGGTGATGGCGGCGGTCGGGGTCCAGAACGGGGCGCTGACGGTGGGCGACTTCGTGATGGTCAACGCCTACATGGTCCAGATCACCATGCCGCTGAACTTCCTCGGCACGGTCTACCGCGAGATCCGGCAGTCGCTGGTCGACATGGGGGCGATGTTCCACCTGCTGGAACAGCCTTCCGAGGTGGCCGACAGGCCCGGCGCGCCGGATCTCGCGGTGCGCGGCGGCGCGGTCCGGTTCCGGGGCGTGTTCTTCGGCTACGATCCCGAGCGGCCGATCCTGAAGGGCATCGACCTCGACGTTCCGGCGGGCCAGACGGTGGCCATCGTCGGCTCGTCCGGGTCGGGCAAGTCGACCATTGGCCGGCTGCTGTTCCGGTTCTACGACGTGACCGGCGGCGCGGTGGAGATCGACGGACAGGACCTGCGCGACGTGACCCAGACCTCGCTGCACGCCGCCATCGGGGTGGTGCCGCAGGACACCGTGCTGTTCAACGACTCGATCTACTACAACATCGCCTACGGCAAGGACGACGCGACCCGCGCGGAGGTCGAGGCCGCCGCCCGCGCCGCCCGCATCCACGACTTCATCGCCGGTCTGCCGCAGGGCTACGACACCCAGGTGGGCGAGCGCGGGCTGAAGCTGTCGGGCGGCGAGAAACAGCGCGTCGGCATCGCCCGGACCCTGCTGAAGGACCCGCCGATCCTGCTGCTCGACGAGGCGACCAGCGCGCTCGACACCGAGACCGAGCAGGACATCCAGCGCGAGTTGAAGGCGATGGGCCGGGGGCGCACCGTTCTGACCATCGCCCACCGGCTGTCCACCATCGCCGATGCCGACCGGATCGTGGTGCTGGAGGCCGGGGAGATCGTCGAGGAGGGCACCCACGAGGTCCTGCTGGCCCGCGACGGCCGCTATGCCCAGCTCTGGCAGCGGCAGGCGGCCGAGGAGGCCGAGGAAGCGGCCTGATCCGGGCGCCGGTCAGGCCCGCCGGCGCAAGGCGCCTGCCAGCCCGAGCGCGCCGAGAAGCAGGTATGCCGAGGCGGGGAGCGGCACGGCCGGTGGATCGAACTCGTAGGCCAAGCCGCCGACGCTGAATCCGGGCGAGATCTTCAGGCCCGAGAACTCGCCCGCTCCGCCGCCGGCGGGCGAGTTGACCAGATCGTCGAAGGTGTCGAAGCTGGCGAGAAAGACGTCGCCGAAGCCGGTCTCCGGGTCGCTTTCCAGAAGCAGGCGGTACTTGCCGTCATAGGCCAAACCGCCGACGCTGAATCCGGGCGAGATCTTCAGGCCCGAGAAGCCGCCCGGCCCGCCGCCGGCGGGCGAGTTGACCAGATCGTCGAAGGTGTCGAAGCTGGAAAGAAAGACGTCGCCGATGCCGGTCTCCGGGTCGCTTTCCAGAAGGAGCCGCAGTGTCGAGGCTTCGGAGACCGAGGCCGATACCAGCAGGCAAGACAGCGCAATCCCGAACCCACGCATCGCAATTCCCCCACCGATACGCGCACAAGGCTGCCAGCAAGGTACACGAAAACGCCGAAAGACGCACCAGAAAAGCTTGCGCGCGGCTGCCGGGGAGCGAACCCTACTCGGCGGCGCGCAGCGGCGGCGGCTCGATACCCCGCGCGCCCGCGGCGTCGTCCGGATCGGTCTCCGGTCCGGCCGCGGCCGGATCGGCCAGCGTCAGGTCGCCCGGCTCGGTCCAGATGATCTCGGGCGCCTTGATCCTGCGGGCCTGCCGGTTCAGCGCCCAGTCCCGCGCCGCCCGGCTGCCGCGGCCGAAGGACAGCCGCGCCAGCGCCCGGGCGAGCCACAGGGCATAAGTGCTCACCCAGACCCGGATGGCCAGCATCGACGGGGTGAAGATCAGGGTCAGCACCGTGGCGATGCCGAGCCCGAAGACCACCGCGGTGGCCAGCTGCTTCCACCACAGCGCGGTGGGGCTGTCGATCGTGTAGCCGCCGCCCCAGAAATCGAGGCTGAGGCCGAACATCATCGGCGCGAGACCCGCCATCGTGGTGATCGTGGTCAGCAGCACCGGCCGGATCCGCGCCTCGGCGGTGCGGGTGATCGCCTCCACCCGGGGCATGTACTGCGAATACTCCTGGTAGGTGTCGATCAGCACGATGTTGTTGTTCACCACGATCCCGGCCAGCGCGACGATCCCGGTTCCGGTCATGATGATCGAGAAGGTCTGGTCCATCACCAGCATCCCGATCAGCACCCCGGTGGTGGACAGGACCACCGCGAGCAGCACCAGCACCGCGTTGTAGAACGAATTGAACTGCGCCAGCAGGATGACGAACATCAGCCCGAGCGCGGCGGCGAAGGCGGTGGACAGGAAGGCCTGGCTCTCGGCCTGTTCCTCCTGGTCGCCGGTCCATTCCCATTCGATGCCCGCGGGCAGCGGATCGGTCTGGAGCCATTCGGTCAGGGCCGCGATCCGTTCGTTGGGGTTCACCGGCACCTCGGCCAGCGTGCCGGCGGCCAGCGCCGCGCCGACGTCGATCCCGGCGGCGGCCTCCAGCCGTTCGACCACGGCCAGGCGGGCCGCGCCCTCGGCCGCTTCGTCGACGATCCGGGCGACGGCGAGCGGGGTGCCGTCGGCCACGCCGTCGATGCCGCTGGCGTCGAGCCGGACGAGGTTCGGCTCCACGTCGGCCTTCACGTCGAAGAACCGCTTCTGGTTCACCCGGTCGATCTGCGACAGGCTGGGCACCGGGGTCCGGGTGATGAAGTTGGACAGCGGCACGAGCCCCTGGTTGGTCCGCACCCGCAGGCTGTCGAGGGTGGACAGGACGCGGTCCTCCTCGGGCAGGCGGACGCGGATCTCGATCTCCTCGTCGGCGCCCTCGGGGGTGTAGGTGTCGAGCAGGATGCCGCGGGTGACGAGCTGGACCATGCCGCCGACCGAGGCCACGTCGGCGCCGTAGCGGCCGGCTTTCTCCACATCCACGTCGATCTGCCAGTCGATGCCGGGCAGGGGCAGGGTGTCCTCGATCAGTTCGAGGCCAGGCATCGCCTCGTAGCGGGCGCGGACGATCTGCGCCGCCTCGGTCAGCGCCGCGCGGTCCTCGCCCATCAGGCGCAGGTGGACGGGCTTGCCGCTGGCGGGGCCGCGCGACAGGTTCAGGATCTCGGTGCGGATGCCGGGGATCTTGTCCAGTTCGGCCTGGATCTCGGCCAGCACCACGTCGCCGTCGAGTTCGGGGCGGTCGGCGCGGTCCTCCCAGGGGATCGTCTCGAGCTGGACCTGGCCGATCGTGTCGCGCGGGCTGCCGGCGCCCGAGGCGTCGAGGTTGAGCCCGCCGCGGCCGGCGAAGGAGAAGGCGCTGAGCACGCCGGGATGGGCCATCACCACCTGCTCGGCCTGCCGCACCAGCGCGTCCTTCTCGGTGATCGACAGGTTGCCCCGGGCGCGGACATAGACGATGGCCTGTTCCGGCTCGCTCTCGACGAAGAATTCCACGCCGTTGTTGTTGGCGCCGAAATAGGTGAACACCGCCACCACGAAGGCCCCGACCGCGGCGATCGAGACGATCGGCATGATCGGGTTGCCGGCGATGACGTGGATGAACCAGCCGAAGGGCGACCGACGGTAGCCGGCGCGGATCCGGCGGGCGCGCCGCTCGATCCGGGCGGCGCCGAGCGTGATCGAGGTGGCCACTGCCCCGGCGAGGAACAGCACGATCCCCGGCAGGCTGTCGCCCAGGCCGCGGGTCTGCACCGCCTCGCCCGACAGGTAGCCGGGGTTAAGGGTGAGCATGGCGCCGGCGAACACCGTGAACATCGCCACCGGCACCAGCGCCGCCCGCACCACCCAGGGCAGCCGGGCCCGCAACCCGTCCGAGGCGTAGCCGAACAACCGGCTCATCCGGCCGGTCACCCCGCCCAGCACCGGCAGGTAGACCAGCGCCACGATCAGCGACGCCGACAGCACGAAGATCAGCGTGACCGGCAGCATCCCCATGAACTCGCCCGGCACGCCGGGCCAGAACAGCATCGGCAGGAAGGCGCAGAGCGTCGTCGCGGTCGACGACACGATGGGCCAGAACATCCGCTTGGCCGCCTCGACATAGGCGTGCATCGGGCCGGTGCCCTCGCGGATCCGGCGGTCGGCGTATTCGACCACCACGATGGCCCCGTCCACCAGCATCCCGACGGCGAGGATCATCCCGAACATCACGATGTTGGAGATCGAGATCCCCATCACCCCGAGCAGCACGAAGCAGAGCAGGAACGAGGTCGGGATCGCGAACCCCACGAGCAGCGCCGGACGGGTGCCGAGCGCGGCGAGCACCACGATCATCACCAGCGCGATGGCGGTCAGAACCGAGCCTTCGAGCTGGCTGACCATCGAGGCCACGTTGCGGCTCTGGTCGTTGGAGGCGCCGATGTCGATGGCGGCGCGCAGCTCGGGCGACCAGGTGGCGCGCTCGGCCTCGATCTCGGCGCGGATCAGGGCGGCGGTGTCGATCAGGTTGAAGCCCTTCCGCTTGACCACCTGCAGCGCCACGGTGCTGACCCCGTCGAAGCGGGCGGTGCCCTGCCGGTCCTCGAAGGTGAGCCGGATCTCGGCGAGGTCGCCCAGCGTGATGACCCGGTCGCCGTTGGTCTTGACCGGCAGGTTGTAGACGTCCT
Organism: Paracoccaceae bacterium; assembly: GCA_041628615.1. GTDB lineage: Bacteria > Pseudomonadota > Alphaproteobacteria > Rhodobacterales > Rhodobacteraceae > JAMWZF01. The sequence continues at coordinate 19,549 of JBFKOW010000026.1, read as the reverse complement.
GCGGTTCGTCGAAGGAGGAGGGGATCTTGACCGCGAAGGCGCCGGCCTCGGTCTCGACCTCGCCGGCGGCCACCAGCAGGTTGTTGCTGGTCACCACGTTGATGAGTTCGCCGGCGGTGACGTTGTAGGCCTCGAGGCGCAGCGGATCGATGATGACCTCGAGCATCTCGTCGCGCTGGCCGGCAAGCCCGGCCTCGAGCACCGCGTCGAGCGACTCGAGCCGGTCCTGCAGGTCCTTGGCCACCCGCACCAGCGTCCGTTCCGGCACCTGGCCGGTCAGGTTGACGATGATGATCGGGAATTCCGAGAAGTTGAACTCGTCGATCGTGTAGTTCTCGGCCCCGGCGGGAAACGCCGCCTCGGCCTTGTTCATCGCTGCCCGCACGTCGGCGAGAACCTGGGTCTTGTCCCAGCCGAACTCGAACTCCAGCACCAGGATGGCATAGCCCTCGGCAGCGGTGCCGGTCATGGTCTTGAGCCCGTCGAGATCGGCCAGCTCGGTCTCCATCGGCCGGACCAGCAGCTTCTCGCTGTCCTCGGCGCTGATGCCGGGGAAGGGGACCGAGACGAAGACGGCAGGAATCTCGATGTCGGGCTCGCCCTCCTTGGGCAGGCCGGTATAGGCGAAGGCCCCGGCAAGCAGCGACATCGCGATGAAGGCAAGGATCATCCGCGCCCGGGACGCGGCCCAGTCGACGATACCGGTCATCCGTCGGCCTCCCGGAAGGTGGGCTCGACGGTCACGCCGTCGGTGACGAATTCCTGCCCGATCACGATCAGGTCCGCAGTCTGCGGCAGCCCGGACACCCAGATGCCGCGCACCGTGTCGCGGATCACCTCGACCGGAACGAAGCCGGCGCGGTTGTCCTCGGTGATGGTGCGGACGCCGAGCACGCCCTCGTCGTCGAGCGTCAGGGCCGATTGCGGGATCAGGTGGGCGGACTGGCCGTCGGAGGCGACCACGATTTCGGCGGTCTGACCGTCCCGGATCGCGAGGTCGGCATTGTCCACCGTGACCTCGACCCGGAAGGTCCGGGTGGCCTCGTCCGCCGCGCGCGACAGGAACGTCACCGCGCCGCGCACCTCCTGGCCCGAGGCGAGCCGGGCCCCGGCCATCGCGCCGACCTCGATCTTGCCGACCTCGGCCTCGGGCGCGAAGCCGACGAGCTTGATCGGGTCGAGCTGGATCACCGTGGCGCAGGGGCTGCCGGGCTGCAGCAGGCTGCCCAGTTCGGCGGTATCGGTTTCGAGCAGGCCGGCGAAGGGCGCGGTGATGGTCAGCCGCTGCAACTCACGCTCGGCGGCGGCCACCGCGGCCTCGGCCGAGCGGATGCCGGCTTGGGCCGACTGGACGGCGGCCTGCGCGCCCTCGACCCCGGCCCCGGCACCGACGATGCCGGCGCGGGCGCTTTCGACGAGGGCCTGGGCGGAGGTGACCCCGGCCCGGGCGCTTTCCAGCGCGGCCTCGGCACTGGCGACGCGGGTTTCCGAGGCGAAGCCGTCCTGTCCCAGACGGGCGGCGGCGTTCTGGTTGATCCGGGCCTCCTCGAGCCGGGCGCGGGCCGAAGCGAGCGCCGCCTCCGCCTCGGCCAGCCGGGCGGTCGCCTCTGCGCGCCGGGCCTCGGCCTCGGGGATGCGGGCGCGGGCCTCGGGCAGCCGGGCGGTGGCTTCCTCGAGCCGCGCCCGGGCCTCGTCCAGAGAGGACTGCCGGGTGCCCGGGTCGAGTTCGCACAGCAGGTCGCCGGCTTCGACGAACGACCCCTTGCGCAGCGGTTCCGAGATGACCTGCCCCGAGGTCTCGGCGCGGACATCGACCTGCCGGGCGGCCTCGGTCCGGCCGCGCAGGATCACCGCGCTGTCGACCATCCGCGCCTCGGACCGCAGCGCGACGACGCGGACCACCTCCGGCTCGGGCGCATCCGCCTCGGCCATCGGCGCGTCGGAGGCGGGGTCGATCTGGGCGAAGGCCAGCAGTCGGTCCCGCTCCAGCACGAGCAGGTAGAGAACCGCCGAAACCAGAGCGGCTGTCAGGAGGGGCATCAGGCGCATCGCTGATCCTTGTTACTAAACCCGCGGTCCGGCTCGGCCGCGGGCGGTGCCACGTCGCGACTGCACCACACCACCGCCAGGACGTCCGCATGTCCGGTCAGTGGGTCATACGCTAAACTGACCGGTTCAGATTAGAGATTCCGCATGTTTCTCGCAACCTGCGAAAATCGTGGTCCGGCCATGCGGAAATGCGCGATCCCGGGGGACGTGGCGGCGGCCCGCTTCCGGCTTGGCTTTGCGCGCGCTTCTGCGCTACAGAGCGCCGACGGACCGGGTCCGGCCGCGGGCCGGATCGCACCGAGGGGACTGGCAGACCGCGAGGGCAGGGTGAGCAACAACGAGAGTTTCATCGACGAGGTGAACGAGGAGGTCCAGCGCGACCGCCTGTTCAACATCCTTCGGAAATACGGATGGATCGGCCTCGTCCTCGTGGCGCTGGTGGTTGGCGGCGCGGCGTTCAACGAATGGCGCAAGGCCCGCGCCCAGGCGGAGGCGCAGGCCCTCGGCGACGCGTTGCTGGCCGCGATCCGGACCGACGACCCGGCCGCGCGGGCCGCGGCGCTCGCGGCGGTTCCGGCGCCGGGCGACGCGGCGGCGCTGCGGGATCTGCTGCAGGCCGCGGCCCTGACCCAGGCCGGTGAGACCGCCGCCGCCGCCGACCTGCTCAACGCGCTGGCCGACACGCCCGGGCTCGACCCGGTCTATGGCGATCTCGCCCGGCTGAAGGCGGTGATGACCGGCGAAGGCGCGCCCGATGCGCGCATCGCCCTGCTGTCCGAGCTGGCCCGGCCCGGCGCGCCCTACCGGCTTCTCGCGCTGGAGCAGATCGCGATCGCCGAGGCCGAGTCTGGCGATGCCGAGGCGGCCATCGCCACCGCGACGACGCTGATCGAGGACGCCGCGGTCAGCCGGGGCTTGCGCGAGCGGGCCCAAAACCTGATTGTGGCCCTGGGCGGCCCGGTTCCGGACGGCGCCGCCGACGTGACCGCGCCCGACGCGGCGCTCTCTGAGTGACAGAACACCGGGTGAGGACAAGACACGTGCCGGGCCGTTCCATCATCGCATCGCTGACACTCGCACTGGCGCTGGCCGCCTGCGGCGATGGACGCGAGGTGCGGCTGCCCGGCGAACGGCTGGACATCCGGGCCGGCCTGGATGGCTCGGGCCCGGCGCAGGAGACGGTGCCGGCAACGGTGCCGGCGCTGTCGCTCGTCGCGCCGCAGGCCAACGCCGACTGGACCCACCGGCTCGGCTCGGCCAGCCACCAGATCCGCCATCCGGCGCTGGGCCCCGCGCTGACGCGGGTCTTCTCGGTGCCGATCGGCGAGGGTGACAGCCGCCGCGACCGGATCACCGCCGACCCGGTGGTGGCCGGTGGCCGGGTCTTCACCCTCGACGCCCGGTCGCGGGTCACCGCGGTGTCGACCGGCGGCGAGGTGCTGTGGACCCGCACCCTCGTCCCGGCCTCCGACAGCCGGACCGACGCGACCGGCGGCGGTCTTGCGGTGTCGGGCGACACGCTGTTCGTGACTACCGGCTTCGGAGAGCTGTCGGCGCTGTCCGTCGCCACCGGCGACCTGCTCTGGACCCAGGACCTCGACGCCGGCGGTGGGTCGGCGCCCACCGTGCGGGGCGATCTGGTCTATGTCGTGGCCCGCGACAGCCGGGCCTGGGCGGTGGACGCCGCCAGCGGGCGGATCCGCTGGACACTGACCGGCACGCCGGCGGTTCAGGGCTTCTCGGGCGGGGCCGGGGCGGCGGTGACCGGCGACATCGCGGTATTTCCCTTCGCCTCGGGCGAGGTGATCGCGGCCTTTCCGCTCGGCGGGCTGCGGCGCTGGTCCACGGTGCTCGCCGGGGCGCGGACGGGCCGGGCGGCGGCCACCCTCTCGGACATCTCCGGCGACCCGGTGATCGACGGCGGCGTGGTTTATGTCGGCAACGTGTCGGGCCGGGTCGCGGCCCTCGACCTCGCCTCCGGCGACCGGCTCTGGACCGCGACCGAGGGCGCGGTCAGCCCGGTCTGGCCGGCGGGCAACTCGATCTTCCTCGTCAACGACCTCGGCGACCTGCTGCGGCTCGACGCGCGCAGCGGCGCGGTGCTCTGGCGGCAACCGCTGCCGGGCTTCGTCGAACAGCGCGAGCGGCGGCAGAAGACCAGCCATGCCCATTACGGCCCGGTTCTGGCCGGCGGGCGGCTGATCGTGGCCTCCTCGGACGGCCTGTTGCGTCAGTTCGACCCCCGCACCGGGGCGCTGCTCGGCGCGGTGGAGATCCCCGGCGGGGCGACGACGAACCCGGCGGTGGCCGGCGGCACGCTCTATGTCGTGACCGGCCGGGGCCAGCTTGTGGCCTACCGCTAAAGCGTGTAGGGCCGGGGCCTTCCTGTCGGGCGGACTGCGGCGATGACCTTCTCCCTTGCGATCGTGGGGCGGCCCAACGTGGGCAAGTCCACGCTGTTCAACCGGCTCGTCGGCCGCAAGCTGGCGCTGGTCGACGACCAGCCCGGCGTCACCCGCGACCTGCGCGAGGGCGAGGCGCGGCTGGGGCCGCTGCGGTTCACGGTGATCGACACCGCCGGGCTCGAGGACGCCACCGACGACAGCCTGCCGGGCCGGATGCGCCGGCTGACCGAGCGGGCGGTGGCGGCGGCCGACATCTGCCTGTTCCTGATCGACGCCCGCGCCGGGGTGACCCCGGTGGACGAGATCTTCGCCGACATCCTGCGCAAGCGCGGCGGCCCGGTGATCCTTGCCGCGAACAAGGCCGAGGGGCAGGCCGGCGAGGCCGGGGCGCTCGAGGCCTGGGGGCTCGGGCTGGGCGAGCCGCTGCGCCTGTCGGCCGAGCATGGCGAGGGGATGGAGGATCTTGCCGCCGTGCTGATGCCGCTGGCCGAGGGCTTTGCCGAGCGCGCGGCGGCCGAGGCGCCGGACACCGACGTGGCCGTGGACGAGGCTGCCGGCGAAGATGAAGATGGCCGCCCAACCCCCTCGAAACCCTTGCAGATCGCCGTTGTCGGCCGCCCCAACGCGGGCAAGTCCACGCTGGTCAACGCGCTGCTGGGCGAGGAGAGGCTGCTCACCGGCCCCGAGGCCGGGATCACCCGCGACGCGATCTCGGTCGCGCTGGACTGGGGCGGCGTGCCGGTGCGGATCTTCGACACCGCCGGGATGCGCCGCAAGGCCAAGGTGCAGGACAAGGTCGAGAAGCTGAGCGTCGGCGACGGGCTGCGCGCGGTGCGTTTCGCCGAGGTGGTGGTGGTGCTGCTCGACGCCGCGATCCCGTTCGAGAGCCAGGACCTGCGGATCGCCGACCTCGCCGAGCGCGAGGGCCGCGCGGTGGTCGTCGCGGTCAACAAGTGGGATATCGAGACCGACAAGCAGGACAAGCTGAAGGAACTGCGCGAGAGTTTCGAGCGCCTGCTGCCGCAGCTGCGCGGCGCGCCGCTGGTCACCGTGTCGGCCAGGACCGGCAAGGGGCTGGACCGGCTGCGCGAGGCGGTGATGCGGGCCCACGAGGTGTGGAACCGGCGGGTGCCGACCGCGGCGCTGAACCGCTGGCTGGCCGGGATGCTGGAGGCGCATCCGCCGCCGGCGCCGGGCGGCCGCCGGATCAAGCTGCGCTATGCCACCCAGGCCAAGACCCGGCCGCCGGGCTTCGTGGTGATGTGTTCGCACCCCGACAAGATGCCGGAGGCCTACGCGCGCTATCTCGTGAACGGGCTGCGCGAGGATTTCGACATGCCCGGCACGCCGATCCGGCTGACCTTCCGGGGTCAGGGGGACCGCAACCCCTACAAGGACCGCAAGAAATCCACCCCGTCCCGGCTGCGCAAGCACCTCGGCAAGCCGTAGCCCAAGCGCGGCTGACCGGTCAGGCGGCGGCTTCGCGCAGCGCCGCGGCGCGGATCGCCAGCACCGCGGTCACGGCGATCCCGGCCCCGGCGAGCAGGCTGACCGACAGCGCCGCGGCCCCGTTGGCGGCGACGATCCCGGCAAGGGCCCAGATCACCGCGATGCCGTAGACCGGCCCGGCCCCGGGCTGCCGCAGCACCGTGGCCGCCACCGCCGCCGCCCCCGCGATCCCGGCCCAGGCCCAGCCGGTCTGGCCGAAGGCGATGCCGTAGCCCGCCGCCGTGGTCGCCAGCGACACGAAGGAGGCGGCGGTCAGCCAGCCGGCATAAAGCCCGACCGGCGCCCGGAACAGCCAGAGGTCCCGGTCCGGGCTGCGCAGCAGCGCGACGATCGCCCCCGCGGCCATCAGGAAGATCGTGATCGTCGCCCAGATCGCCGAGGCATTGGCGATCGCCAGCCACGGCACCCCGATGGCGAGGCTGGCCGCGAGTCCGGGCCGGGCGCGGTGCCAGTCCTCGGCATCCGCGCGTTTCCACGCCCCGAAGCCGGCCGAGGCGATGAGCCAGAGATAGATCACCCCCCAGATCGCGAAGGCATAGCCCGCGGGCTGCACCGGCGGCTCGATCTGGGGAACCGGAAGCTGGTCGGCGCGGAACCCGGTGAACGGGTCGGTGACGGCGGGGGAGACGGCAAAGGCGATGGCCAGAGCGAGGGTGAGATAGGCGAGTGCGTGTTTCATGATCCTTGAACGCATGATCGCGGGTCCCGGTTCAATCGCACGTCGCCACGGCCGCCGCAATTCCGGGCAGTCCGCCGTGGCAGGCCCGGTTTCCGCGCGCAGCCCGCCGCCGGGCGGACATGGTGGGGAAACCCTCACTTGACCGGAACGGCGCCGCGCCGGACCCTTTCCTCAAAGGAGGCCAGACCATGAAACGCATCGCCATCTTCTGCGACGGCACCTGGAACATCCCCGACCGCAAGGATCAGCAGACCAACGTGGTGCAGCTGGCGCAGGCGGTCCGGCTCAGCGCCGAGGACGGGACCAAGCAGGTGCCGATCTACGTCCGCGGGGTCGGCACCGGGCGCGGCTCCAACGCGGTCGCCCGGTTCACCGACAAGTGGCTGGGCGGACCCTTCGGCTGGGGCCTCGACGGCAACATCCTCGAGGCCTACCGCGCCCTCCTGTGGCTCTACGAGCCGGGCGACGAGATCTACATCTTTGGCTTCTCGCGCGGGGCCTATACCGCGCGGTCGCTGGCCGGGCTGATCCGCAAGGCCGGCATCCTGAGCCGGGACAAGATCGACGAGGTCGGCAAGGCGATGGCGCTCTACCGCACGCGCGGATCGGCGGGCCACCCGGATGCCGACAAGGTGCAGGCGGCCCGGGCGGAGATGTCGCCGGACGTGGCGACCTCGCTCGAGGACCTGTCGAAGCGCGACAAGCCCACCGAACTGCTCCGGATCACCTATCTCGGGGTGCTGGACACCGTGGGGGCGCTCGGCGTGCCGGGCTTCCTCGGCTGGGTCGCCAAGGTGCTGAACGCCGACTACTCGTTCCACGACACCGCGCTGTCGTCCTCGGTGGCCTCGGCCCGCCACGCGGTGGCGCTCGACGAGCGGCGCAAGCATTACCCGCCGTCGCTCTGGGACAACCTTGCCGACCTGAACCAGCGGGCGCAGCGGGACGCGCCGCGCTACCTGCAGATGTGGTTCGCGGGCGATCACGGGTCGATCGGCGGCGGCGGCGAGGTGAGGGGCCTGTCCGCCTACACCCTCGGCTGGATCGCCGAGGGCGCGATGGCGCGGGGTCTCGAGATGGACCCGGACAAGCTGGCCGCCGCCGAGGCGCTGTGCAATCCCGCCGACCCGGTGCACAACAAGCGCAAGTCGGCCGTCCTCGGCGCGATCACGATGCCGGTCCTCGCCGACCGCGACGGACCGGACAACGCCGCCGACGTGCATCCCAGCGTGCTCGACAAGATCCGGCTGGGCGCGGGGAACGCCGGCGGGCCCTACAAGCCCGGCAGCCTTGCCCGGGTCTGGAACGACCTGCCGGGGTTGCTGCCGGAGGGTCCCGAGCGAAAGGCGCCGGACGCGCCGGCCGCAGAGGACGAGGGCGAATCCGAGGCCCGCGCCTCGTGACCCGGCGGCGGCGCGCTCAGCGCAGTGCGCCGTCCGCGCCGATCGCGGTCGCGCCGCCGAGATAGGGGGCGAGGACTTCGGGCAGGGCGACCGACCCGTCCGGCCGCTGGCCGTTCTCCAGCACCGCGATCAGGGTCCGGCCGACCGCGAGGCCCGAGCCGTTCAGCGTGTGGACGAATTCCGGCTTGCCGCCGCCCTCGGGCCGGTAGCGGGCATTCATCCGCCGGGCCTGGAAATCGCCGGTGGTCGAGACCGAACTGATCTCGCGGTAGGTGCCTTGTCCCGGCAGCCAGGCCTCGATGTCGAAGGTGCGGCGCGCGCCGAAGCCCATGTCGCCGGTGCACAGGACCACCGTGCGGTAGGGAATGCCCAGCGCCTCCAGCAGGCCCTCGGCGCAGCGCAGCATCCGCTTCTGCTCGGCGTCGCTGTCCTCGGGGCGGGTGATCGACACCATCTCGACCTTCTCGAACTGGTGCTGGCGCAGCATCCCGGCGGTGTCGCGCCCGGCGCTGCCGGCCTCGGAGCGGAAGCACAGGGTATGGGCGGTCAGCCGGATCGGCAGGGCGGCGGCGTCGAGTACCTCGCCCGCGACCGAGTAGGTCAGCGTCACCTCGGAGGTCGGGATCAGCCACATGCCGTCCTCGGTCCGGTAGCTGTCGCCGCCGAACTTGGGCAGCTTGTCGGTGCCGTACATCGCCTCGTCCCGGACCAGCACCGGGGTCATCGTCTCGGTCAGGCCGTTCTGGCCGGTATGGGTGTCGAGCATGAACTGCGCCAGCGCCCGGTGCAGCCGCGCCACCGGCCCGCGCAGGTTGACGAAGCGGCTGCCCGAGGTCTTGGCCGCGGTCTCGAAATCCATGTGCGGCTTCACCGCCGGAATGTCGAAATGTTCCAGCGCGCCGTCGATCGCGGGCGGGGTGCCCCAGCGGTTGATCTCGACGTTGCCGGTCTCGTCGGCGCCGTCGGGCACGTCGTCGGCCGGCAGGTTCGGCAGCTCGGCAAGCCGGGCGGTCAGCGCGGCGTCGCGGTCGCGGGCGGTGTCGTGGAGGCGGGCGATCTCGGCCTTCTTGTCGGCCACCAGAGCGCGCAGACGTTCGAATTCCGCGTCGTCGCCGCGGGCCTTGGCGGCGCCGATCTCCTTGGCTGCGGCGTTGGCCTCGGCCTGCGCGGTCTCGGCGGCCTGGATCGCGGTGCGGCGGGCCTCGTCCAGCGCCAGCAGCTCGGCCGATACCGGGGCCTCGGCCGGGCGGCGGGTCAGGGCGGCGTCGAAGGCGGCGGGGTTGTCCCGGATCGCGCGGATGTCGTGCATCGGTCTCGTCCTCGTGCTGCGGCCTGCTGCGGCGGCGTGACCTGCGCCCGGCACGGCCCCGTCGCCGCGCCGTATGCCCGATCCGCGCCGGGGCGTGAAGTGGCAATGCGCCGTCCGCCGGGCCGCCTGCGGCATGCGGTCGGACAGGTTGCGCCGTTCCTGCGTTGCACCCGCCGCGGGATTCGCCCATATGGCCGGGAAACGCCGACGCGTTGCCAAGCCCTGCCGCCGGACATAGGGTGCCGCGGATTTCGGGCCGGGCCGGCGCGCCGGGCTAGACCGCGACAGGGCGGGCGCCGACGTGCCGCGCCGCCGACGCAAGCAAGAGGACCGTTCCATGGAAGGTAGCGCCTTCGCGCAGTTCATCCCGCTGATCCTGATCTTCGCGATCATGTATTTCCTGTTGATCAGGCCGCAGCAGAAGAAGCTGAAACAGCACCAGCAGATGGTCGCCGCCCTGCGCCGGGGCGACCAGGTGATCACCCAGGGCGGGCTGATCGGCAAGGTGACCAAGGTCAAGGACGACAACGAGATCGAGGTCGAGCTGGCCGAGAACGTGCGCGTGCGGGTGATCCGTTCGACCATCTCCAATGTCGTGAGCAAGACCGAACCGGCCGAGTCCTGAGGCTCGGGCAGACGGCGAAGCGAGGCAGGGGGTCCGGGCCATGCTGCAAGTCGACCTTTGGAAACGGGTGATGATCTGGCTGGTGGTGCTGGCGGGATTCGCCTTCGCGCTGCCCAATGCCTTCTACGACCGGGTCGAACGCTCGAACGACGCCGAAGCGGTGATCGAGACCGGGATCAGCGACCCGGCGCTCGAGGAGGCGGCCGGGCTCTGGCCGTCCTTCCTGCCCGACGGGCTTGTGAACCTCGGGCTCGACCTGCGCGGCGGCGCCCAGATCCTCGCCGAGATCCGGATCGAGGACGTCTATGCCGCCCGGATGGAGGCGCTGTGGCCCGAGGTGCGCGATGCCCTGGTGGCCGAGCGCGACACGGTGGGATCGGTCCGGCAGGAAGACGGCCCGCGCGAGGAACTCCGGGTCCGGATCAGCCAGACCGAGGGCCTGCCCCGGGCGCTCGAGATCGTGCGCGGTCTCGCCCAGCCGATCTTCTCGCCGCTGACCGGCGGCACCGCGGCCGACATCGACGTGCGGGCCGAGGACGGCGTGATCGTCGTCCGCCTCACCGATGCCGAGAAGCAGTCGATCATCGACCTGACCACCGCCCAGACCCTCGAGATCATCCGCCGCCGCATCGACGAGGTCGGCACCCGCGAACCCTCGATCCAGCGGCAGGGCGAACTGCGCGTGCTGGTGCAGGTGCCGGGCGCCAAGTCGGCGCAGGAAATCAAGGACCTGATCGGAACCACGGCGCAACTGACCTTCCAGCCGGTCGTCGGCCGCACCTCGGACCCCGACACGGCGCCCGGATCCGGCAACGAACTGGTGCCCTCGCGGGAGGAAGACGGGGTCTTCTACATCCTCGAACGCGCCCCGGTGGTGACCGGCGACGAGCTTGTCGACGCCCAGCCCAGCTTCGACCAGAACGGCAGCCCGGCGGTCAATTTCCGGTTCAATCCGCAGGGGGCGCGGGCCTTCGGCGACTACACGCTCGAGAACGTCGGCGCGCCCTTCGCGATCGTGCTGGACAACGAGGTGATCAGCGCCCCGACCATCCAGTCCCATATCCCCGGCGGGTCCGGGATCATCACCGGCCGGTTCACGATCGAGGAATCGACCGAACTGGCGGTGCTGCTGCGGGCCGGGGCGCTGCCGGCGGACCTGACCTTCCTGCAGGAACAGACCATCGGCCCCGAACTGGGACAGGACAGCATCGACGCCGGCACCATCGCCTGCGTCGTCGCCTTCGCGGCGGTGATGGGCTACATGATCCTGAGCTACGGGCTGTTCGGGCTGTTCGCCAACCTTGCGCTCGCCATCAACGTCACGCTGATCTTCGGCGCGCTGTCGCTGCTCGGCGCCACACTGACGCTGCCCGGCATCGCCGGGATCGTGCTGACCATCGGCATGGCGGTGGACGCCAACGTGCTGGTCTTCGAGCGGATCCGCGAGGAACTGAAGACGGCGAAGGGACCGGCGCGGGCCATCGACCTCGGCTACGAGAAGGCCCTGTCGGCCATCGTCGATGCCAACCTGACCACGCTCATCACCGCGGTGATCCTGCTGGTGATGGGATCGGGTCCGGTGCAGGGCTTTGCCTGGACGCTGATGATCGGCATCGTCACCTCCGTCTTCACCGCGATCTACGTCACCCGCCTGTTCATCGTGATGTGGTTCGAGCGCCGCCGCCCGAAAACCATCGAGGTCTGATCCATGCGCATGAAGCTCGTTCCGTCCGACACCAGCATCGACTTCTTCGCCCGGGCCCGGCTCTGGCTGGGGATCTCGGCGGTGATGATGCTGCTTGCCTTCGGGTCCTTCATGGTCCGGGGGCTCAACCTCGGAATCGACTTCACCGGCGGCACCAACATCCGGACCCAGAGCGCCGAGGCGGTGGACGTCGGGGCGTTCCGGGCCGCGCTGGCGCCGCTGAACCTCGGGGACCTGACGATCGTCGAGGTCAACGATCCGACCTTCGGACCGGACGAGAACGTCGCCATCGTCACGATCCAGCCGCAGAACGGCGAGGAAAGCGTCTCGAACGAGACCATCGCGGCGGTGCAGGCCGCGTTGCAGGGGGTCGCCCCCGACATGACCTTCCCGAGCGTCGAATCGGTCGGTCCGACCGTGTCGGGCGAACTGATCCGGACCGCCGTCCTCGCGGTGAGCCTCGCGGTCGCGGCGGTGCTGATCTACATCTGGCTGCGCTTCGAATGGCAGTTCGCGGTGGGCGCGGTGGTGGCGCTGATCCACGACGTGATCCTGACCATCGGCATCTTCTCGGAATTCGGGATCCGCTTCGACCTCGCCATAATCGCGGCGCTGCTGACCATCGTCGGCTACTCGCTCAACGATACCGTCGTGGTGTTCGACCGGGTCCGCGAGAACCTGCGCAAGTACAAGAAGCTGGAACTGCGCGAGGTGCTCAACCTGTCGATCAACGACACCCTCAGCCGGACCCTGATGACCTCGTTCACCACGCTGCTGGCGCTGATCGCGCTGATCGTGCTGGGCGGCGACGTGATCCGCGGCTTCGTCTTCGCGATGACATGGGGGATCATCGTCGGGACCTACTCGTCGATCTTCGTGGCCTCGACGATCCTTCTGGTCATGGGCGTGAAGCGGGACTGGTCCAAGCCCGACCCCGACACGATCGGCAACCAGTTCAAGACCGACGCGTGACCCGCCGGCGGCGGCGGGCGCGATGCTCATCGATGGCTTCTGGTGGATGGCGGCGACCATCGCGGTCGCCGGGATCGTGCGCGGCTTCACCGGGTTCGGCACCGCGCTGATCTTCGTGCCGGTCGCGGGCCGCTTCCTCGCCCCGGCCGAGGTCATCGCCGTCATCACCCTGACCGGCTTCGCCTCCACCGCGGCGCTGTTGCCCCGGGCCTGGGGCAAGGCCGACCGGCGGGACGTGGCGGTGCTGCTCGCGGCGACCGTGCCGGCGGTGCCGCTCGGGCTCTGGGCGCAGGCGCAGATGCCGGTCGAGGCGGTGCGCTGGACGGTCGCGGCGGCGGCCGCGGTCACCCTTGCCGCGCTGGTCAGCGGCTGGCGCTACGGCGGGCGGCTGGGGCGCGGCGGGCTGATCGGGGTGGGCGGCGGCGCCGGGCTGCTGGGCGGCATGACCGGGCTGACCGGGCCGGTGGTGATCCTCGCCTACCTCGCGTCGCGGGCGGCCGCCGTCTCGGTCCGGGCCAACACGATCCTGTTCCTCGCCGGGCTCGACCTCGTGATCCTCGTCAACATCGCGCTCGCCGGTCTTGCCGAGGCGCGGCTGGTGATCGTGGCGGCGCTGCTCTCGGTGCCCTATTTCGCCGCTGCGCTGGTCGGGCAGGCGCTGTTTGATCCCGCGCGCGAGAGGCTGTATCGCGGGGCGGCCTATGCGGTGATCGCCGGTGCGGTCATCACCGGGCTGCCTTTGTGGGACGGGTAGGGGACGGCGATGCGCTTCACCGAAGTGGACTACAACGACGCGGTGCCGATCGACGGCTACGGGCCCGGCTTCTTCCGGATCGGCGGCAAGGTGGTCGAGGGGCCGGTCACCGTGCTGCCCTCCGGCGTGGCCGGCTGGGCGGGTTTCGACGCGGTCGACGACCTGCTGGCGGCGGCGCGAGGGCAGGTGGACGTCCTTCTGGTCGGCACCGGGGCCGAGACGGCGCACCCGCCGGCGGCGTTCCGGCAGGCGCTCGAGGCCGCCGGGATCGGCATCGAGCCGATGGCCACCGCCTCGGCCTGCCGGACCTTCAACGTGCTGCTGGGCGAGGGCCGCCGGGTCGGCGCGGCGCTGCTGCCGGTCTGACGGTGACGCTGCGGGTCTCTTCGCTTGCGGTGGCGCGGGGCGGGGTGCCGCTCCTGTCCGGCGTCTCCTTCGAGGTCGGTCCGGGCGCGGCCCTGATCCTGCGCGGGCCGAACGGGGTGGGCAAGACCACCCTCCTGCGCACCCTGGCGGGCCTGCAGCCGCCGATTTCCGGCACGGTCGAGGGGGCGTCGGAGGCCGCCTATGCCAGCCATGCCGACGGGGTGAAGGCCCAGCTGTCGGTCGAGGAGAATCTCGGGTTCTGGGCCGAGATCCACGGCACGCCGGCGCCCGGCGAGGCGGTCTACGCCGCCTTCGATCTCGCCGACCTTCGGGACCGGATGGCCGGCACGCTGAGCGCCGGGCAGAAGCGGCGGCTGGGGCTGGCGCGGCTGGCGGTGATCGGGCGGCGGGTCCTGCTGCTCGACGAGCCGACGGTCAGCCTCGACCGGTTCTCCGTGAGGCTCTTCGCCGACTGGCTGACCGGGCAGCACCTCGCCTGTGGCGGGCTGGCGGTGATCGCGACCCACATCGACCTCGGGATCGAGGCGCCGGAACTGGACCTGAGCGGGTTCCGCGCCGCCTCCGACGCCGGCGGCGGGCGCGACGAGGCGTTCCTGTGACCTGCCGCGACGCCGGGGATCGGCGATGAAGGCGCTGCTGCTGCGCGACCTGCGGCTGGCGGTGCGGGCCGGGGGCGGCTTCGGGCTCGGGCTCGCCTTCTTCCTGATCGTGGTGGTGCTCGTGCCCTTCGGCGTCGGCCCCGAGGCGCAGGTGCTGTCGCGCATCGCGCCGGGGATCCTCTGGGTCGCGGCGCTGCTGGCGGCGCTTCTCTCGCTCGACCGGATCTTCGCGCTCGACCACGAGGACGGCGCGCTGGCGCTGCTCGCCACCTCGCCGCTGCCCGGGGAGGCGATCGCGCTGGCCAAGGCGCTGGCGCACTGGATCACCACCGGGCTGCCGCTGACGCTCGCCGCGCCGGCGCTGGGGGTGCTGCTGAACATGGCCGGGCCGGCCTATGGCTACCTGCTGGTCTCGCTGCTGATCGGCACCCCGGCGCTGTCGATGATCGGGACCTTCGGCGCGGCGCTTACCGTCGGGGTGCGGCGGGGCGGATTGTTGATGTCGCTGCTGGTGCTGCCGCTCTACGTGCCGACGCTGATCTTCGGCGCCGAGGCGGTGCAGCGCGGGGCGGACGGTCTGTCGGCGGCGACGCCGCTGCTGATGCTGGGCGGGATCACCGCCGGATGCATCGCCCTGCTGCCTTTTGCCACGGCGGCTGCGCTACGGGCGAATCTGCGCTAGGCGGCATTGAGCGGCGCGGCGGGGACTTATATCAGGATCAGCATGTCGCTCTGGGAATACGCCAATCCGAAGAAGTTCGTCGCCACGACGACGCCGGTGATCCCGTGGGTCTTCGGCGCGGCGCTGGCCTGTCTCGGTCTCGGGCTGGTGTGGGGGTTCTTCTTCACGCCCGACGATTTCCGGCAGGGGGCGACGGTCAAGATCATCTACCTGCACGTGCCGGCGGCGATGATGGCGATCAACATCTGGCTGATGATGCTGGTGACCTCGCTAGTCTGGCTGGTGCGGCGGCACCACGTCTCGGCGCTGGCGGCGCGGGCGGCGGCGCCGATCGGGATCGTGATGACACTGATCGCGCTGTGGACCGGGGCGGTCTGGGGCCAGCCGATGTGGGGCACCTGGTGGGCCTGGGACCCGCGGCTCACCTCGTTCCTGATCCTGTTCCTGTTCTACCTCGGCTACGCCGCGCTCTGGACGGCGATCGAGGACCCGGACACCGCCGCCGACCTGACCTCGGTGCTGTGCATGGTTGGATCGGTGTTCGCGGTGCTGAGCCGGTATGCGGCGAATTTCTGGAACCAGGGGCTGCACCAGCCGGCGACCTTCTCGCTCGATGCCGAAACCAACATCGCACCGGTGTTCTGGTATCCGGCGCTGCTGTGCATGGCGGGCTTCGTGCTGCTGTTCGTGGCGCTGGTGCTGCTGCGGACGCAGACCGAGATCCGGGTGCGGCGGATGCGGGCGCTTGTCGCCCGCGCGGCGCGGACCTGAGGGCGAGGGGAGGGCGGCGGATGCCGGATCTGGGCGATTACGGGGTCTACGTGCTGAGCGCCTACGGCGGCGCGGCGGTGCTGCTGATCGGGCTGGTTGTGCAGAGCGTGACCCGGGCCCGGCGGGTGCGGGCCGAACTCGAAGAGGTGGAGCGGCGGCATGGCTGAACGGCGCATTAACCTGCTGCTGATCCTGCCGCTGGCGATCACGCTGGCGCTGGTCGCCGGTTTCGGCGCGGCGCTGATCTCGAACCGGCAGGCCAAGACCGCCGGGATCGACCCGGCGGCGCTGCCCTCGGCCTTCATCGGCGCGCCGGCGCCGGCGCTCGAAGCCGCGCCGCTGGGCGACTTTCCGACCTTCGCCAGCGCCGACCTGATGGCCGACGGCGAGGTCAAGATCGTGAACTTCTGGGCCTCTTGGTGCCCGCCGTGCCGGGCCGAACACCCGGCGCTGGTGCAACTGGCCGCCGAAGGGGTGCCGGTCTACGGCGTCAACAAGTCGGACCAGACCGACAAGGCGCTGGGATTCCTGGCGGAACTGGGCAACCCCTACCGGGCGATCACCGTCGACCCCAACGGCCGCCGGTCCATCGACTGGGGGGTGGTGGCGCTGCCCGAGACCTTCGTGCTCGACGGGCACGGCCGGGTGGTGCTGAAGTTTCCCGGCCCGATCCACGGCGTGATGGACACGATAATCCGTCCCGCGCTGGCCGAGGCGGCGGGCGAAACGGGCTGATCCCGCTTCGGCCGGGCGGAGTTCTGCCGATCGGCCGGGAGGGCCGATCCGGATCCGGGATTATGTGATAGGGTGGACGTGGCGCCGGCCGGCGACCTGCGGCCCGCGCCGTCTTTTCGGTGACCAGTCAGGGGGGTTCGCCATGGTCCTTCGAAAGCTCCTTCACGTCCTTGTCTTCTGCCTTGCCGCGCCGGCCGCATCCGCCGCGCCGATCGGGATCGACGGCTTCGATCCGCTGATCACGCTGGGGTTCAACCCGTAGCCAGAGCCGCCGCCGGAATTCGATTTCACCACCTCTCAGGTCGTGAACCCCTTCGACGTGGTGGCCAAGGTCTCGGGCATCCAACCGCAGCCGTTCACCACCGGGCCGTTCTCGGGTATCAGTCCGACCCCCTTCCAGCTCTTCATCGACGTCACCGGAGGGACGCTGGTCCCGCCCGATCCGATCGCGCCGGTCAACAACATGTTCGACGTCGTTCTCCGGACCGCCGGCGGCGACAGCCTGACGCTGGCCTTCACGCTGTTCTTCCCGGACGGCACGCCGATGCGGGCCACGGTGAATGCGCAGCAGGCCGGGTCGCTCACCGTGTCGCTGAACCTCATCGACGCCGACGACGGCGACCAGCCGGACGAGGTGGCGGTCAGGATGCAGGTGCTGCGGAACGGCGACGCGCTCGGCCTGTCCCAGTTGCCGCTGCCGCCGGCGGCGGTCCTGCTCGGCGCGGCTCTCCTCGGTCTCGGCGCCCTGCGCCGCCGGGGCTGAGCGCCGGGCCGGAACGGCAACGGCCCCGCGCGGGCGGGGCCGTGACCTGATGGCGGGGGAGGGTGGGTCGAGACCCACCTCACGCCCCGGCCCGGACGGGCGCTATTCGGCGGCGACCGCCGACTGCCTGGCGAGGTTGCGCAGCACGTAGTGCAGCACCCCGCCGTGCTCGATGTACTCGATCTCGATCGCGGTATCGATCCGGCACTTCAGGGTGATCGTCTTCTCGGTGCCGTCGGCATAGGCGATGGTGCAGGGCACCTCGGCCAGCGGGGAGATGCTGTCGAGCCCGTGGATCGACACCACCTCGTCGCCGGACAGGCCGAGCGACTTGCGGGTGTCGCCGCCGGTGAACTCGAACGGGATGACCCCCATGCCGACGAGGTTGGAGCGGTGGATTCGCTCGAAGCTCTCGGCGATCACCGCCTTGACGCCGAGAAGGCTGGTGCCCTTCGCCGCCCAGTCGCGGCTGGAGCCGGCACCGTACTGCTCGCCGCCGAAGACCACCAGCGGAGTGCCCTGGGCCTGGTAGGCCATCGCCGCGTCGTAGATCGACATCTGGCTGCCGTCCGGGCCCTTGGTGTAACCGCCTTCGACCCCGTCCAGCATCTCGTTGCGGATCCGGATGTTGGCGAAGGTGCCGCGCATCATCACCTCGTGGTTGCCGCGGCGCGAGCCGTAGGAGTTGAACTCGCGCTGGGGCACCTGCCGCTCGATCAGGTACTTGCCCGCCGGGGTGGTGTCCTTGAACGACCCGGCCGGGCTGATGTGGTCGGTGGTGATCATGTCGCCCAGCACCGCCAGCACCCGGGCGCCGTCGATGTTTGCGATCTTGCCGGGCTCCTTGCCCATGCCCTGGAAATAGGGCGGGTTCTGGATGTAGGTCGAGGTCGAGGGCCAGTCGTAGGTCTCGGCGTCGGTGGTCTCGACCGCCTGCCACTTCTCGTCGCCCTTGAACACGTCGGCGTATTTCTCCTGGAACGCCGCGCGGGTGACCGTCCGTTCGACCAGTTCGGCGATCTCGGACTGGGTCGGCCAGATGTCCTTGAGGTAGACCGGGTTGCCGTCCTTGTCTGTGCCCAGCGGCTCGGTGGTGATGTCGACGTTCATGTCGCCGACCAGCGCGTAGGCCACCACCAGCGGCGGCGAGGCGAGGTAGTTGGCGCGCACGTCCGGGCTGATCCGGCCCTCGAAGTTGCGGTTGCCCGACAGGACGCTGGTGGCGATCAGGTCGTTGTCGTTGATGCACTTGCTGATCTCGGGGGCCAGCGGGCCCGAGTTGCCGATGCAGGTGGTGCAGCCGTAGCCCACGAGGTTGAAGCCGATGGCGTCGAGGTCGTCCTGCAGGTTCGCCGCCTCCAGGTAGGCCGAGACGACCTGCGAACCGGGGGCCAGCGAGGTCTTGACCCAGGGCTTGCGGGTCAGGCCCTTCTCGCGCGCCTTGCGGGCCACGAGGCCGGCGCCGATCATCACGTAGGGGTTCGATGTAGTGGTGCAGGAGGTTATCGAGGCGATCACGATCGAGCCGTCATGCAGCTGGTAGTGGCCGCCCTCGGTCTTCACGTAGCCGCGCTTGTGATGGCCCTCGTCGCCGGGGATCACGGTCGGCTCGGGCGCGCCGCCTTCGCCTTCCCAGCGGACCTCCTCCTTCTTCGAGGCGTCCTTGCCCTCGCGCTGGCCCTTGACCCAGGCGCCGAAGGCCGCGGCGGCCTTGTCGAGCGCGATGTAGTCCTGCGGCCGCTTCGGCCCCGAGATCGCGGGGACGATGGTGCCCATGTCGAGGCTGAGCGTGTCGGTGTAGACCGGCGCGTAGTCCGGGCCGCGCCAGAAGCCGTTCTCCTTGGCGTAGGCTTCGACCAGCGCCACCCGGGCCTCGTCGCGGCCGGTCTGGGTCAGGTAGCGCAGGGTCTCGTCGTCGATCGGGAAGAAGCCGCAGGTGGCGCCGTATTCGGGGGCCATGTTGGCGATCGTGGCGCGGTCGGCCAGCGGCAGGTTGTCGAGACCCGAGCCGTAGAATTCGACGAACTTGCCCACCACGCCCTTCTTGCGCAGCATCTCGACGACCTTGAGCACGAGGTCGGTGCCGGTGGTGCCCTCGATCATCTGGCCGGTGAGTTCGAAGCCCACCACTTCGGGGATCAGCATCGAGATCGGCTGGCCCAGCATCGCGGCCTCGGCCTCGATCCCGCCGACGCCCCAGCC
>JBFKOW010000025.1:0-27019 GCA_041628615.1 Paracoccaceae bacterium | reverse complement strand
TCCCAGAGGTTGAGACGGTTCATCACGATGTTGGTGACGAGGATGGAAACGAGGATCAGGATGCCGGGGATCAGCGCGGCGAGGAACAGTGTCGAGACCGCGATGCCGAGGACCAGACCGATGATGATGTAGGCGATCGAGGGCGGGATCAGGATCCCGGTACAGGCCCCGGCCGCGACCAGCGCGCAGGCATAGGGCCGCGGGTAGCCGCTTTCCACCAGCCGGTCGATGGTCATCCGGCCCACCGCCGCGGCGCCCGCCGCGTCGGAGCCCGAGATCGCCGCGAACATGCCGCAGACCAGCACCGTCGCCGATCCGAAGCCGCCCTTGGCCCAGCAGGTCAGGGCCTCGGCCACGTCGAGGAATTTTCGCGACAATCCGGTCCGGACCAGCACGTCGCCGGTCAGGATGAACAGCGGCACCGCGGTGAGCGCGAAGGCGTCGATGCCGGAGAACAGCTTTTCGCCCATCAGGCTGAGCGGAAGCGCCCCGGACCAGACCAGCATCAGGATCGTCGAGGACCCGATGGCGGCCCAGACCGGCACGGCCATCGCGATCAGGAACACGAAGAGGATGACCGAACCGTAGAAGTCCCAGCCGAGGTCGAGCGTCTGGTTCTGAAGTGTCTGCCACATCATGGCTGTGCTCTCCTCAGTCGAACAGCTTGTCGCCCTCGTAGACGGGCCGGCCGCTACGAAGGTCCGCGATGTCGCGGAGGAAGGACTGGACAAGGCGGAAGATGATCAGCGCGAAGCCGAAGGGGACGGCGAACAGGAACCAGACCTGGCTGATCCGAAGCCCGTGGGTCACCGACCCGAACTTCCACGAGACGTGGACCGATTCCCACGACCAGTAGAGCGCGACCAGCGCGACGATGAACATCACGATGTCGCCGAAGATGTAGAGGAGCGTCTTCACCCGGCGCGGCACGTAATGCATCAGCACGTCGATGCGGATGTGCCCACGTTCCTTGACCGCCGCGGCGGCGCCGATCCAGGCGAGGTAGATGAAGGAATAGCGGACGATCTCCTCGCCCCAGATCGAGGAATAGGCGAAGACCTCCCGCCGGACGACCTCGATGAACATGGTTCCGACCAGCATCACGTAGAACACGAGCAGCAGCCAGCGTTCTCCGTTGCGGTCGATCGCGT
This sequence comes from Paracoccaceae bacterium, assembly GCA_041628615.1. Classification (GTDB taxonomy): domain Bacteria; phylum Pseudomonadota; class Alphaproteobacteria; order Rhodobacterales; family Rhodobacteraceae; genus JAMWZF01. The sequence continues at coordinate 25,868 of JBFKOW010000025.1, read as the reverse complement.
GATAAATGCCGGACATGACTTCTCCCTCCGGGCACGGCCTGTGCGGCCGCCCGGTGCCGAGCGTTCTGGCGATGCGTTACGGGTGCGGGGTGGCGCCGGCGGCAATCGGGGCCGCCGCCGGCGCCGGGATCGGGGATCAGGCGTCGTGGACGTAGTAGCGGCCCATCGTGTCCGCGGCTTCCTCGAGCTTGGCGAAGGTCTCCATCGACCCGGCCAGGTCGACCTTGAACTGGTCCCATTCGCTGCGCTGGTAGCCGCCGGCTTCCTGCCACTCGGCCAGCTGGTCGTCGCTGAGGGTGTGGAATTCCACGCCGTTCTTGGTCAGCTCGGACATCGCGTAGGCGCGGGCGGCCGGAACCTTGGCGAGGTTCTGCGCCTGGGTGATCTCGCCGGCGAACTCGATGCCTTCCTGCACGTCGCCGGGCAGCGAGTTGAACCACTCGAGGTTGACCGAGTAGACCTGACTGTCGGGCACGGCCTGGGTGAAGGTGACGTGGCTCAGGATCTCGCCGAAGCCGAACACGTGCAGCGCGCCCACCGACGGGTCGAGCGCGTCGGCCACGCCCTGCCGGATCGCCGAGGGGGTCTCGCCCCAGGCCACCGGGGTCGGGTTGGCGCCGACCATCGAGTAGTACTGCTGCAGCATCGCCGAGCCCGGCACGCGGAACTTCACGCCCGACATGTCGCCCGGGGTGAGGATCGCGCTACCGCCCTGCCGCACCGCCACGACCCGCGGATCGATCACGATGTAGAACAGCGACTTGAAGCCCGACGCCGCGATCTTGGGGTCGACTTCCGACTTCCACGCGTCCGACGAGGTCAGGTTGGTGAAGCGCTGGTTGGAGCCGCAGAAGTAGGGCAGGTTGATGAGGTCCACAACGCTCGCGAAGGGGGCGAAGTTCGACAGCGAGTGCTGGGCGCACTGGATCGTGCCGCCCTGCACGGCCTGGGCGAGCGCACCGCCGGCGCCGAGCTGGCCGCCCGGGGCGAGACGCACGTAGACCTTGCCGTTGGTCATGTTCTGGATGTTTTCCTTCAGGTCCAGCTGCATGATCGGATAGCTGCGGTCGGCGGTCAGGACGTAAGCCGTGGCGAGCGTCATGATGTGGTCGGCGGCGGCTTCCCGCTCGCGTTCCTCGGCGGCGGTCTGCGCCGCGGCCTCGCTCGACCAGAGGGTGCCGGCGGCACCGGCGACCATCGCCGCGGTGAAGCTGCCGGTGCCGGCCAGCTTCAGGAAATTGCGGCGCTCGGCCGAGGCCAGCTCCTGCTTCGTCTTGTCCATCGTGTCTCCTCCCTGAGAATTTCGGACGTTGGGGTTCGTCGGGTATATCATTCGGTCGGCGCTTCGTCGCGCTTCCGGGCCGCTTCGCGCTGCAGGATGCCGATCACGAAGCAGATCGATGCGCCGAACAGGATCACCATCTCGGCAACGATCCCGACCAGCGGGCCGCCTCCGACCGCACCGAGAGTGACGTTCACGACAAAGCCGGCGAACAGCAGAAGAGCGATCAGAAATGCCACGGTGGGTCCTCCCGGGTGGCCGAAAGATGATTCGTCTCGAATGTAAGCGCTTACATTTTGTCTGGCAAGCGGATATGCTGGCGTAGCGTCAAGTTACCGATAAAGGTGCCGACCACATGACGACACCAGGCGAAGACAGTTCCGCTGCGGCGATCCCGACGCTGGCCGACGTGGCCCGGCGGGCCAATGTCTCGACCGCGACGGTGTCGCGCTGCCTCAACACCCCCGAGCTCGTGGGGGCCGAGACCCGCGACCGGGTCATGCAGGCGGTCCGCGACCTCGGGTACGCGCCGAACTTCAATGCCCGGGCGCTGGCGGCGAAACGGACCAACACGATGGGCGTGGTGATCCCGACGATGGACAACGCCATCTTCGCCCGCGGCATCCAGGCCTTCCAGGAGGAACTGGGCCGGCACGGCATCACCCTGCTCATCGCGTCGTCGGCCTACCAGGAGGAACTGGAGGAGGAGCAGATCCGCACCCTCGTGGCGCGCGGCGCCGACGGCCTGCTCCTGATCGGCTACCACCGCAGGCCCGAGATCTACGGCTTCCTGCGGCGCCGCGCCGTCCCGGCGCTGGTCGCGTGGTCCTTCGACATGGACGAGCCCCACGCCGCGATCGGCTTCGACAACGTCCGCGCGATGGCCGACCTTGCCCGAAGGGTGCTGGCGCTGGGTCACGACCGGATCGGCATGATCTCGGCCCCCATCGCCGCCAACGACCGCGCCAGGGGCCGGGTCGACGGCCTGCGGCTGGCCATGGCCGAGGCCGGCCTGCCGGAATCGCGCCTGACCCTTGTGGAGACCCAATACGGCATCGACACCGGCGCCGCCGCGTTTCGCGGGATCATGACCGACGTGCCCGAAACGACGGTGGTGCTGTGCGGCAACGACGTGCTGGCGATCGGCGCCCTGCGCGCCGCCAAGGGCATGGGTTTGAGGGTTCCGGCGGATGTCTCGATCACCGGGTTCGACGACATCGAACTGGCGATGCTGGCCGAGCCCGAGCTCACAACGGTCCACGTCCCCCACCGCGAGATGGGCCGGCGCGCGGCGCAACTGCTGATGAGGATGGTGGAGGATGGCGGGACCGCGGTGGAACGGATCGAACTGCCCACCGATATCCGGCTGCGCCAATCCCTCGGCCCCGCCCCGGACCGCGCCTGACGGACCATGAGCCGGATCAACCTCGACCAGTTGCGCACCTTCCTCGCGGTTGTCCGGCTGGGCGGGGTGCGCAAGGCGGCCGTGGCGCTGAACCTGACGCAGCCGGCGGTGAGCGCCCGGATCCGCAACCTGGAGGCCAGCCTCGGCTGCGACCTGTTCGACCGCATCGGCGGCAGCCTGACCCTCAGCAAGCGGGGCGAGCGGCTGGTCGGCCATGCCGAGCGGTTCGAGCACCTGTCGCGGATGATCGAGAAGGACATCTCCGACCCCGCCGGCATCGACGGGCAGTTGCGGCTCGGCGTGTCCGAAACCATCGCGCAATGCTGGCTGCCGGACCTGATCGCCCGGCTGCACCGGCAGTTCCCCAAGCTGGAGATCGAGTTCAACGTCGACATCTCCTCCAACCTGCGGGAGGCGCTGCTCAACCGCGAGATCGACCTGGCCATCCTGCTGGGGCCGATCTCGGACTACGCGGTCGACAACCTCGAACTGCCGGGGGTGGAACTGGCCTGGTACGTCGCCGCGGCGGCGCCGCCCGAAGATGCCCATCTCGGCCGACCGGTGCTGACCTATGCCCGGCACACACGGCCCTACCGGGAACTGAAGGACGAGCTGCTGGAACGAATCGGCCCGAACGCCGCGCTATTCCCCTCGACCTCGCTGTCGGCCTGCTTCCGGCTGGTCGAGGCCAACCTCGGCATCGCCGCCCTGCCCCGGGTGATGGGCGAGATCTACGTCACACGCGGCACCCTGCGGGAATTCGACCCCGGCTGGCGGCCTAACCCCCTGAGATTCACGGTTTCCTTCCTGGGCGACACCAGGAGCCACCTGATCGAGACCGCCGCCCGGACCGCCGCGGAGATCGCCGTGGAGCAGTGGGGTGATAAAAAACCTGAATAGACATTCGCAAAAAACTTCGATTTGATTTTATTCCGCGCTCCGGTGACGCTGAAGCACCATGCCCGAGGCCAGCACCGTGACCATACCCTTCAACCTGATGCGGACGCGTGATCCGTCGGCGGTCCGCGCCGCCATTCGCGAAGGCGCCTACCGGTCCCACACGGCCGGGCTCTGCACCGGTTACCTGCAGGTGAACCTGGTGATCCTGCCCGAGGCCTACGCGCTCGATTTCATGCGCTTCTGCCAGCGCAACCCCAAGCCCTGCCCGCTCGTCGGCGTGACCGAGACCGGCGACCCGTTGATCCGGACGCTCGGCGCCGACATCGACCTGCGCACCGACGTGCCGGCCTACAACATCTATCGCGACGGCCGGCTCGACATCTCGACGAGCGACATCACCGCCCACTGGAGCGACGACATGGTCGGCTTCGCGCTGGGCTGTTCGTTCACCTTCGAACACGCGCTGCTGCGCGCAGGCATCCCGCTCTGGCACGTGGAGCACGACACCACGGTGCCGATGTTCCGCACCGACCGGGCCTGCGTCCCCGCCGGGCCGTTCCGGGCCGGCATGGTGGTCAGCCAGCGCAACATCGACCCGGCCCGGCTCGACGAGGTGGTCGAGATTTCCCGCCGCTTCCCGCTGGCACACGGCGCGCCGATCCACGTCGGCGACCCATCAGCGATCGGGATCACCGATATCGGCCGGCCCGACTGGGGCGACCCGGCGCCGCTGCGCGACGGCGAGATCCCGGTCTTCTGGGCCTGCGGCGTGACCCCGCAGGTGGCCCTCGAAGCCGCCGCGCCGCCGATCTGCATCACGCACAAGCCGGGGCACATGCTCATCACCGATGTGCCCGACGATGCCGAGATCCCGGTTCTCGCGCCGGCCTGACGATACTCACCACCACTCACAACACAACAGGGAGTCCCTTGATGAAACGCCTGATGTTCCTTCTGTCCGCTACCACGGCGCTCGCCGCCCCCGCCGTCGCCGAGGATCTCTCGGTCGTCGGCAGCTGGTCGAGCCTGCCGCTGCACAACCAGTACGAGGCGCCGTTCTGGTCCGAGACCCTGCCGGCGGCCTCGGAGGGCAAGATCGCGGTGTCGCTGACCACCCACAACCAGATGAACCTGGGCGTGGGCGACGTGTTCCGCCTGCTGGGCGACGGCGTCTACGACGTGGCGATGACCGTGGCCGACTATGCCGTGGCCGACGCGCCGGAACTCGAAGGGCTGGACGTGCCGCTGCTGGCGCTGACCGCCGACGAGGCCCGCGCGATGGTCGACGCCGCCCGGCCGATGGTCGACGACATCTTCCGCGACCGGTTCAACTCCAAGGTCCTCGCCATCGCGCCCTACCCGCCGCAGGTCGTGTTCTGCAACGCCGAGGTCGACAGCCTCGACGACCTGAACGGCCTGAAGGTCCGCGCCTCGGGCCGGATGACCGCGCAGTTCCTCGAGGCGCTGGGCGCCGAGGGCATCAACGTCAGCTTCGGCGAAGTGCCGGGCGCGCTGCAGAACGGCGTCGTCGACTGCGCCGTGACCGGCGCCGGCTCGGGCTACTCGGCGGGCTGGTGGGAAGTCTCCACCCACCTGCTGCCGATCCCGCTGGGCGGCTGGGACAGCGTCGTGACCGCGATGAACATGGACCGCTGGAACAGCCTCGACGCCGACACCCAGGCGCTCATCGAGAGCCAGATCAAGTCCGAGTTCGAGGACGCCGCCTGGGCCTCGGCCCAAAGCGCGCTGGTCAATGACATCGCCTGCCTGACAGGCAACGGCGAGTGCCCGGCCGGCGAGGCCCGCAACATGACGCTGGTCGAAGTGTCGGACGCCGATTTCGACCGCGCCCGCGAAGTGCTGGTCGGCAAGGTGCTGCCCGACTGGGCCGCCCGTGCCGGCGACGACTGGGCCGCCCGCTGGAACGAGACCGTCGGCGCGACGGTCGGCGTGACCATCGGTCAGTAACGCAAGCGAAGGGGGGCTTTCATGCCTGAACGTCTTCTCGACGGGCTGAAAGCCCTCAACCGCCGGGTGGCGAGCCTCGTGGGGCTCGCCCTCCTGCTCTGCTCGGCCTTCGTGCTGATCGACGTGGTGCTGCGGCAGGTTCACCTGTCGTTCGGCGGCACCGACGAGATCAGCGGCTATGTCATGGCCATCGCCACCTCCTGGGGCATGGGCTATGCGCTGATGGAGCTCGGCCACGTCCGGATCGACCTGATCCGCACCCGCGTCGGCGCCGCCGGCCGGTCGCTGTTCGACCTGTTCTCGCTGTTCACCCTGTCGGCCTCGGTCACGCTGATCGCGATCAAGTGCTGGCCGGTGCTCGAGCGCTCGCTAGCCAACAGCTCGCGCGCCAACACCCCGCTCGAAACCCCGCTGGCCTGGGTGCAGCTGCCCTGGCTGGCCGGCTGGGTCTACTTCGCGCTGATCTCGTGGATCACCCTCCTCGCAGCGCTGGTCCTCGTGATGCGGCGCGAGCACGCGGCGGCCGAAGCCGCCATCGGAGCCCTTGGCGAAGCGGAGGCCGCGAAATGATCCTCTACTGCAGCGTCGGCCTGCTGGCCCTGCTCAGCCTGTCGATCCCGGTCGGGATCGTGCTGTTCCTGCTTGGCTTCGGCATCGACATCTTCTTCAGCCCGTTCCCGCTGATCCGCGGGCTCGGAAACCTCGTGTGGTCGACCTCCAACAACGCGACCCTGATCGCCATTCCGTTCTTCGTGCTGCTGGGCGAGATCCTCGTCCGCTCCGGCATCGCCACCCGGACCTACGCCGCGCTCGACCGCTGGGTCAGCTGGCTGCCCGGCGGGCTGGTCCATGCCAACGTCGCCACCGCGACGATGTTCTCGGCCACGTCCGGGTCCTCGGTGGCGACCGCCGCCACCGTCGCGACCGTGGCGATGCCGCAGGCCGAGAAGCTGGGCTACGATCCGAAGCTGTTCTCGGGCGCCATCGCCGCGGGCGGCACCCTTGGCATCATGATCCCGCCGTCGATCAACCTGATCGTCTACGGCTTCCTGACCCAGTCCTCGATCCCGAAGCTGTTCCTCGCCGGGCTGCTGCCGGGCCTCGGACTGGCGCTGGGCTTCATGGCGATCACCGTTCTGATCTGCCTGATCCGGCCCGGTCTCGGCGGCGAACGGCGGCTGTTCTCGGCGGCGCAGATGCTGCAGGCGCTGGTCCAGCTGATCCCGATCGTGCTGCTGTTCACCGTCATCATCGGCACCATCTACAAGGGCTGGGCCACCCCGACCGAGGCCGCCTCGGTGGGCGTGTTCGGCGCCGTGGCAATCGCCGCGCTGTTCGGGACGATGAACTGGCGCGTGGTCAGCGAAAGCCTGATGGGCACGGTCAAGATCACCGCGATGATCATGCTGGTGATCCTCGGCGCGTCGTTCCTCAACTTCACCCTGGCCTCGGCCGGGCTGGGCAACGAGCTTTCGGCGCTGCTCGACGGGCTGGGCCTGTCGTCGCTCGGGCTGATCCTCGTGGTGGTGCTGATCTACATCGTGCTCGGCTTCTTCATCGAGACGCTGTCGCTGATGGTGGTGACGATCCCGATCATCGTGCCGCTGGTGGTGGCGCAGGGCTACGACCCGATCTGGTTCGGCATCCTGATGATCGTGCTGATCGAGATGGCCCTCATCACGCCGCCGGTCGGGCTCAACCTCTACGTCGTGCAGGGCGCGCGGCGGTCGGGGCGGATGTCCGAGGTGATGCTGGGGGCGATCCCCTACGTGGTGATGATGCTGGTCATGGTGGGGCTGCTGATCGCCTTCCCGCAGATCGCGCTGTTCCTGCCCAACGCGGTCCAGTAGCGCCGATGGCCCCGCTCGACGACCCCGACCCCGCGGCCTCCGGCGACTGGCCGACGGTGAGCCGCCTGGGCTTCGACGGCCTGCTGGTCAGCTTCGGCGACCGGCTGACCGAACCGGCGAACCGGGCCGCGCTGGCGCTGCGCGCGGCGGTCGAGCGCGAAGGCTGGGCCGGGGTCGAGGAATGCGCCACCTCGCTGGTCTCGACCTACCTGCGCTTCGACCCGCTGGCCGATGGCGCGGACCGCCTGCCCGACCGCCTGTCGGACCTGCTGGGCAGCCGGGACTGGACCGAGGCGCCGCTGCTCTCGGGGCGGCGGCTGTGGCGGGTGCCTACCGTGTTCGGCGGCGCGATGGCCCCGCAACTGGAGGAATCCGCGCGGCTGGCCGGTGTCTCGCCGGACACCGCGATCGAGGAGATCTCGGCCCGCCCGGTGCGGGTCCAGACCATCGGCTTCGCGCCGGGGATGCCCTATCTCGGCGAACTCCCTGCGCACTGGGACATTCCGCGCCAGAGCGGACTGACCCCCAGGGTGCCGGTCGGGGCGCTGACTGTCGCGATCCGGCAGCTGGTGCTGTTCACCGTCTCGACCCCGACCGGCTGGCGGCACGTGGGCCAGACCGCGTTGCGCCTTTTCCGCCCCGAAAGCGACGACCCGTTCCCGCTGCGTCCCGGTGACGAGGTGCTGTTCACGCCGGTCGCCGAGGACAGCTATGCCCGGCTCGAGGCCAGCGGTCCCGACGGCGGCGCCACCGCGGAGCCAATGTCATGAGCCGGACCCTGACCGTTCTGCGCTGCGGACCCGGCGTCACCGTGCAGGACACGGGCCGGCCCGGCTACCTCGGCTTCGGCCTGTCGCGCGGCGGCGCGGCGGACCGGCTTGCGCTGCACGAGGGCGCGGCGCTGCTGGGCCAGGACCCGGGCGCGGCGGCGATCGAAATGCCGGGCAGCGGCGGCCAGTTCGAGGCCGGCGCCGACCTGCGGATCGCCCTGACCGGGGCGCCGATGGCGGCGACGCTGGACGGCACCCGGCTGGCCTGGAACGCCAGCCACGCGATGCCGAAGGGCAGCCGGCTGACCATCGGCGGGGTGTCGTCGGGCACCTACGGATATCTCCATGTCGGCGGCGGCATCGCCGGGGAACACTTGCTCGGCTCGCGGGCCGCGCATCTGGTGGCCGGGCTGCGGGCGCCGCTGGCGGCGGGCGACGTGCTGGAAGCGGGGACCGATCCGGCCCCGGACAAGGTGGGCTTCGGGCTCGTCCCCGAGGCCCGGTTCGACGGCGGCACCGTGCGGGTCCTGCCGACGCCGCAGACCCGGCTGTTCGCCGAGTCCGAGCGCGACCGCTTCGCCGCAACCCGGTTCCGCCGGGACGCCCGCGGCAACCGGATGGGCGTGCGGTTCGATCCCGAGGGGGGCGGCGGTTTCGCCGCGGCGGCGGGGCTGTCGGTGCTGTCCGAGATCGTGGTGCCCGGCGACATCCAGATTGCCGGTGAGGGCAGCCCCTTCGTGCTGCTGGCCGAGTGCCAGACCACCGGCGGCTATCCCCGGATCGGCACCGTGATCCCCGCCGACCTGCCCCGCGTGGCGCAGACCGGGCCGGGCGGGGTGCTGCGGTTCCGGTTCATCGATTTCGACGAGGCCCGCAGGATCGAGGCCGCCGAACGCGGCCGCCGGGCCGGGCTGAAGCGGTCCCTGACCCGGCTTGTGCGGCGGCCCGAGGACATGCACGATCTGCTGGCCTACCAGCTCATCGGCGGCGTGACCGCGGGCGAAGACCTGGAGGCAGCAGCCGGATGATCACCTCGGTGGACCTCAACGCGGACATGGGCGAGGGCTTCGGGCCCTGGACGATGGGCGACGACGCGGCGCTGCTGGAGATCGTCACCTCCGCCAACATCGCCTGCGGCATGCATGCCGGCGACTGGGACACGATGGCCAAGACGATGCGGGCCGCGGCAACACGCGGCGTGGGCATCGGGGCGCATCCCGGTTTCGCCGACCTGCAGGGCTTCGGCAGGCGGCGGCTGAAGATGAGCACGGACAGCCTGCGCAATCTCGTCGCCTACCAGGTCGGCGCGGCCGTAGGATTGGCGCAGGCCGCCGGCACGAAGGTCCGGCACCTGAAGCTGCACGGCGCGCTGGCCAACATGGCCTCCGAGGACGCCGACATGGCGCGGGCCTGCTACGAGGCGGCGCTGGGCGCGGCGCCCGATCTCATCATCATGGTGATGGCCGGCACCGCGCAGGCCGAGGCGGCGCGGGCGCTGGGCTGCCCGACGGCGAGCGAGATCTTCGCCGACCGGGCCTACAACGACGACCTGACGCTGGTGGACCGCAGCCAGCCCGGCGCGGTGCTGCATGACGCCGAGGAGGCCGCCGCGCGGATCCTCGACACGCTGGAACACGGCGCGATCCTGACCGCGAGCGGGACCCGGGTGCCGGCGCGGATCGACACGATCTGCCTGCACGGCGACACGGCAGGCGCGATCCTGATGGCGCGGACCCTTCGCCGGCGGCTGGAGGACGCGGGCATCCGGCTCGCGCCGTTTGCCGGTTCCGGTGGCTAGGCTGGCAAGGGCCGGACCGGACCGCCCGCCGCCGGTCGACGCAGGGCCGTCGACACGGGGGACCGAACGTGACAACCTGAAGGTGTGCCGGGCAACACCGCCGCGGGGGAGTGGACCGTCCCGATGTTCGTCCAGATGCTGCAGAATGCTGCCCTGATCGCTCTCTCGGCGATCGGTCTCCACCTGATCTGGCAGAAGAGGGAACTCGCCGACACGTATCGCGGCGCGGTCCTCATCGGGCTGACGTTCGGGATCGTCACGCTCCTGGTGACGATTACGCCGATCGCGTTGCCCGACGGGACCACCATCGATGCGCGGGCGGGGCCGGTGATCGTGGCGGGCATCGTTGGCGGGCCCGTGTCGACAGCCGTCGCCGCCGCCTTCGGCTCGACCGGACGGGCCATGGTGGGCGGCAGTTTCGCGCTGCCGGCGGTCTTTGCGCTGCTGCTTTACGGGATCGCGGGCGCGGCGCTCTGGCACCGGAATTTCCGCGGGTCGCTGGGCCACATGTTCGGGCCGCGCCGGATCATCGCCGGCATCGGGCTCAGCCTCGTCGCTGCCGCCCTGATGTACTACGTGATCCAGCCGCAGGACCTCGCCGAACGCTGGCTGCGCCACGACCTGCCGCTGATCTGGATCGCCAACATCCTCGCCGTCGGCCTGACCGGCTATGTCGCGAAGCTCGCGATCCACTCGGCGGAAAGCCGCGTCGAACTGGAGAAGACGCTCCAGACCCTGACGCTGGCCAAGAAATCCGGGCGGATCGGGATCTGGACCTTCGATCCGCGCAGCGGCGTCGTCGAATGGGACGATGTCAACAAGGAGATGCACCAGATCTCCGTGGCGGGCTACAGGGGACGATTCGAGGACTGGGCCCGGGTCGTCCATCCCGAGGACCTGCCCCGCGTGTCGCTGGAATTCGAGGAGGCGCTCAAGGGAAACCGGGAGTTCGACACCACCTACCGTGTCTGCGCCGCGGACGGCACGATCCATCATCTCAAGGGGACCGCGATCGTGCTGCGGGACGGCTCCGGCGCGCCCTATCGCGTGGTCGGCGCGAACCTCGACCTGACCCCCATCGTGGAGAAGGACCGCGAACTGGCCCATAACCGGGACATCGCGGAACAGGCGCAGAAGCTCGACGCGGTCGGCAAGCTGACCGGCGGCATGGCGCACGATTTCAACAACCTCCTGACCGTCATCCTCGGCAATATCGAACTCGCGGAGAAGATGACCGAGGACCCGGCGCTGATCGATTGCCTGAAGGAGGCCCGTTCGGCGACCGACCGCGGCGCCGACCTGATCAAGAACATGCTGGCCTTTGCGCGCAAGGCCCGGCTCAGTCCCGAGGTTCTCGACCTGAACGCCGTGATCCGGGAATCGCAGACCTGGATGACGCGGACCCTGCCCGAGAGCATCTCGATAGAAGTGTCCCTGCTGGCCGGGCTCTGGCCGATCGCCGCGGACCGTTCCGCACTGGAGACCGCGCTGCTGAACCTGCTTCTCAACGCCAAGGACGCCGTCGAGGGCAAGGGCCGCCTCACGATCGAGACCAGCAACGTCCGGATCGACGAGGCCTACAACGCCAGCCGGGGCGAGGATCTGGAGGTCGGCCGCTACGTGATGCTGGCGGTCAGCGACAGCGGCCATGGCATCGCCGCCGACGATCTGCCGCGGGTGTTCGATCCGTTCTTCACCACCAAGGATGTCGGCGAGGGAACCGGGCTCGGGCTGTCGATGGTGCAGGGCTTCATGAAGCAGTCCGGCGGCAGCATCCGGGTCTATTCCGAGCCGGGACAGGGCACGACCTTCAAGCTCTACTTCCCGATCAGCGGCACCCCGGCCGGGCAGGCAGCGGCCCCGCTGGCACGCCGGGAGCCGGATTCCGCGGGCGCGACCCTGCTGCTCGTCGAGGACGACGAGAACGTCCGCCGGGTCCTTGCGCGCACCCTCAGGCTGGCCGGCTACACGGTGCAGGAGGCGGTCAACGGCGACGAGGGACTGAAGCTCTACGGCGACGGCAGCGGATACGATCTGGTCGTCACCGACATCGTGATGCCCGGCGAGCTGCAGGGCCCGGGGCTGGCCAAGGCGATCCGCAAGGTCCGTCCCGACGCGCGGATCGTCTTCATGTCCGGCTACGCCAACGAGGCGCAGGTGCATGGCAACGGGCTGCGCCCCGACGACGTGCGGCTGACCAAGCCGGTGCAGCGCGCCGTGCTGCTGGACGAGATCGCGCGCTGTCTGGCCCGGCCGCCCGCCGGGTCCTGACCCGCCGCCGGCCGCTCAGGCGGCGGAGTCCATCGTGTCGCCGCCGATCTTCGAGACACCAGGCGTCCAGTGCCGGACGTCCGAGGCGCGGACCGCCTCGCGAAGCCGCCCCATGCGGGTCCGCCGTTCCTCTTCCGGCATGTTCAGCGCCGACAGGATCGCGTGATCCATCGAGGCATGGGAGAACGGGTTGGCGATCACCGCGTCGCCCAGTTCCACCGCCGCCCCGGCGAATTCCGACAGCACCAGCACGCCGTCGCCGTCGGTGCGCGCCGCGACGTATTCCTTGCACACGAGGTTCATGCCGTCGGCGAGCGGCGTGATCCACGCCACGTCCGCCGCCTGGTAGTAGGCGATCAGCTCGGCGAAGGGTATGGCACGCGAGATCAGCGTGACCGGTTGCCAGTCCAGCGTGCCGAACCGGCCGTTGATCCGACCGGCGGTTTCCTCGATCTCGCTCTGGATCGCGCCGTAGGCGGTCATGTTGCGGTTGGCCGAAACCGAGACATGCATCAGCCGGATCCGGCCGCGCAGGTCCGGGTTGGCGTCGAGCAGGCGCTCGAAACTCGACAACTGCTCGATACCGCCCTTGGTGTAGTCGGTGCGGCCCACCGAAAGCACGAGCTTGCAGCCGCCGAGGTCATCGCGGATGCCGCGGACCGCCGCCGCGGTCTCGGCGGCGCGGGCGCGCTCGTCGATGAGGCCGATATCGACGCCGACCGGGGTGACGCTGACCCCGACCCGCCGGCCCTCGAACTCGATCGCGGTGGGCATCATGCGCTCGGTCAGCGCGGTGCCTTCCGAGATCCACGTCTCGGGCACCCGTTCGCGGCCGACCACATCGATGTCGAACAGGCTGCGGGCCACGGAGACGAAGTTCGCGGCGAAGCGCGGAATGTGGAACCCGACATCGTCGCAGGCCAGCAGGCTCGCCACGATTTCCTTGCGCCACGGCAGGACGTTGAACATGTCCGCCGGCGGGAACGGGGTGTGGTGGAAGAAGGCGATCTTCACGTCCGGGCGCAGCTTGCGCAGGTAGCCCGGCACCAGCCACAGGTTGTAGTCGTGGACCCAGACCACGGCCCCCTCCGCCGCTTCGGCCGCCGCGGCCTCGGCGAAGGCCCAGTTCACCTCGCGGAAGTTCGGCCAGTCGACTGGGAAATAGTCGTAGCGCTCCTTGAACCCGTGCAGGATCGGCCAGAACGCCTCCTTCGAGGTGACGTGGTAGAATTCCCGGACCTGATCGGCCGACAGCGGCAGCCGCGACACCGAGTACTTGCCATAGGCGTCGTCGATCTCGATCACCCGCTCGAAGTCGGGGTTCGACGGGTCCTCGGCCAGTTTCCAGGCGATCCAGGCCCCGTGATCGGCGCCGCCGAAGAAGCTCTTGAGCGTCGGGACGATGCCGTTGGGGCTGGAATTCTCCTTCAGCACGACGCGGCCGTTCTCCTCGACCTCCTCGTAGGGCTGCCGGTGATAGACGATGACAAGATCGGACGACATGGCGGCTCTCCCTCAGGCGGCTTCCGGACGGAACGCGTCGTGCGACAGGATCGCCTCGGCGATCCCCGCCGCGCCCTCGCCCTTGGCGAAGTGGACGTGACCCTGTCCCTTGAGCGCGTCGAGCAGCGCCGGTTCGGAATTGCCGACGGCGACGGCGGGAAGCCCCAGCGACAGCATCGACAGGTCGTTCAACGTGTCCCCGGCGACGAGGCAGTTGCCGTTCGGCACGCCCAGGTGGGTCAGCAGGCGCAGCAGCGACGGCCCCTTGCTGACGTCGCGCGGCAGCACGTCGAAGAACCGGTTGTCCGAGACAAGCGCGTCGAGCCCGAGATCGGCAACGATGTCGAGCGCGGCGGGATCGAACTCGGCCGGATCCATGTCGTAGCTCACGCGGTGGCGGAAGCCGGTGGACTGCAGCTTGAGCCCGCGCGCCCGGTGCAGCGCCGCCTGCACCCGGCCATTCGCATCGCCCCAGGCTTCCGCGATCTCGGCCTCGAGCTCGGCGATCGGCGACAGCAGGTTGTCCGGCCCCACCGACGCGATGGTCGTGCCCACGTCGCACACCGCGAAATCGGGCCGCGGCACGCCGTGCCGGCGGACGAGGTTGGTGATGAAGCCCGGCTCGCGGCCGCTGACGAAGATCAGCCCCACGGAGGCGCGGTTCTTCTCGATCCAGTTGTAAAGCCCGGTGCGGGCCTCGTCGCTGCCGCCGAGAAAGGTGCCGTCAAGATCGGTGGCAAGCACCAGCTTCTTGTCGGCAATCGGATGGCGGGAAATGGTGGAGGCGGTGGGGTCGATCTGGGTCATGCGATCCTTTCTGAAAGTTTTCGAATGGCTTGGTCGGGCGACGGGTGCCCGAAGGACATCTCCATGCTGCGCGGCTCGGCCTCGATCGGGCGGGCCCAGAGGGCGGCGAAGGTCGGACCCAGCGCCGCGCCGTCATGCAGGATGGCGCGCACCGCCTCGCAGATCGGCAGGGTCAGGCCCAGCCGCCGGGCAAGATCGGTGATCGTTCTGGAATTGTGTTCGCCCTCGACGACGACCGGCTGGCCGTCGAAGCATTCCTCGCGCGGGATCCGCTGTCCGAGCTGCAGGCCAAGCGACATGTTGCGGGACGTCGTGCTGGCGCAGGTCAGCGTCAGGTCGCCGATGCCGGACAGCCCGGTCACCGTCTCGCGGCGGCCGCCCAGCGCCTCGGCCAGAAGCTTCATCTCGTCGACGCCGCGGGTGATGAGGGCGGCGCGGGTGTTCTCCGAGAACCCGGCCCCGGTCATCATCCCGCAGGCGACCGCGATCACGTTCTTGACCGCGCCGCCGATCTCGACGCCCACGAGATCGTCCGACACGTAGGCCCGGAAGCTCTCGCTGGTGAGGGTGACGGCCAGCCGGACCGCCGGGCTCTGCGCCGGGTTCAGCCGGTCCGCGGGCCCGAAGGCGAAGGCGACGGTGGCGGCGGTCGGGTGTCCGAGCGCGGTCTCGCGGGCGAAGGTCGGCCCCGACACGCAGCCCACCGGGTGCCCCGGCAGTTCCTCCTCCGCCACCTGCGACATCAGCAGGCCGGTCTCGGCCTCGATCCCCTTGGCGCAGACCGCGACCGGCACGCCTGCGGGCAGGTGCGGCCGGGCAAGCGCCGCCACGGACCGGATCCGGCGGGAGGGCACGACGATCAGCACCGCCTCGACCCCGTCCAGCGCGGCCGCGAGATCGGATGTCGCCGACAGCCGGGCAGGCAGGTCGATGCCGGGAAGATAGGCGTCGTTGCGGCCGGTCGCGTTGATCTCGTCGGCGACCGCCTCGTTGCGCGCCCAGAGCCGCGTTTCGGACCCGGCCTGCGCGAGGGTGGCGGCCAGCGCCGTGCCCCAGGAGCCGCCGCCGAGGACGGCGACGGGACCAAGACGGTCGGCATGGAATACGGTGGGATCGGCGGAAAGGTCGGTGTGGGTCATCTGTGTCCTCCGGCACGCAACGCGGCGCAGCGCGGAATGGTTCCCCCTCCCGCCGAATATGTCGTTTCCTGTCGGTGCATGTCGCTTTCAGATATTCTGCATCGCGGCAAAGTCAAGCCGATGGCCGGGAACCACGCCGCGCGCGGCGCGTTGGAACCGCATGATCGCAGCCAGATGCACGAGAATTCGGCTCTTGCGCCGCAAGATGTGGCAGGTAACGCTGGAAAGCGACATAATCGGTGTCGCTTTTTGACATCTCCCGCTGCGCCACTATCTTGCTGCACAGCAGCGAAGACACCGATCAGCAACCATACGGAGACACTCACTCGATGACCGAACCCGTTCGCACTGCCATCTTTCCCGTGGCCGGCCTTGGCACCCGCTTTCTCCCGGCCACCAAGGCGACGCCCAAGGAGTTGTTGCCGGTCATCGACACGCCGCTGATCCAGCACGCCATCGACGAGGCGCAGGCGGCGGGGATCGAACGCATGGTGTTCGTCAGCCACCCGTCCAAGTCGGCCATCGAGCGGCACGTGATGGACGACGCCCGCCTGCGCGCCGAACTGAAGTCGCGCGGCAAGGCCGACCTCGCGGAGGACCTCCAGGAAGCCGCCTTCTGCCCGAAATCCGACGACGTGGTCTTCACCATGCAGGACGAGCCGCGCGGTCTCGGCCATGCCGTCCTCTGCGCGCGCGACCACGTCCTGCCCGGGGCCGTCGCGGTGATCCTTCCCGACGACCTGATCCTCGGTGAGGGATGCATCGGCGAGATGATCCGCGCCTATGCCGCGGGCACCGCCGGCCACCTCGTGGCGACGATGACGGTCGCGCCCGAGGAGACGCCGAAATACGGCATCCTGTCGGTCACCGGGGGCGACGGCCGTCTGGTGAGCGCCGATGGCATGGTCGAGAAACCCGCGCCGGCCGACGCGCCGTCCCGGGACGCGGTCGTCGGGCGCTACGTGCTCGATGCCTCGATCTTCGAGGACCTCGCCACGCAGCCCCCCGGCGCCGGGAACGAGATCCAGCTGACCGACGCCATCGCCCGCGGCGCATCGCGGGTCGGGCTGGCCGGTTTCAGGTTCTCGGGCCAGCGGTTCGACTGCGGCTCGAAGGCCGGGATGCTGGAGGCCACCCTGCACCTCGCCGCGCAGGATCCCGAATACGCGGATGTCCTCGAGGCATTCCGCTTCGACGGCCGGACCGCCAGCGCGGCCTGACACGGCCGTATCGGCCGCGGCAGCGGGCGTCGGTTGCGCCCGCCGCCGCGGTTGCGTATTCAAGCCCCCCGCGCAGAGACTGACAAGACGCCCCCGGGCGCGGCCGACCCGACGAGCCGCGCACCGGGGGCTGCGAGCGAGGAAGCCCCCCGATGATCCCATTCCGCCCGAATTCCGCCGCCAGACCCATCGTCGCCGGTCTCCTGGCCCTCGTCATCGCCGTCGCGGCGGCGGCCCTGCCGGGACCGTCCGCCGCGCAGGTGATGCCCGGGACGGGCGAGCCCGCGGCCGCCGATGCGGCGGCCCAGGACGCGGCCCTCGGCCCCCTTCTGGACGCGCTCGAGAACCCCGAAACCCGCGACCGGCTGATCGCCGCGCTGCGGGACGCGGCCGGCCCGGACGCTGCCGACGCCGCGACCGGGGCCGACCCCGCGCCGGCGGAGGACCAGACCCTTGCCGCCCGCCTCGCCGCCTCCTCCGTCGAGCTGGTCGCGGGAGTGACGGGCCAGATCACCCAGTCGCTGCGCGACATCCAGCGTCTCGGCCTGCTGCCCAGCCTGCTGACCGAGGATCGCCGGGCGCGGATCGCCGACGAAGGGCTCGATCTCCTTCTCACGATCGTCGTGACGGCGCTGATCTACCGGGCCCTCCGCATCCTGTCGCGCCGGCTCCGGCTCGGCATGCGGCCCCGGGATGCGGATCTCGGAACCCTTGCGAAGGTCTTTGCCGGGCAGTTCGTGCTGCGCCTCCTGTCCCTCGTCCTGGCGTGGGTCGCGGGTTACGGGCTCGCCATCTTCGTCCTGAACGACGGCACGCCGGCTCTCGCCCAGGCGCTCTACCTGAACGCCTTCCTCGTGTTCGGCATCTTCTCTCTGGTACTGACCGTGTTCGTCAGCCGGCATCCCGAGGACCTGACCTTCTCCCGGTTGCCGCAGGTGGCCGAGGCCACCATCGCCCGCAACATCCGCCGCACCGTCGGGGTCCTGTTCTATGGCCTGATCGCCGCGGTGCCGATCGCCCAGGACTGGACCAACTTCGTGATCTCGCGGTCGCTGCGGACCGTGGTGCTGACGCTGGTGGCGGTGATGGCGGTGCTGGCGATCCGGCGGATCGCCGCCTCGCTGCGGGCCGAACGGGCAGCCGAGGCCGAGCGCGCGGCGGCGGCCCAGACCGTCCCGGAACCCGGTGCCGAGACCGACGATCCGGGCGAGACGCTGACCGGCAGTTTCGTCGCCGGGTCGCTGGGTCTGTGGGACCGGATCTGGCCGCCGCTGGCCTATCTCTACGTCGCCGTGGCCTATGTGGTCTCGCTCGCCAATCCGAACGTGGTGTTCGAACTGGTGGGCCGGGCGACCGCGCTGTCGGCGCTGTCGCTCGTGGCGATCATGATCGGGCTGCGGCTGCTTGCACGGGCGACCAGCCGCCCGACCCTGCCGATGCCCCGCAGTCTCGAACTTGCGCTGCCAAGCCTCGGCCAGCGGCTGTCCACGTTCCTGCCGCCGCTTCTGGTGGCGGCGGGGCTGGGCCTGTTCGGCGTCGCGGTGCTGCTCATCGTCGAGGGCTGGCAGCTCGCCGACGTGGCCGGATGGCTGGTCGGCAGCGGCGGCGACCTGATGTGGCGGATCGCCAGCGTGCTGCTGATCCTGCTGTTCTTCGCGGTGGCCTGGGCGGTGCTCTCGGCGTGGATCGACCGGCGGCTGTCGGCGGACCTGCCGGGGCAGGCGGTCTCGGCCCGGTCGCGCACCCTGCTGGCGCTGTTCCGCAACGCGCTGTCGATCGCACTCATCGTGTTCGGCGGCATGATCGCGCTGTCCGAGCTCGGCATCGACATCGCCCCGCTGCTGGCCGGCGCGGGGGTCATCGGCCTGGCCGTGGGCTTCGGCGCGCAGAAGCTGGTGCAGGACATCATCACCGGCGTGTTCATCCAGCTCGAGAACGCGATCAACGAAGGCGACGTGATCACCGTCGCCGGGATCACCGGCGGGGTGGAGCGGCTGACCATCCGGTCGGTGGGGCTGCGCGACCTGTCCGGGGCCTATCACCTGATCCCGTTCAGTGCGGTCGACACGGTGGCCAACTACATGCGGCTCTTCGCCTATCACGTGGAGGTCGTGGGCGTGGCCTACGACACCGACCTCGAGAAGGCCGAGAAGGCGCTGCACGAGGCCTTCGATGCGCTCAAGGCCGGGCCGCACGGCGAGGCGATCCTCGCGCCGCTGGAATACCACGGCGTCGTGGGCCTCGCCGACAGCGCGGTCAACATCCGGGTCCGGATCAAGACCCGCCCCGGCCAGCAATGGGCGCTGGGCCGCGCCTATACCCGCGAGGTCAAGCGCGCCCTCGACGCCGCCGGCATCGAGATCCCGTTCCCGCACCGGGAACTGAAGCTGCCGGACGCGCTGATCAAGCGGCTGGGCGGGCCGGATCCCTCGGCGGCCACCGGCTGACCCCGCGGCCGCCGCCTGCGCCCGGTCCGGAGCGGGCGGCGGCCCCTTCCGCACGTCGGTCCGGCGCTGCCTCGCGCCCAGAAAACCGCAAACAATTGCCCCGAATACCGCTTGTATTGGAAGCGATCGGCCCGGTTCTGCCGCAATCCGGATCGGTTTCCGTCACGAAATCCGTAAAGTCTGCAACCGCGTAAACGGCTCCCGCCCCACAGGCGCCGATAAGACCGACCCGCGAAGCAGACATGAACACGACAGCCCAGACCCAGGACATCGCGCCGGCCCACGCCGTCGGCGACGAGCTGCCTCCCGGCACGACGCTGTGCCACGGACAATACCGGATCATCCGGTACCTGAACGCGGGCGGTTTCGGGGTCACCTACATGGCCGTCGACAGCCTGAACCGGCAGGTGGTCATCAAGGAGTGCTTTCCAGGCGCGATGTGCTGCCGGCACGGAGAGTCGGTGCGGGTCCGGTCGCGGTCGCACGGTGACGAGTTCGCCCGCGTGGTCGAACTGTTCAAGAAGGAGGCCCACGCCCTCGCCCAGCTGGCCCATGCCAACATCGTCGGCGTTCACCAGATCTTCGAGGACAACGGCACCGCCTACATGGCGCTCGACTTCGTCGACGGTCCGGACCTGTTCCATCTCTACGAGGCCTCGCCCGAACTGTTCACCCCGACCGAGCTGAACCGGGTGCTGATCTGCCTACTCGACGCGCTGTCCTACGTCCACGGCAACGGCATCCTTCACCGCGACATCTCGCCCGACAACATCCTGATGGGACCGGACAAGCAGCCGGTGCTGATCGACTTCGGCGCCGCCCGCGCCGGGGCGGCCCAGGCCAGCCGGATCCTGTCCCGGGTCCACACCGTGAAGGACGGCTACTCGCCGCAGGAATTCTACCTCATCGGGTCGCCACAGAGCCGGTCCAGCGATCTCTACGCCCTTGCCGCCACGATGTATCACCTCGTGACCGGCAACCCGCCGCCGCACAGCAACCTGCGGCTGGCCTGCGTCGCGGAAGGCCGCCCGGATCCCTACACGCCGCTCGTGGGGCGGGTTCCGGGGTTCGACGGCCGGTTTCTCGGCGCGATCGATCGCTGCCTGAGCCTGTTCGCCCGCGACCGGATCCAGAGCGCCGAGGCCTGGCGCGAGTTCCTTGTTGCCGAGCGCCGGGTCGGCGCCACCGACACCCGCCGGCTGGTCGACCGCAACATGGAGCGGCGCGTCTCGAACATCGTCGCGGAGACCCGCAAGGCGATCGAGGCGGATCTCGCCGAGACCCCGGCCGAACAGACGCCGCGGCCGATCCGGGCGCCGCGCACGCGGCGGATCGTGGCCCCGGAACCCGAGCCGAAGGGGCCGGACTACTGGGCGATCCTCAACGAGGACCCGCGCGAGATCGCCCGGGAGATCGCGGCGTGGGACGCCCAGCAGGCGAAACGCGAGAACCGCGCGACAGGCCGCGCCGGCCGGCGGTTTTCCCTGCGCGCGCTCCTGCCGTGGCGCCGCCGGAACGCGGAATTCGGCTGTGACGAGGCCTGACCCCGGACATCGCATGGAGATCGAGGAGCACGCATGAGACATTTCAGGGACCTGATCGCCCGCCGCCGTCCGCCCTCGGTGTCCTCGCCGGACCCGGCGATTCCCGAGGACGGGTCCGGACAGGGCCGCGCCGCCGCCCCGGTCACCCGGCTGGTGGACGACGCGGTGAACCCGGCCCTGATCGCGGACCTGCAGAGGGCCCGCGACGCCGCGACGGCGGTGCCGCGGGTTCCGGACGCGCCGCAATGGTCCTCGCGCGAGTGGCTGCACGAACTCGAGGACCGCCCGGCCACCCGGCCCGCCAGCGCGCCGGTCGATACCGCGCCGGAGGACGGCGGCGAGGCGGCTTCGCAACCCGTCCGCGCGCCCGACGACCGGCCGGCGCCGAAGGTCTGGGACCTCGATCCCGGCGCCGGACCGGCCCCGCTGCCCGGTGTCGCGCCGGCAACCGCGGCCCGGCCCGCGCCCGCCGTCCCGGACGGAGCCGCCGCGCCCGCCCCGACCGCGACCCCGTCGGCCCGGGTCAAGACCCGGCTCCTCGGCTTCGGCGGCCCGGCGGCGGCCGACGCCTTCGACACCGCGCCGGCGCGGACCGCCGAGACCCGCTTCCCGGTCGGCTGGCTGGTCGTCGTCGACGGGCCGGGGCGGGGCCATTCCTTCACCCTGACCGCCGGCCTGTCGACGATCGGCCGGTCCGCGTGCCAGACCGTGCCGCTCGATTTCGGCGACGCCAGCATCTCGCGCGAGAACCATGCGTCGATCGCCTATGACGCCGAGGATCACCGGGTGCTGATCGGGCACGGCGGCAAGTCCAACATCGTCCGTCTGAACGACGATCCCCTGGTCTCGACCGAGGCGCTGTCGGACGGCGACCTGATCCGCGTCGGCAAGACGACCCTGCTGTTCGTCGGGCTCTGCGGCCCCGAGTTCAACTGGACCGACGCCGCGCCGGACGACGCCGATGGCTGACCTGGCGACCGAAGCGGCGACGGCGCTCTGGATCGGCGGGCGCGAACGGCAGGAGGACGCGATCAGCGCCCTCGTCGCGCCGCGCGGCGAGGCGGACCTGATCGTGCTCTCGGACGGCATGGGCGGGCACGATGCCGGCGACGTGGCCAGCCAGATCATCGTGTCGGCGGTTCTCGGCCAGTTGCTGACCGCCGCTTCGTGGCCCGGCGAGCTGCGCCGCAACGGCACCGACCACCTGCGCAAGGCGGTCGCCGGGGCGAATGACAGGCTGCGCGACCATGTCCGGACGGCCGGGCTGCGCGCCGGGATGGGCGGGACGGTGGTGACGACCCTGATCAGCGACGGCCACCTGCGCTGGATCTCGGTCGGGGACAGCCCGCTCTACCTGTTCCGGCGCGACCGGCTCTGGCGGCTCAACACCAACCACTCGCTGGCGCCGCAGATCGACCTGCTGGCGGCGCAGGGCGAACTGGACCCCGATTCCGCCCGGCGGCACCCGGACCGGGGCGTGCTGACCTCGGCGCTGACCGGCGGGCGCATCGAACAGGTGGACTGCCCGCAGGACGGGGTGGCGCTTCACCCCGACGATATCGTCCTGCTCGCCAGCGACGGCGTCCACGCGCTCGACGACACCGCGATCGCCCGGCTTCTGGCGCGGCTTCGCAACCGTCCGCCTCGCGAGATCGCCGATCGCCTGCTGGCCGCGGTGAAGGCCCGGGGCGCCGAAGAACAGGACAACGTCACGCTGGCGGTGATCGCCGTCCGGCTTGCCGGCGAACAGCCGGCACCCGCCAGGGCGGCGGGCCTGTCCGGCCTGGCGAGGCTGCGGCCGCTGCGCTGGCTGTCCCGCCCCCGGCCGGTGGGACCGGCATGAGCGCCGCGGCGCTCGACCCCGCGGGCGTCGCTCGCGACCTGCGGCGGCTGGCCGACGACCCGGCGGTGTCGCGGCGCGATGCGGCCTGCGCGCTTGCCCTTGCCGATCGGTTCGACCGGCCGGTCTGCGTCGGCCTGCTCGGGCTGGCGGGGTCCGGTCACCGGTCGCTGGCGAACGCGCTGTGCGGTGCGGCGCTGATCGGTCCGGAGCCCGGCTGGCCGACCACCGAGGCCCGCCATGCCGGATCGCCGGGGCACACCGCGACGCTGCCCGACGGCAGCAGGACAAGCGCGGCGGGCCTGCCGGACCCGGCGCGCCTGACGCCGGCGCCGGTGTTCCTGCAGATCGAGGCGCCGCTGCCGGCCCTGCGGCGGATGTCCCTGCTGGCGGTCAACAGCAGCGCAGACCTGTCCGAGACCGCCGCCGCCCTCGCCTGGGCCGCACGCCGGATCGACATCGCGATCTGGTGCAGCGCGGGCTGGACCGCCGGCGAGGCCGCGCTCTGGCAGGCCGCGCCCGACGCCCTGAAGCACCACGCCGTCCTCGCCATCACCGGCGGCGGCCCGGTGCCCGCCACCGGCGGAGATTTCGCCACCGCGATCGGTCTGCCCCCGCAGGCGGACCCGGCCCGCCTTGCCGACGCGCTGGCCGACCTGATCGACGAGGCGCGCGCCGCCGATCTCGACGCCGCCCGACTGCTGCTGCGCAAGTATGGCGGGGCGGGGCCCGAGGCAGGGGCGGCGCAGGCGCGGCCCGCCGAGATCGTGCCGTTCCCCTCCGCCGCGACGCCCGCGCCGCAGCCGGCAGGCCGCGACGCCCTCGGCCGGGCCTTCGCGATCCTGCGGAACGAGGCCCGGACGCTGCTCGCGGCGCTGGAGGATCCGGCCGACGGCGCATCGCCCGACACGATCCTGCGCGGCATCGAGGCCACCATCGCCGCCGTGGCCGAGATGCTGGGCGCGGAGGCGGCCGCGGTCGGACCGGCCACCGGTATCGCCGCCGCGCTCGACCAGGCGGCGGAGATGGCCCTGCTGCTGAGATACGAGGGGGGCGAGGCACAGGCCGCCGATGCCGCGGCCCTGCTTCTGCAACTGCGGCGCGAGATCGAATGGGAGCTGGCAGCGTGAGTTATTCGGACAACGACCGGACAACCGGTATCGACCTTTCCCTCGTGCGGTCCATCCTCGACCGCGATGGCGACGCGCCGGTCCCGGACGCGGCGCGCAGACCGGACCCGGAGCCTTGCGTGCAAGACCCCGACGGCCACGGCCTCGACGGGGCGGCACAGGACGACCCGTGGGACCATCTGGAAGACCTGCTGGACCCGGCACCCGCACCCGCCGCCGCCGCCGATCCGGCCCCGTCGCCGGACCATCGGGCGGGGGCGACCGAAGGTGCCGACCGGCCGTGCAGCGTGCCGCCCGAACCGGAAGCCACCGAACCGGAAGCCACCGAACGGGACAATCCGGCTGCCCCCGGACCGGTGTCGGCCGCCGCCGCCATCGCCGACCTCTTCGCAGCGGATGAGTCCCCGGCCCCGAACGCCGAAGATGGCACGATCATTCCGTTCAAGCCGACGGGCCGGGAGACTCCCGCCGACGCCGCTGCCGAGAAGACACGCTGCTCGGATGGCCGTGACGACCCCGCGCCGAAGGCCGCAGCGCCATCGGACGCACCGCGGCCGCGGGACGCCACGGTCCGGTCTGTGGCGGG
Organism: Paracoccaceae bacterium; assembly: GCA_041628615.1. Lineage (GTDB taxonomy): Bacteria > Pseudomonadota > Alphaproteobacteria > Rhodobacterales > Rhodobacteraceae > JAMWZF01. The sequence continues at coordinate 1,408 of JBFKOW010000025.1, read as the reverse complement.
CGGCGCACAGGGGGCCCTCGGAGACCTGATCGCGCTGCAGGCCGGGGAATCGGTCCCGGTCGAGGCGCGCCACCTCCTGTCCCGCGCCTACGCCGGCTTCCGGCCGACGGCCGACCGGCTTGCCGGGTTCGAAGCCGCGCTCGAACCTCATGCAGGCCCGGCGGGCGGCGGCATCGCCGCCGAGGCCCGGCGGCTCCGGAAGAAGCTCAAGGACTTCGAGCCGAGCGTCGCCGTCATCGGCCAGGTCAAGGCCGGCAAGACGACGCTGATCAACGCCCTGTCCGGGCGACCGGGGCTGCTGCCCGCGGACGTCAACCCGTGGACCTCGGTGGTCACGTCCCTGCACCTCGGACCCGACGGCGGCGAGGGCGAGCAACGGGCCGCCTTCCAGTTCTTCGACGAGGCGGCCTGGGCGAACCTCGTGCAGCGCGGCGGGCGGGTCGGCGACCTCGCTGGGCGCGCCGGCGCTAACGACGAACTCGACAAGATCCGCCGCCAGCTCGAGGAGATGCGGGCCAAGTCCCGGCAGCGCCTCGGTCGCCGGTTCGAGATGCTCCTGGGCCAGACCCATGTCTACGACAGCTTCGACGCCGAGCTGATCGCGCGCTATGTCTGCATGGGCGACGACTTCTGGGAGGACGACAACAGCAGCCGGCAGCGGGGCCGCTTCGCGGACATCACCCGGTCGGCCGACCTCTGGTTCCCGGTGCCGGAAACGCCGTTGCGGCTGTGCCTGCGCGACACGCCCGGCGTCAACGACACCTTCATGATCCGCGAACAGATCACCATCAACGCCCTGCGCGGGAGCCGGCTCTGCGTCGTCGTCCTGTCCGCCCACCAGGCCCTGACCACGGTGGACCTGGCGCTGATCCGGCTGATCTCGAACGTGAAGGCCCGCGACGTGGTGATCTTCGTGAACCGGATCGACGAACTCGCCGCGCCCGCCACGGCGATCCCCGAGATCCGCGCCAGCATCGCCGCCACGCTGAAGCGGTTCGAGGTCGCCGAAGGGGTCCGGCTGGTCTTCGGCAGCGGCCATTGGGCGCAGACGGCGCTGACCGGCGACCTCGAGGCGCTGGGCGAGGCCAGCGCCGCGGCGCTGCTCGACTATGCCTCGCTCCAGCCCGGCGAAACCGGGCCCGACGGCACGGACGAGCCGGTCCGGGCCCTGCTCTGGCGGCTGTCCGGCCTGCCCGAGCTTTGCGACGCCCTCGCCGAGCGGGTCGAGACCGATCTCGGCGCGAAGTTCGCCGCCCAGATCGCCGCCGCCACCGACAACCTTGCCCGCAGCGCCGCGGTCGCCGCCGACGACGGCGCGCCACGGGCGTCCCGCCAAATGGCGGCGCCGTCGATACCGGCGAGCGAGATCGCCGCGGCGGAGCAGAAGATCCAGTCGGCGCTCGCCGCC
>JBFKOW010000024.1:0-27489 GCA_041628615.1 Paracoccaceae bacterium | reverse complement strand
CTTCGGCGACATTCTCGTGGCCGAGAACGGCTGGGTGTCGCCCGCCTATACCGAGGCCGCCGGGGCCGGCTACATGAAGCGGCAGGAGATCGTCATCGGGGTCGATCTCGGGCTCGGCGGCGGCATGGCGACGATCTGGACCTGCGACCTGACCGCCCGCTACATCGAGATCAACGCGGATTACCGGTCATGACGGCAGGGCCCCGCCGCCTGGGATGCCGATGACCGTCGTTCTCGTCGCCGCCGTGGCCCTGGTCGATGTCGACGGGCGGATCCTGCTGGCCCAGCGGCCGGAGGGAAAGTCCATGGCGGGCCTGTGGGAATTCCCCGGCGGCAAGGTCGAGCCCGGCGAGACGCCGGAGGCGGCGCTGATTCGCGAGCTGCACGAGGAACTGGGCATCGACACCTGGAAGAGCTGCCTCGCCCCCCTCACCTTCGCGAGCCACGGCTACGACGATTTCCACCTGCTCATGCCGCTCTTTGCCTGCCGCAAGTGGGAGGGGACGCCCAGCGCGCGGGAAGGCCAGAAACTGGCCTGGGTCCATGCGCGCGACCTGCGGCGATACCCGATGCCGCCGGCCGACCTGCCGTTGATCCCGATCCTCCGGGACTGGCTCTGACCGCGGATGGCGAGACACCGCCGATGCCCGGAGGTTGAGCAACTCGCCGAAAATGCGGGCTAGGAACGTATCGGAACTTCGTTAGAATTGGAGCAGCCGTCAGCATTGGGGGACTGACGGCGCAAGGGGGGACCGAGCAGTGCTGCGCACCATCATGGTCGGATCGCACTTGTCCATTCAGGGCCAGTTCGTTCGACGCCTGCCTGACGGGCGGCTCGTGGTCCGGGTCGACGATCACACCTTCGTCGGCCGGGCCGTCGCGACAGACGAAGAAAAGGCGGCCCGGGGGGCCGCCCTGCAGAACGCCGAAGCGAACCTGTCGGTCGCGGGCGCCTAGAGCGTCCGCTCGACTTCCTCGCGTTCGAAGATCTCGATGACATCGCGCTGGCGGATGTCGTCGTAGTTCTCGAACGCCATGCCGCATTCCTGGCCCGACTGGACCTCGGCGACCTCGTCCTTGAACCGCTTGAGCGTCTTCAGCGTGCCTTCGTGGATCACCACGTCGTCGCGCAGCAGCCGCACCCCGGCGGACCGGCGGGCGACGCCTTCGGTGACCAGACACCCGGCGACCTTGCCGACGCCCGAGACCTTGAAGACCTCGCGGATCTCGGCGTAGCCGATGAACTTCTCGCGGACCTCGGCCGACAGCAGGCCCGAGGCCGCTGCCTTCACGTCGTCCACGAGGTCGTAGATGACGCTGTAGTAGCGGATCTCGACGCCCTTCTGGTTGGCGCTGTTGCGGGCCGGGGCGTTGGCCCGGACGTTGAAGCCGAACACCGGGGCGCCCGAGGCTTCGGCGAGGCCGACATCGGATTCGGTGATCGCGCCGACACCCGAATGCAGGACCCGCACGCGGACCTCGTCGTTGCCGATCTTCTCCATCGCTTGGACGATCGCCTCGGCCGAGCCCTGCACGTCCGCCTTCACCACGATCGGCAGTTCCGCGACGTTCTCGTCCGCCTTGGCCTTGGCCATCAGCTGTTCGAGGGTGGTGGCGGCGCCGGCGGCGGCGCGCTTGTCCTTCGCGGCCTGCTCGCGATAGCTGGCGATCTCGCGGGCCTGCGCCTCGGTCGCGACGACGTTGAGCACGTCGCCGGCCTCGGGCGTGCCGCTCAGGCCCAGCACCTCGACCGGGACCGAGGGGCCGGCTTCCTTGACCCGCTCGCCCTTGTCGTTCATCAGCGCGCGGACCTTGCCCCACTGCTCGCCGACGACGAAGATGTCACCCTGTTTCAGGGTCCCCTTCTCGACGAGAACGGTGGCGACGGGGCCGCGGCCCACGTCGAGCTGCGCCTCGATCACCGCGCCGTGGGCCGGACGATCGGGGTTCGCCTTCAGTTCGAGGATCTCGGCCTGCAGGGCGATGGCTTCGAGCAGTTCGGGCAGGCCCTGCCCGGTATGGGCCGAAACCTCGACGTCCTGCACGTCGCCCGACAGCTTCTCGACGATGATCTCGTGCTGAAGCAGGTCGGTCCGGACCTTGTCGGGGTTCGCCGCCGGCAGATCGATCTTGTTGATCGCCACGATGATCGGCACCTTCGCGGCCTTGGCGTGATTGATCGCCTCCACCGTCTGCGGCATCACCGCGTCGTCGGCGGCCACCACGAGGACGACGATATCCGTCACCTGCGCGCCCCGCGCCCGCATCGACGTGAACGCCGCGTGGCCGGGGGTATCAAGGAAGGTCAGCGTGGTGCCGCCGTCGGTGGTGACCTGGTAGGCGCCGATATGCTGGGTGATGCCCCCGGCTTCGCCGGCGGTGACCCGGGCATTGCGGATCGCGTCGAGGATCGAGGTCTTGCCGTGGTCGACATGGCCCATGACGGTGATGACCGGCGGGCGCGGCTTGAGATCCTCGGGGCGATCGTCGACGGTGTCGATGACCTGTTCCACGTCGGCATCCGAGACCCGGACCGACCTGTGGCCGAATTCGTCGATGATCAGTTCGGCGGTATCGGCGTCGATGGTCTGGGTCTGGGTCGCCATGATGCCGTTCTGCATCAGCGCCTTGACCACGTCGGCCACCTTCTCGGACATCCGGTTGGCCAGTTCGCCGACCATGATCGCCTCGGGCAGCTGGACCTCGCGAACCACCTTCTCGCGCTCGATCGGGCCGCCCATCGCCTTCTGGCGGGCGCGCTCCTGCTTGCGCTTCATCGCGGCGAGCGATTTCTGCCGGCCGCCTTCGCCGCCGGACAGTGCCTGGTTGAGGGTCAGCTTGCCGGCCCGGCGGCCGCTGTCGTCGCGGCCCTTTGTGCGCGGGCGATCGTCGACGCGGTCGCGCTCGCGGTCGCTCTTGCGGGGACCGGCGCCGGAGCCGGGACGGGTCGAGGGTTGCTGCGCCGCGGGATCCGCGGCCGGCGCGGCCGTCTCGCCGGCAGCCTTGCGGGCCTCGGCGGCCTCGGCCTCGGCGCGCTTGCGCTCTTCTTCCTCGGCCTTGGCCTTGGCGCGCTCCTCGCGCTCCTTCTCCTCGCGCTCCTTCGCCTCGGCTTCCTGCCGGCGGCGCATGCGCTCTTCCTCGCGGGCCTTCTCCTCGGCGGCGCGCTTCTCGGCCTCGTCGGCCTCGCGCGCCTTGGCCATCGCCAGAGCCTTCATCCGCCGTTCGAGTTCGGCCTCGGAAATGCCGGCGGGGCGGCGGGCGGGATCGCCCGCTGCCGGAGACGCCGCCGCAGCCGTCTTGGTCGCGCCGGGCTTCGGCACGACGACTCGCTTGCGCTTCGTCTCAACGACCACGTTCTTGGTTCGCCCGTGGCTGAAGCTCTGCTTCACGTTGCCGGATCGGGCGCCCCGCAGTCCAAGGGTCTTCTTGCCGTCGGTATCGCTCATATCGGCTTATCAATCCTTCCCGGCGGCATCGGTACCACCGTATTGCTGGCGAAGGCCTTTCAGCCTCGCGGCTTCCTCTACAACACGGTCTGCGAGTCCACCAGTGGTGAGCGCAGCGTGTATCACACTTTGACGGCCGAAGGCCAATCCGAGCTCTTCGGCACCGAGACAGTCGAAATACCGGGCGCCTTGCGGCGTCCAGAGCTTCGACTTGCCCCGGCTCGACCCGTCATGGGCCTGCAGCAGGACCCGGACGCCGCCGGCGGCGAGCCTGTCCTTCACCTTCTCGAACCCGGCCACCGCCATCCCGGCCTTCCGGGCCAGCGCGATCAGGTCCGTCACCCGGCGGGCCAGCGCCGCCTCGACCGTGCCGGCAATGTCGTCCGGCACCGTCACCGCCGCCCGCGCGGCGCGGGCGAACTGACCCTTGCGGGCCTGCTCCAGGATCGCGCGGTCCGCGGTCACCCACATGCCCCGGCCGGGCAGCCGGCCGAGGATGTCGGGCACCACCGCCCCGTCGGGTCCGGCGACGAAGCGGATCAGGCCCTGCGCCGGGCCGGTTTCGCCGGTGACGATGCACCGCCGTTCCGGCTCGGCCCTGTCCTTCTGTCGTCCACCGCGCGGCATTCCGCGAGCCCTCCGGAGCCTGCGATCAGGCCCCGGCCTCCTCGGCTTCGGCCGCGCCGTCGGCGCCTTCCTCGGCACCGCCGGACACGAGATCGGCCGGATCGACCCAGCCCAGCATGACGCGGGCCGTCATCACCATGTCCTGCGCTTCCTCGAGGCTGACATCGAAGGGCTCGAGCAGCCCGTCGTCCTTCACACGCTCGCCGTTGACCGTGGTCCAGCCGCCGGCCAGCTCCCAGTCGGCGCAGGTGGCGAAGTCCTCCAGGGTCTTCACGCCATCCTCGGCCAGCGCCTGCACCATCTGGGGAGTCAGGGGCTCGAAGTCAATGAGGCTGTCCTCGGCGCCTAGTTCGCGGGCCTTCTCGATCGCGGCCTTGTTGCGGGCGTCGAGCACGTCGCGGGCCCGGGCCTGAAGCTCGTTGGCGGTGTCCTCGTCGACCCCGTCGATCACCAGAAGCTCGTCGAGCTCGACATAGGCGACCTCCTCGAGGTTGGTGAAACCTTCGGAGACCAGAAGCTGGGCGAAGAACTCGTCCAGATCGAGGGTTTCGACGAACAGCTGCGTGCGCTCTTCGAACTCCTTCTGACGGCGGGCGCTTTCTTCTTCCTCGGTGAGGATGTCGATGTCGAGCCCGGTCAGCTGGCTGGCGAGACGGACGTTCTGGCCGCGCCGGCCGATGGCGAGGCTGAGCTGCTCCTCGGGAACCACCACCTCGATCCGCTCGGCGTCCTCGTCGAACACGACCTTGGACACCTCGGCGGGCTGCAGCGCGTTGACGAGGAAGGTCGGGATGTCCTCGTTCCACGGGATGATGTCGATCTTCTCGCCCTGCAGTTCGTTCACCACGGCCTGCACCCGGCTGCCGCGCATCCCGACGCAGGCGCCGACCGGGTCGATCGAGCTGTCGTAGGAGATCACCGCGATCTTGGCGCGGCTGCCCGGGTCGCGGGCGACGGCCTTGATCTCGATGATGCCCTCGTAGATCTCGGGCACTTCCATCTTGAACAGCTCGGCCATGAACTCGGGCGCGGTCCGGCTCAGGAAGATCTGCGGCCCGCGCTGCTCGCGGCGCACATCCTTGATGTAGCAGCGGATGCGGTCGTTCGGGCGATAGCTTTCGCGGCCGATCTTCTCGTTGCGGCGCAGGATCGCCTCGCCGGCGCCCACGTCGACGATGACGTTGCCGTATTCCTCGCGCTTGACCACCGCGTTGATGATCGTGCCGGCGCGATCCTTGAATTCCTCGTACTGGCGGTCGCGCTCGGCCTCGCGAACCTTCTGCAGGATCACCTGCTTGGCGGACTGCGCGGCGATCCGGCCCATCTCGACCGGCGGCACCTCGTCGACGATCTCGTCGCCAAGCTCCGGATCGCGGTCCTGGTCGACACCGGCGGTGGCATCGGCCGGGGTCGCCGCACGCATCAGGAACCGGCGGAAATCCTGCCGGTAGGGCGCACTGTCCTCGTCGTCCCTGACCATCCGGGTCCCGGCGACGACCGTCACCCTGGGACGCTGCTGGCCGACGGCGATCCGGGCCTGGTCCTGCGTGACCTCGGCCTGGTTGCTTTCGATCAGGTCCTCCTGGGTCACCGTCCGGACCCGGGTGAAGGTCGCCTTGCCGGTCTTGCGGTCGATCGAGACCCGGATGTCCATTTCCGCGCCGTAGCGGGACTTCGCTGCGCGGGCGAGGCTCTCCTCCATCGCCTCGACCACGAGGGCCGGGTCGATCATCTTTTCCCGCGCCACGGCTTCCGCGGTCTGCAGAAGCTCAAGCTGGTTGGCGGACGTGATAGCCATCAGGGGGTCTCCTCTTCCGGACCGTCAAGCACGGTCTCGACCTCGTCGAATTGGGTCTCGTCGATCTGGCCGGCATCCTTCCGGCCCTTGAGAACGTCGCGGATCAGCGCCTCGGTCAGCACGAGCTTGGCGTCCGACAGCCAGTCGAACTTCAGCCCGATGGTGACCGGCCCGCCCTCGGCGTCGATCTCGATCAGCACCTCGTCGTCCTCGGTCCCGGCGAGAACGCCCTTGAACCGGCGGCGGCCGTCGATCAGCTCGGTGGTCTCGATCTTGGCGACATAGCCCTGCCAGCGGTCGAAGTCCTTCAGCCGGGTCAGCGGCCGGTCGATGCCGGGCGACGACACTTCCAGCGTGTAGGCGTCGAGGATCGGGTCCTCCACGTCGAGCAGGGCGCCGACCGTCGTGTTGACCTCGGCGCAGTCGTCCACCTCGATGGTGCCGTCGGGGCGCTGGACCATGATCTGCAGGGTCTGGTGACTGCCGCCCATCAGCCGGACGCGCACCACCTCGAACCCCATGCCCTCGATGACAGGGGTGATGATCTCGGCGATCCGGCGGTCCATCGACGCCTTGGCGACGAGGTCGGAAGCGATGTGGTCGGACATCGGGTCCCCAGAAACGAAAAAACGGGCCAGCGGCCCGTCGGTGTGATCCGTGGGCGCCGGGGGTGGAGGCCGGCGCACCGCTGTTGCAGGTCATATACGGAGACCGGCCCCCGGGCGCAAGGGGAGTCTCGCCCCGGTCAGGCGAGCCACCAGCGCTCGGCCATCCGGCCATTGTCGAGCGGCCAGAGACTGCCGATAACGCCGGGCAGGCCGACTTTCTCGGAGACCGCGATATCGCCCGAAAGCCGCACGTCGCCGCGCGGCGCGAGCAGTCGGCGCGCGTGACCGTCGAGCCCGTCGATCACATCGACCCGGCCCGACCGCAAGGCCGCGAGCCGCGCCGCCGGGCTGTCGATCCGCACCAGCGTCAGCGCGTCCGCCCAGCCGGCCTGCGTTTCCTTCCAGTGCGGGCGGATGCGGACGAGGTGCAGTCCGGAGGCGTCGTCCCGCAGCACCCGGTAGAGGCCCGCCGCCCCCGGCGCCGTGAGGTCCGGCGCGGCAAGACGCAGCGGCAGGTCGGGATCGGGCCGGTCCAGCCGCAGCGTGACCGTCGCGCGCCGGACCTGCACGGCGCCGAAGCGGCCCAGCAGGTCGGCCGCCGCGGCGGTTTCCGCGCGCAGGTCGAATCGCCAGACGCGGCCCGCCTCGCTGGCTTCCCAATGCTCGGCAAGGGCGGGAATCAGGCTGCCGTCTCCGGAGATCTCGGTCAGGGTCTGCCCCGTCGCGCCCAGCAGGGCGATCTCGAACCCCCGGGGCGTCAGCCCGGCGTTCAGGGTTCCGCCGCGGCGGCCGCGCGGCTGCGCGGCAAGCCCGGTCGCCGCCACAAGCGCGGCGGCGAAACCGCCGGCCAGCACCCGCCGGCGCGACCGGGCGGATGCGGTGGCGGCGGTCACAGCGCCAGCCTTTCGCGCTTGTCGGCGAGGATATCCATGGTCCGGACCAGCTCGGCCGAGATCCCGGGCTCGGACAGCGCGTGCCCGGCCTTGCCGATCATCTTGAGCCGCGCCTGCGGCCAGGCCGAGGCCAGCCGGTGTGCCGACAGCGGCGGGCAGATCATGTCGTAGCGGCCCTGCACGATCACCCCGGGGATCGCCGAGATCCGGTTCATCCGGGTCAGGATCTGCCGCTCGCCGAGAAAGCCGCCATGGCTGAAGTAATGGTTCTCCAGCCGGGCGAAGGCGCGCGCGTAGTCGGACGGGCTCTCGCCGGCGGTGCCGGTGGTGTCGATCGAGGCGAGCGCGTTCTCCCAGGCCGCCCAGGCGCGGGCGAACCTGGTTTCGAGCATCAGGTCGCCCGAGAACAGCCGCCGGTGATAGGCGGCGATCAGGTCGCCGCGCTCGTCCTCCGGCACCATGTTGCGGAAATTGGCCCAGAGTTCGGGCCAGAACTGCCCGGCGCCGCCACCATAGAACCAGTCCAGCTCGCGCCTGGTCATCAGGAACACGCCGCGCAGCACCAGCGCCGCGACCCGGTCCGGGTGCTCCTGCGCGTAGACGAGGCCGAGGGTGGCGCCCCAGGACCCGCCGAAGACGATCCAGCGGTCGATGCCCGCGGCCTCGCGGATCCGCTCGATATCGGCGACCAGGTGCCAGGTAGTGTTCGCCTCGACGCTGGCATGGGGCCGGGACCGGCCGCAGCCGCGCTGGTCGAAGAGCACGACACGAAACACCTCGGGGTCGAAATACCGGCGCATCGCGGGCGAACAGCCGCCGCCGGGACCGCCATGCAGGACGACCACCGGAATCCCGTCGGGCCGGCCACATTGCTCCATGTAGACCTTGTGCCCGTCGCCCACGTCCAGCATCCGCTGATCGAACGGATCGATCGCCGGATACAGGTGCGGGGCCGCGCGTTTTTGCCCTGAGACCTTGTCCATCAGAGTCCTATATAGCGTGCCGAAGCCATGACACGAGGAGGCCGGCAATGCAAACCGCCACCAGCACAGTCGACGCCGCCGAAATCGCAAAATTCCAGGCGATGGCGGACGAATGGTGGGACGAGAACGGCAAGTTCCGGCCGCTGCACATGATGAACCCCGTGCGGCTGGACTATACCACCGCGCAGATCGCCGCCGAATTCGGCCGCGACCTCGATGCCGAGGCCCCCTTCGCCGGGCTGCGGCTGCTCGACATCGGCTGCGGCGGCGGGCTGCTGTGCGAACCGATGGCGCGGCTCGGCGCCGAGGTCGTCGGGGCCGACGCCGCCGAGCGGAACATCCCCGTCGCGCGGCTCCATGCCGAACAGTCGGGGCTGGACATCGACTACCGCCACACCACCGCCGAGGCGCTGGCCGAGGCCGGCGAACGGTTCGACGTGGTGCTGAACATGGAAGTCGTCGAACACGTCGCCGACCCGCTGGCCTACCTCACCGCCTGCGCGGCGCTGCTGAAACCCGGCGGGCTGCACCTGTGCTCGACGATCAACCGCAACGCCAAGAGCTACGCCATGGCCATCGTCGGCGCCGAATACGTCATGCGCTGGCTGCCGAAGGGCACCCATGACTGGCGCAAGTTCATCACCCCCGACGAGCTGTTCGACCTGCTGACCCGGGCCGGGATGACCCCGGTGGACCGCAAGGGCTACCAGTTCGACCCGCTGGGCTGGCGCTGGCGGATCTCGGACCGCGACCTGTCGGTCAACTACGTCACCGCCGCGACCCGACCGGCCTGACCGAACGGACTTGGCCGGGCTACCGGGCCCGACTAGGCTGCGCCAACCAGTCCAGAGCGCCCGACCGTGCCCGACCCCGAGAACAGCGACGCCCCCCGCGCACCCGACAGCGCCCTGTTCGACCGGATCGGCAACGAATCGCGATCCCACGAGATCATGCTGCAGCAGGCGGCGCGGCTCGCCCGGCTGGGCTATTTCGTGTTCAATATGGACGCGCAGAAGGTCGAGGTCTGCTCCGAGGGGCACGCGGCGATCTTCGGCCGCACCCCGGAGGAGTTCATCCGCGACGTGAGCGGTCTCAGGGGCGAGATGCGGATGATGCATCCCGACGACGTGGCCGATGTCCGGGCGAAATACGAGGTGCTGCGGACCGGAGAGCGGATCGAGCTCGAATACCGCTTCTTTCACAAGAACGGCTCGATCCGCTACATCCGCGAGTTCGTCGCGCCCGAGCGGGACGAGACCGGCCGTGTCGTGCGCGGGCTCGGCAGCAGCATCGACGTCACCGAGGTGCGGCTGTCGGAACAGCGACGCGCCCATGCCAGCCGGCTGGCCGCGCTTGGCGAACTGACCGCCGGGGTGGCCCACGACTTCAACAACCTTCTGGCGGTCATCATGGGCAACGCCGAACTGATGGCCGCTCTGGCCGAGGATCCGGAACTCGACAGCCTCGCCAACGAGGTGGTCGACGCCGCGCGGCGCGGATCGGGGTTGACGAGACGGCTCCTGGCCTTCTCCCAACGCGCCGAGATCGCGCCGGAGAGAACCGATCTGAACGACGAGGTGGGCGCCGCCCTGTCGCTGTTCGAGCGCACATCGCTGAAGCACGCGGTGCTGCAAGACGGCCGCGGCGCGGGAGAAATGCCGATCCGCGTCGACCGCGACCAGCTTCAGTCGGTGCTCCTCAACCTGATGCTGAACGCCCGTGACGCGGTGCCGGTCGGCGGCATCATCAGCGCCCGGACCTATCTCGTGGCGCCCGAGCGGGTGCGGACCTTTTCGCGCGGGCAGGACCTCGACAGGCGGCCGTTCGCCGTGGTCGAGATCGCCGACAACGGCCGCGGGATCCCGGCCGCCCTGATGGACCGGGTCACCGAGCCGTTCTTCACCACCAAGAGCCGGGCGGAGGGGTCCGGGCTCGGCCTGTCGATGGCGGCCGGGTTCGCCCGGCAATCGGGCGGGGCCCTGCTCGTCGATTCGGAGGAAGGCCGGGGCACCTCGGTCAAGGTGATGTTTCCGATCGACGAGACCGCGGCAGAGACCCACGCCGCGCCCTCATCCCGCCCCGCGCACCCCTCGCCCTGATCCGTCAGTCGCCGATGGCCAGCCGCTGGCGCAGTTCGCGCAGCACCGGAAGCGCGGCGCGCACCTTGTCGGCCCCGACCGTGTCGACCACGCCGGCAATCAGCGGGATGATGCGCTGCAACGCCGCGTCCCGCGCCGCCAGACCGGCGGGCGAGATCACCACGAGCTTGCGGCGGGCATCCTCCCAGTCCGGCCTGACATGGATCCAACCGGCGTATTCCAGCTTGCTCAGCGTGTTGGTCATCGCGCCGCGGGTCAGGTGAAAGGCGCGGGCAAGCTGGGCCGGGGTCTTTTCGGAATTGGTATGCGCGAGGTGGTTGAGCACCGTGAACTGGCTCAGTTCCATCCCCTTCGGCAGCACCTTGGCCACCGATTGGCGGGCCAGTTGTTCGACGCTCAGGATCTCGCTGAAAAGAGCAACGGAAAGGGTTTGCGAGGTGTCCGACATCACGGTCCTTCGTAATCGGCATCATGGCTGAGAGACGGCAGGCGACGCCGGGCATCATCCACTTCCGACAGGTCCAGATCAACGCAGGACACCCCGACTGCGACACCGGCGTCCAGCCGGACCTCGCCCCAGGGCGACACCACGAGGCTGTGACCGTGCGTCGACCGCCGCCGGTCCCCTTCGCCGGCCGGGTGCGTGCCGGTCTGCGCGGCCGCGACGACGAAACAGCCGGTCTCGATCGCCCGGGCGCGGAGCAGCGTTTCCCAATGGGCGGCGCCGGTGACCGGCGAGAACGCCGAAGGCACGAGGATCACGCCGGCGCCGGCCTTCGCAAGGTCGCGGTAGAGGTGTGGGAACCGCAGGTCGTAACAAATCGTCAGGCCGAGCCGCGCCATCGGCGTGTCGGCGACCACGGCGCGGGTTCCGGGCCGGAACCCGGCCGATTCGCGGTAGGTCTCGGTTTCCGAGACCGCGACGTCGAACATGTGCAGCTTGTCGTAGCGGGCAGAGATGCGGCCTTCGGGGTCGATCAGCAGGGACCGGTTGGCGAAGCGGCCCGCCGGGTCGTCGGTGAGAACCGCGACCGAGCCCAGCGCGATCCACAGCGCCCGCTCCGCCGCCGCCGCCGACAGCGCGCGCACCACCGGATCCTCGGCTTCCGTCCGCAGGACCCGGCGCTGCCGCGCCCGGCTCAGGCTCACGCAGTTGCTGACCTCGGGGGTGCAGACCAGGCCGGCGCCGCCCGCCGCCGCCTCGGACACCATGGCGGCCAGCATCGCGGCGTTCGCGTCGGGATCGTCCGACGAGGTGACCTGGCAGAGGGCGACCCTCACTGCGCCGTCAGCAGCGCGTCGAGCTTGCCGGCCCGGTCCAGCGCGTAAAGGTCGTCGCAGCCGCCGACATGGGTGTCGCCCACGAAGATCTGCGGCACCGTCCGGCCGCCATTGGTGCGCCGGGTCATTTCCGAGCGGCGGGACGGGTCGGCCATCACGTCGATCTCGGTGAAGCTGACCCCCTTCTGCGTCAGCAGCCGCTTGGCCGCGTGGCAGAAGCCGCAAATCGGCGTGGTATAGATTTCAACGGCTGGCATCGGCGTCTCCTGTCTCGCCGACGGTATCTAGTCATCCTTGCCCGCCCGGGCCAGTGCCAGCACGCAGACCCGGCTCGCCCCCGCGGCATGAAGCGCCTCGGTGCAGGCGGCGAAGGTCGCGCCGGTGGTCATCACGTCGTCCACCAGCAGCACGCCGTTGCCGGCGAAGCGGTCGATCCGGGCCGGGTTGGCGGCGATGCTGTCCTGCAGGGTGCGGAACCTCTCCTCCCGGCTCAGCCCGCCGAGGGAGGGCGTGCGCCTCCGGCGGACCAGCGCGTCGGGGATGCAGTCGAGGCCCAGCGCCGCCGCTACCCGCTGCGCCAGCAGCGCCGCCTGGTTGAACCGGCGCAGGAACAGCCGCGACCGGTGCAGCGGCACCGGGATCACCCGCATCGGCCCTTCCACGATGGGCCGTGCCGCCGTCGCCATCCACGCCGCCAGCGGGCCGGCGAGGTCGGTCCGGTCACCGTGCTTGAGCTGCAGTGCGAAGCGGCGACCGTTGTCGCGGTAGCTCATCGCCGCCCGGCCCTTGTGCCACGGCCGCGCCACGCGCAGGCAGTCGTCGCACAGCAATCCGTCGTTTGTGCGGCCCTCGCCGGGCAGGCCGCAGCCGCAGGCGTCGCAGACCAGTCCCGTCAGGAACGGCGTCCTGATCCAGCAGGCCCCGCACAGGCCGTAGTCGCGCTCGGCCGGTTCGCCGCAGGCGAGGCAGCTTGGCGGATAGATCGCCCGGATCGCGTCTGGCCACACGGCCTGCAACCTCCTAAGTCTGTCGCATGTCGACACCGCCCGACCTGTTCGACCGCGCCGCCCTTGCGGCGCACCGCCGCCGCGCCGCCGCCCTTCCGGGCGGTCCGGCCCTGTTCCTGCACGAGACCGTCGCCGACGAGATCGAGGAAAGGCTGAAAGAGGTTAACAGGTCGTTTACGGCGCCCGCCGTGGTCACCGGCTGGCCCGGGCCCTGGGCCGGGTGGGGTGAGGCGCGGATCGTGCCCGACGCCGATTTGCTCGACCTGCCGCCCGCGGGCCACGACCTCGTGGTCCACGCCCTCGCGTTGCACTGGGCCGCCGACCCCGTGGGACAACTGGTGCAGTGCCGGCGGGCGCTCCGGCCCGACGGTCTGTGCCTTGCCGCGTTCCTCGGCGGGCGGACCCTGTGGGAACTGCGCGAGGCCCTGACCGAAGCCGAATCGGCGGTGACCGGTGGGCTCAGCCCCCGGGTCGCGCCGATGGGCGACGTCCGCGATGTCGGCGGGCTGCTGCAACGGGCCGGGCTTGCCCTGCCGGTGGCCGACGTGGCGACCCTGACGGTGCGCTACCGGACCCCGTTCCACCTGATGCGCGACCTTCGGGCGATGGGCGAGACCAACGCGCTGACCGGGCGGCTCCGCCAGCCGACCCGGCGCGCGGTGCTGGACGAGGCGGCCCGGATCCATGCCGCGCGGCACGCCGGGCCGGACGGACGGGTTCCCGCGACCTTCGACATCGTCTACCTCACGGGCTGGGCGCCGGCGGACTCACAGCCGAAACCGCTGCGGCCCGGCAGCGCCACGCGGCGCCTTGCCGATGCGCTCGGAACCACCGAACGCCGCGGCAACTGGTCCGATCGTTGACCGGGGCCGTATGGGAATAGGAAGCCGATGAGCCGAAGGTCCGAGACAGAGCCCATGTTCGACGCGAAAAACAGCGATCACACGCCCGTGGAACCCCGCGTGGCCCGGTGCCCGGTGCACGCCCCCGCCGACCACCCCAAGGTGGAGCCGGCCCGGGTCGGCATCCTGATCGCCAACCTCGGCACCCCGGACGCGACCGATTACTGGTCGATGCGCCGCTACCTGAACGAATTCCTGTCCGACCGCCGGGTGATCGACTACTCGCCCTGGATCTGGCAGCCGCTTCTGCAACTGGTGATCCTGTCCAAGCGGCCGTTCTCCTCGGGCGCGGCCTACAAGTCGATCTGGAACGAGGAGGCGGACGAATCGCCCCTCATGACCATCACCAGGGACCAGACGGAGGCGATCCGCGAGCGCATGGCGGCCCGCTACGGCGACGACGTGCGGGTCGATTTCTGCATGCGCTACGGCAACCCCTCGACCCGGTCCAAGGTGCGCGAAATGGTCGAGGCCGGGTGCCGGAAGATCCTGTTCTTTCCGCTTTACCCGCACTATGCCGGCGCCACCTCGGCCACCGCCAACGACCAGTTCTTCCGCGCCCTGATGCAGGAGAAATGGCAGCCCGTGGCCCGGGTCGTGCAGCCCTATTTCGACGAGCCCGCCTATATCGAGGCGCTCGCCCGGTCGATCGAGACCGCCTATGCCGGGCTGGAGAACCGCCCCGACGTGCTGGTCTGTTCCTACCACGGCGTGCCCGAGCGGTATCTGAGGGAAGGCGACCCTTACCACTGCCAGTGCCAGAAGACGACGCGCCTGCTGCGCGAGCGTCTGGGCTGGGACGAGTCCGAGATCGTCACCACGTTCCAGAGCCGGTTCGGCCCCGAGGAATGGCTCAAGCCCTACACGGTCGAGGAGGTCGCCCGACTCGCCGAGGCCGGCAAGAAGCGGATCGCTGTCTGCGCGCCCGCCTTCAGCGCCGACTGCATCGAGACGCTGGAGGAGATCAACGAGGAGATCCGCGAGAGCTTCGAGGAAGCGGGCGGCGAGGACTTCACCTACATTCCCTGCCTCAACGCCGACGACGCCCATATCGACGCGCTGTGCGGCGTGATCGAAAAGAATCTCGGGGGCTGGGTGGATTGACGGGCGCAAGCCCGCTTTCGCGACCGCCGGAACGGAAAAGGGCCGCCCCGAGGGCGGCCCTTTCCTGTCCGAAGGACGGTCCGATTATTCGGACATCGCGTCGCCGGAATCCGACTGCGCGACGGCGGCGGCGATCAGCGCGATCAGGATCAGCGGCACGATGAGGCCGGCGTTCGAGGAACCACCAGCGGTGTCCTCGATGATTTCGACCGGAGCCATTTCCACCGGCTCGGCCATGCCGCCGGCGACGGCGGCGGAGGTGCCGAACATCAGGGCGGCGGCGGAGGTGATCAGTTTTTTCATGTCATTCCCCAGGAACGTTGGTGATTCGCGTGCGGGCACGCTGTCAATTGACGCCTGACTCCTAGCGTCAGTTCCAGCGGCTCTCAAAGCGAAGTTGCAAGGCCATTCGCAGCTGAGACCTTTTTGCTTCAACCTGTTGCCTTATCGGCGCAAGTCCGGGCCGGCGATCCCGCCGCACGGAACGCAAACGGGGCAACGCGGTCAGGCGTTGCCCCATCTCACTGTCCGTCGTTTGTTCGACGTGTTTGGTTCAGTCGCTCGAGCTGTTCGCGCTGATCGCGGCGGCGATCAGGGCCACGATGATCAGCGGCACGATGAGCCCGCCCGAGGAGCCGGCCTGGGTGGTGTCCTCGACGATCTCGACCGGGGCCATTTCCATGACCGGGGGCTCGAGACCGCCGGCAAGGGCGGTGGACGCGCCAAGGCTCAGGGCCAGGGCTGCAACAGCGAAGTTTTTCATGGTCTGCTCCATATCCTGCCGTCATGATTGTTCTTCGTCGCGGCCCGACGTGCGAAGACCGCGTTACCACGGTCTCATGCCGCAAGCCGCGGCAGAACGCCAGCAGGATCATGGGGCGGCGGCCAGATCCGCCGCCGGAGGGGTCAAATCAGCAACACCTGCGTCCCGACTCCGGTGAGCGCGAACAGCTCGGCGATGTGCTCGTTGTAGAGCCCGATGCAGCCGTTCGACGACCGGCGACCGATCTTGCGGGTGTCGTGGGTGCCGTGGATCCGGTAGTAGGTCCAGCTCAGATACAGCGCATGGGTCCCCAGCGGGTTGTCCGGGCCCGGCGGGATGTAGTCCGGCCATTCCGGGTTGCGTTCCTTCATCGCCGGGGTCGGACGCCAGTCGGGGCCCTCGACCTTGCGGACCACCTCGGTCCGGCCGCGGCGGGTCAGGTCCTCGGTCAGCGGCACCGAGGTCGGGTAGAGCTTGTAGATCGCCTGATCCTCGTTCCAGAAGTGCAGCGCGCGCGACTGGATGTCGACCAGAACGGCGCCGTTCCGGGTGTCCGAGAAGTAGGGGCGCCAGTCCAGCGACCGGAAGCTCGAGATGTTGCGACGGGTCGAGCGCGAGATGTCGCCCTCGATCTCGGTCGTGTTGCCGAGGTTCTGCGCCGCGACGCCGGTGGCGAGCGTGGCGGTTCCGGCAGCGAGAAAGCCGCGCCGGCTGAGCGTGGAAACACGTCGTGAGATGGTCATTTCGAACTGCCCTCGTCGTCCGCACCTTGGAACTCGGGCGATAGGTATGGCGCGCGCGCCGCAACCGCAAATCAAACCGCTGCGACCTCGGCCGCTTCACGCCGATGTGGGTTTGAAAGGCCACGCGGGAAAAGATATGGCGGGCGGCATGAAAAAGCCTTCTCGCCCCGCCGCGCTGCGCCTCTTGCCCGTTCTCGCGCTTGCCGCGCTGGCGGCCTGTACCCCGGTGTCCCAGTCCCGAATCGGACCGGACGGCCTGCCGCTGCCGCAGATCTACCGGATCGACCCCGGACAGACCGCCGAGGTCCAGTTCCGGATGCTCGACAGCGTGAACGCACTGCGCGCCGCCGCCGGGGTGCCGCAGGTGACGCTGAACGCCCAGCTCAACGCCGCCGCCGCGACCCACAGCCGGGACATGAGCGTGCAGAACCGACCCTGGCATTTCGGCTCCGACGGCTCTTCGCCGCTCGAACGGGTGCGCCGGGTCGGCTACCTCGGAACGGTCGAGGGCGAGAACATCTCGGAAACCTACGAGACCGAGATCGAGACCCTCGGCGCCTGGATGAGCCAGCCGGACACCCGCGCCGTGATCCTCGACCGGGAGGCGACCCAGATGGGCTTTGCCTGGTTCCAGGAACCCTCCGGCAAGCTGTGGTGGACCCTCGTGATGGGCAGCCCGCGGGCAACCCAGGCGCCGGCGCCGTTCGGGCGCATGACCGCGAGCTGAATCGTCAGGGAAAGATGTAGATCGGCGTGCCGGTCTGCACCATCGCGTAGATCTGTTCCATGTCCTCGTCGCTGACCGCGATGCAGCCGGCGGTCCAATCCGCCTTGCGCCGCATCTCGACCGGGGTGCCGTGGATGAAGATGTCCCCGCCCGGGCTGACGCCGGCGGCGCGGGCGCGGGCCACGTCGGCCGCGTTCGGATAGGAGATGCCCAGCGACAGGTGATAGGCGCTGTTGGGGTTGCGGCGGTCGATCCGGTAGGCGCCCTCGGGGGTGCGGCCGTCGCCCTCTTCCGCCTTGTGGCCCACCGGCGCGAATCCCATCTGGATGTCATAGGCGGTGAGAACGTCGTTGCCGTTCATCAGGTACATCCGACGCCGTTCCTTCATCACGACGATCTGGGTCACCTCCGGACCGGAATAGGTCTGGAACTTGCTTTGCGAACAGGATGCCGTCAGCGCAACCGCCGCCATGACGATCAGGATCTTGAGAAACCGCATTGTCTCGCCCCACGGGATGTCCGGCTCTTCCGGCCGGTGCGTCTCCATAGTCCAGATCGGCCCGAAATTCCAGCGATCTCGCGATGGGGACCGATGTCCTGACGCGGTTGTGTAACGCGCTACTCGGCCGCCACGGTCGAGATGAAGCCGCCGGATTGCCGACGCCAGAACCGGGCATAGAGCCCGTCGAGCGCCAGCAGGCTGTCATGGGTGCCCTGCTCCACGATCCGGCCCGCGTCCAGCACCACGATCCGGTCCATCTCGCTGAGCGTGGACAGGCGGTGGGCGATGGCGATCACCGTCTTGCCCCGCATGGCCCCGGACAGCGCCGACTGGATCGACGCCTCCACCTCGCTGTCGAGCGCGCTGGTCGCCTCGTCGAGAAGCAGGATCGGCGCATCCTTCAGCAGCGCGCGGGCCAGCGCGATTCGTTGCCTCTGGCCGCCCGACAACTTGACCCCGCGTTCGCCGAGATGGGCGTCATAGCCCTCGCGGCCCATGTGGTCGCGCAGGGTGACGATGAAGTCGTGCGCCTCGGCCTTGCGCGCCGCCGCCACCATCTCGGCCTCGGTCGCATCGGGACGGCCATACAGGACATTGGCCCGGGCCGAGCGGTTGAACATCGCGGTTTCCTGCGTGACCATGCCGATCTGCCGGCGCAGGCTCTCCTGCGTTACCGAAGCCACGTCCTGCCGGTCGATCAGGACGCGCCCCCGCTCCGGGTCGTAGAGCCGCAGCAGCAGCGCCACGAGGGTCGATTTGCCTGCCCCCGACGCGCCGACGATGCCGAGCTTCTCGCCCGGCGCGACGGTCAGGTCGATCGCGTCGACGCCGCCAGGTCCGCCGCCATAGCTGAACCCCACCTTCTCGAACCGGATCTCGCCGCGCCGGACCGCCAGTTCGGAGGCGCCGTCGCGGTCGGTCAGCTCATGGGGCGGGGTCAGGGTGCGGATGCCGTCCTCGACCTCGCCGATATGAGAGTAGATCGCCATCAGGGTGAAGCTGATCCAGCCCGACATCTGCGCCAGCCGGATCGCCACCGCGCCCATCGCGGCGATGTCGCCGGGCGACACCCCGTCGCGCAGGAACCCCGCCCCGACGAGCGCCAGCGGCAGGATTCCCGCGAGGGTGATGAGGCCGAGCCGGAACAGGCTCGACAATTCGCCGAATTGCAGCGCCCGGTCCCGCAGGGTCGCCATCGCGCCCAGCGCCGCGCCGTCCTCGTGGTCGGCGCGGGCGAACAGCTTCACCGTCTTGATGTTGGTGATCGTGTCGACGACCTGCCCCGACACCATCGCCTGCGCCGCCGCCCGCGCCTTGGACCGGGCCCTGATCCGGGGCAGGAAATACAGCAGGTAGCCGAGGTAGACCGCGAACCAGAGCGCCAGCAGCAGCAGCATGACCCCGTCGACGGCGGCCACGAGGATCGCCGCGCCCAGCACCGAGGCCAGCCCGAAGACGACGGCGTTCACCGTCTCGATCACCGTCTCGGTGATCGACCGCGCGGTCTGCATCTGCTTCTGCGCCAGCCGCCCGGCAAAGTCGTTGTCGAAGAAGCCGACCGACTGGCCGAGGGTCCAGCGATGCAGCCGGCTCAGCACCAGCTTGAAGGTGTTCGGCCCGATGATGATCGACTGGAACATGGCGTTGAGCCCGAACAGCGCCGGGCGCAGCAGGACGAGCAGCACCGCCGCGACGACGAAGACCGGCCAGTCCGCCGCCGGGTCGCTGCCGGCGGCGGCGATGTCCACCACCCGGCCCAGCAGGTACATCGACAGCACCTCGGTCGCGCCGGTGAGCGCCGAGACAACAGCGCCGATGGCGATGACCCGCCAGGCGCCCGACAGCGCCCAGCCCATGAACGGCCGCAGGCGGCGGGGCGGCGGCCCCTCGGCGGCACGGTCGTGGTCGATCAGACCGGCGGCCCAGCCGATCCAGCGGGTCCAGAGTGCCGTCATTCGGCCGCCTCCGCCGCGTCGGTGCCGAGGAACCCGCCGGATTGACGCGCCCAGAGCCGGGCATAGAGCCCGCCGGCGTCGAGCAGGGACTGGTGGCTGCCCTCCTCGACGATCCGGCCCGCGTCCAGCACGAGGATCCGGTCCATCCGGGCGATGGTGGACAGCCGGTGGGCGATGGCGATCACCGTCTTGCCCTCCATCAGGCCATACAGCGTGTCCTGGATCGCCGCCTCGACCTCGCTGTCGAGCGCGCTGGTCGCCTCGTCCAGCAGCAGGATCGGCGCGTCTTTCAGGATCACCCGGGCCAGCGCGATGCGCTGGCGCTGGCCGCCCGACAGCTTTACCCCGCGCTCCCCGACCTGGGCGTCATAGCCGGTCCGGCCCGCCGAATCGCGCAGCCCGAGGATGAAGTCGTGCGCCTCGGCCCGGCGGGCGGCGGCGATGACCTCGGCCTCGGTGGCGTCGGGCCGGCCATAGAGGATGTTGTCGCGCACCGACCGGTGCAGCAGCGACGCCTCCTGCTGGACCACGCCGATGGCGGCGCGCAGGCTGTCCTGGGTCACCGTCTCGATCCGCTGGCCGTCGATAGCGATGGACCCGGACTCGGTGTCGTAGAACCGCAGAAGCAGCTTGATCAGGGTCGATTTCCCGGCCCCCGAGCGGCCGACGAGTCCGACCTTCTCGCCCGGCTCCACGGTCAGGCTGATGCGGTCCAGCCCGCCGGCGCCGCGGCCGTAGTGGTGGCTGACCTCGCGCACGTCGATGCGGCCCTCGGACAGCCGCAGCCGCCCGGCGTCGCCGGCATCTGTCAGCCCGACCGGCGCGGCCACCGTCTCCATCCCCTCGGCCACGATGCCGAGTTGCTGGAACAGGTTGGTCACCGCCCACATGATCCAGCCGGTCATTGCGTTCAGCCGCAGCACCAGCGCCGAGGACGCGACGACGATCCCGACGCTTGCCTGCGCGGTCAGGTACAGGCCGATGGCCCAGCCGACCACGCCGACGATGAGCAGGCCGTTCAGCGCCACCAGCAGGCTGTTCATCACGGTATAGACCCGCATTTCGTGGCTGAAGGTGCGGCGGACGCCCTCGATGGCCTCGCGGGCATAGGCGATCTCGCGGTCGTGGTGGGCGAACAACTTGACCGAGTGGATGTTGGTGTAGCCGTCCACCAGCCGGCCATTCAGGTCCGACCGGGCGTTGCTGGCCGCCTTGGACCGCGGCGCGACGTTGCGGACCGCCCAGTGCAGCAACCAGACATAGAGCCCGATCCAGAGCGCCAGCGGCAGCAGCAGCCGGGCATCGGCGGCGGCAAGCAGGACCGCCGCGCCGATGGCGTAGGCCACCGCGTAGGCCACCGCGTCGAACACCTGGAACACGATCTCGTTGGCGGCGGACGGGGTCTGCATCACCCGGTTGGCGATCCGTCCCGCGAAGTCGTTCTCGAACCAGCCCACCGACTGCCGCATGACGTGGCGGTGGATCCGCCAACGGATCAGGGTGCCCCAGTTCACGCCGACGCCGTGATTGAGAATCACCTCGTTGAGGATCTGCAGCGCCGGCCGGACCAGCAGGATGAACACCGCCACCGCGACCAGTTCGAGCCAGTGCGCGTCCCAGACTTCGGCGGGCGGCGCGGCGGTCAGGGTGTCGGTGAGCTGGCCAAGGTACCAGATCAGCCAGACCTCGGTCAGCGCCACGGCCGCCGCCGCCGTGATCGCAGCCGCAAAAACTCCGCGGAACGGACCCGCGAAGCTCCGCAGAAACGGCCAGAGCCGCTCTGGCGGGCGGTCGGTCTCCTGATACGGCGTATAGGGATCGACGAGGCGTTCGAAGAACCGGATCATCGCGGCCTCACTCGGTCAGACCCCGGATATAGGTCATCCGGCGGCACAGGGAAATGCCGAAGCGATCCGGGCTCAGGACAGCAGGTCGTCCCGGGTCAGGCTGAAGCCGCTGTCGATCCAGCGCCGCTCGGCCGCCTTCAGCGCCGCGCCCAGCGCTGGACCCTGCAGCGCAGGCATCAGGTCGGCGGCCTTCAGCGGAAACACCGCCCGCGCCCCGGCCTCGGCCTCGGCCAGGTCCGCGGCGGTCGGCAGCCGGCCCCCGAGGACGGACCGCAGCCCGAGGATCGCCCGCGCCGCCTCTGCCCCGTGCCGGTAGCCGAGTTCGCCCGGCCTGGTCTGCGCCGCCATCTCGCGGCGGTAGAGGTCGAGCCTTTCCGCCTCCGCCCGCGACAGCCGCAACCGGTCGGCCACGTCCTCGCCGCCGACGAGGGCGAGCCGCCGGAGCGGGTCGGCGGGCCGGTCGGCATCGGAGCCGGTGAACCGGGTCAGCAGGTCGGTGCCGGCGCCGGGCAGGATGTGGGACAGGCCGCCGGTGTGTTCGAACGAGGCCAGCGCCGGGGCCGGGTCGGGCGCGGCGAGCAAGCGGCGCATCTCGTGGCCGATCCGTTCGCGCGACAGCCGGTCCAGCATGTCGACATGGGCGGCGCAGGCGGCGAGCCCCTCGGCATCGATACCGCCGTCGGGGTCGCCGTACCAGGCGTGGAACCGGAAGAACCGCAGGATGCGCAGCGCGTCCTCGCGGATCCGGGCATGGGGATCGCCGATGAAGCGGACCCGCCGCGCGGCGAGGTCGGGCAGGCCGCCGACCGGGTCCAGCACTGCGCCGTCGGGACCGGCATAAAGCGCGTTCATCGTGAAGTCCCGGCGATGGGCGTCGTCCTCCATCCGGTCGGAGTAGGCGACGGTGGCGCGGCGGCCATCGGTGTCCACGTCGCGCCGGAAGGTGGTGATCTCGAACGGCCGGCCCGCCGCCACGACCGTCACCGTGCCGTGGTCGATCCCGGTCGGCACCGCCTTGAACCCTGCGTTTCGGGCAATGTCAGAGACTGTTTCCGGCATCGCGGCGGTGCAGATGTCGATATCGGCCACCGGCTCTCCGAGAAGCGCGTTGCGGACGCATCCGCCGACGAAGAAGGCCGCGTGGCCCGCGTCCGTCAGGCTGCGGATGACCTTCTGGGCCACCGGATCGGTCAGCCAGTCGGCGGTGATGCGCGGCGCGTCAGGCATCGGCCATCCTGTCGGCGAGCCCGCGCAGGATGCGGGCCGTCGCGCCCCAGATGTAATAGGGGCCGTAGGGCACCGCGTAGTAGCGCCGCCGCCGTCCGCCCCAGATCCGGCCCTCGACGACGTAGCGCGCGGGATCGAGGGTATGGGCCAGCGGCACGTCGAACACCTCCTCGACCTCGCCGGCCTCTGGGACCGGGGTGAAGGCATCATGGATCAGGGCGAGGATCGGCGTCACCTTGAACCCGGTGACGGTCTCGTGCGGCGGCAGCGCGCCCAGGACCTCGACCGCGGCGCGGGGCAGGCCGATCTCTTCCTCCGCCTCGCGCAGCGCGGCGTCGGCGGGGGTCGGATCGGCGGCATCCTGCTTGCCGCCGGGAAAAGCGATCTGGCCGGGATGGTGCTTGAGCCGCGCCGACCGCTTGGTCAGCACCAGCCGCCCCGCCGCCGTCACCGGCACGAGAACCGCCGCCGGGCGCAGGGTGCGCCCCGGCGGCAGCGAGATCCCGGCATTCAGGTCGTAATCCGAGGACGGCCGGCCATCGGCCGCGACGGCGGCCAGCAGCCGGTCGCGCAGGTCAGTCGGCTGCACGCTTGGCCTCGAACCCGAGGGTGCCGGGATCGAACTCGTAATGCGCGCCGCAGAACTGGCAATCGGCGGTGACGATCCCGTCATCGGTGGTCATGTGGCCGATGTCCTTGGCCGAGTAGATCGACAGGCTCTCGCGCACCCGATCCGCCGAACAGGAACAGCCGAACTGCACCGGCTGCGGATCGAACACCCGCGGGCCTTCCTCGTTGAACAGGCGGACGAGCAGGTCGGTCGGCTGCACCGAGGGCCCGACCAGTTCGAGCGGCTCGACGGTGTCGAGCAGGATGTTGGCGCGGTTCCAGTTCTCCTCCTCGTCGCCGTCGAGGATATCGGTGGCGCCAAGCAGACCGCCCTCGCCGGACCCGCCGCCGCTGGCCGTGGGGCTGGCCTCGGGCATCGCCTGGAGCATCACGCCGCCGGCCCGCCAGCTTTCCGGGGTGCCCGGCGTGGAGGACCGGCCGAAGGACAGCGCGAACCGGGTCGGCAACTGCTCGGACTGGGCGAAATACGTCTCTGCACAGGCCGAAAGCGAGCCTCCGGCGATCGGCGTGATGCCCTGGTAGGGGGTGGTGCCCTTGCCCTGGTCGATCAGGATCGCGAAGTAGCCGGAGCCGATCTGCGCGAAGCCGTCGCTCTGCGGGTCGAGCCGGTCGGCGTCGTAGCTGGCATAGGCGCGGATCCGCGCCGGTTCGCCGTCCTTGCGCGGACCGTAGTAGTCGGTCGCGATGAGCCGGGCCGGGCCGTCGCCGCGCACCTGCAGGCTGAGCTTCCAGCGCAGCTTGATCGTCTGCCCGATCAGCGCGGTGAGCAGCGCCATCTCGGCCACCAGCGACTCGATGACGGGCGGATAGTCGTGCTGCGCCAGCACCCGGTCCAGGACGTTGTCGAGCCGGGCGACACGGCCGCGGATGTCGGATCTGTCGAGCTGGAAGGGAAGGACCGTATCGTCCCACGCGATCTGCGCGCCCAGATGCGGGCCCCGGGGGTGTCCGTGGGTCATCGAATTGCCTCGGCTGTCAGGGATTGGCATACCTCGGCCATATAGGCGCGTGCAAGGAAGGGGCCAAGGCCATGATCCGCAGATACGGCGACCGGGTCGATCCGGCGACGCGCTACAGGCCGCGGCCCGGGGCCTATGTCATCCTCGAGCTGGACGGCGAACTGCTGCTCACCGTCGAGGCGCTGAACAAGGTCGAGGTCCAGTTGCCCGGCGGCGGCGTCGACCCGGGCGAGCATCCGATCCCCGCGCTGCACCGCGAGGTGCTCGAGGAGACCGGATGGCGGATGGGCGCGCCCCGCCGCATCGGGGTGTTCCGGCGCTATGCCTACATGCCGGAATACGACCTCTGGGCCGAGAAGATCTGCACCATCTACCACGCCCGGCCGACGGTCCGGGTCGGGCCGCCGCTCGAACCCCATCACATCCCGCTGTGGTGCCCGGTGACCGATGCCCCCCGCCTGCTCGGGGTCGAGGGGGACGCCGCCTTCGTCGCGGCGTTTTTCCGCCTGCCGGACCGCCCGGTTTCTGCCATGCCATTGCCACGCCGGCGCCATCGTGATCGCCTTTCGTCCGACCATCCATGACGGCCCGAAAGGATCATTCCGTGAAGAAATCCGCCCTGACCTCCTGCCTGCTGGCCCTGTCGCTTGCCCTTCCGGTCGGCGTCGCCGGAACCGTCGCCTTCGCGCCGGACGCGGCGGTCGCCAGCCCCAACGACCGTGGCAACGGCAAGAGCAACCGCGAAAGCCGCTCGCGCGGCTCCGAGAACCGGGCCAGCCGGGACCGCACCGACCGCCCCGGACAGGGCGCGGTGCGCAGCGAACTTCGCTGGCTGAACGCCGCCAACGCCAGTCCGACGGCGCGGCTCAACGCCTCCCCCGACAGCAACGTCGGCAGGATCGCGGTCTACGAACAGGCCGCCCGCACCACGCTGGCCCTGCGCGACATGGTGACCGAGAAGGAACAGGACTACGTCGCCCTGCGCGACAGCTATGACGGCCCGTCCTCGGAAGAACTGATCGCCGCGCGCGATGCGCTCGACCCGCTGTCGCCGACCTACCAGGCCGACTACGACACGCTCAGCACGCAGATCGGCCAGGTCGAGGTGCACGAGGCCGCGCTGGCCGAACTGGGCCGACAGGTTCTCGACCTGCGCGACCAGCGCGACGCCGCAGAGACCGCCGAGGGCGAGACGCTCCTGACGCTGACCGGCGGGCGGGAGCTGTCCGATGCGGCGCTGGCCGAGTTCCGGCGTCAGCTCGGGCTCTGACCAGCCGCTGACGACACGGCGGGGCGCTCAGGAGATGGAGCGCCCCTCGACGATGTGGCCGTAGAGCGTGGTCAGGATCCCGACCCCGACCATCAGCGTGAACCACGTCGCCGCGAGGTCGAGCAGGACGCCGACGATGTTCCGCCCGGCCAGCGCGGCCGGGATGCCGATCACCAGGTTCATCAGGATCAGCAGCACCGCGACGCCGAAGATCGTGCCCGACATCGGCTGCGTCCGGGCCCAGCTGTCGCGGATGCCGAAACTTTCGCCGATCGCCGTCGCCGGAAGCGCCAGCCCGAGCCGCAGCCACATGAACCCGGCGATGCCGCCCAGCGCCACCGCGATCGCGACGCCGCCGATGACCGGCGATCCCATCGCGATCGGCGCCAGCAGCAACCCGGCGGCGAATCCCGCCGGGATCAGGACCACGATCATCAACAGCGCCAGCTGCACCGACTTCAGCAGGTAGGTCCCGATCGGCTTGCCCGCCGGGGAAGGGAAAATCGGCGGATACTCGGCCAGCAGGATGAACCGGTGCCATGTCACCGCGACCCAGGCGAAGACGACGAGGTAGAGCACCGCCGCGACCAGCGAGAACAGGCCCACCGATGCCGCGACCTGCGGGTCCATCCCGGCCCCCTGCGCGCCCAGGTCGCCCACCGCCGACAACGGCACGTCGAACGCGCCCGCCAGCAGGAACAGCGCCACCGCCAGAAGCGCGAAGGGCCCGATGGAAGCCTTGAGCGCGTCGCCGAGGTTGTTCACGATCATGCGGATCGCGTGCAGAAGCAGGTTGGCGCTCATCTCTTGGTCCTCCGGGTCTGACCGCAGATTGGGCGCAGGGGCCGCGCTGTCAACCCGCGCCGCCTTGCCCAAGGCGGCATTTCCGGTTAGGCGACCGGCGATTGCGAAGGAGCCTCCCGCCATGACCCAACCCGGCGCGCCCAAGAAGGTCGTTCTCGCCTATTCCGGCGGGCTCGACACCTCGATCATCCTGAAATGGCTGCAGACCGAATACGGCTGCGAGGTGGTCACCTTCACCGCCGACCTCGGCCAGGGCGAGGAACTGGAGCCGGCGCGCAAGAAGGCCGAGATGCTGGGGATCGCGCCGGAAAACATCTACATCGAGGACGTGCGCGAGGAGTTCGTCCGCGATTTCGTGTTCCCGATGTTCCGCGCCAATGCGCTCTACGAGGGGCTCTACCTGCTCGGCACCTCCATCGCCCGGCCGCTGATCTCCAAGCGGCTGGTCGAGATCGCCGCCGAGACCGGCGCCGACGCGGTGGCCCACGGCGCCACCGGCAAGGGCAACGACCAGGTCCGCTTCGAACTGGCGGCCTACGCCCTCAACCCCGACATCAAGGTGATCGCGCCCTGGCGGCTGTGGGACCTGACCTCGCGCACCCGGCTGCTGGAATTCGCCGAGGCGCACCAGATCCCGATCGCCCGGGACAAGCGCGGCGAAGCGCCGTTCAGCGTCGATGCCAACCTGCTGCACACCTCGTCCGAGGGGAAGGTGCTGGAGGATCCGGCGGAAGAGGCCCCCGACTACGTCTACCAGCGCACCGTCCACCCCGAGGATGCGCCCGACAGCCCCGAGATGGTCGAGATCACCTTCGAGAAGGGCGACGCCGTGGCCATCGACGGGCAGGCGTTGTCGCCCGCGACGATCCTGACCCGGCTCAACGAACTGGGCGGCAGGCACGGCATCGGCCGGCTCGACCTCGTGGAGAACCGCTTCGTCGGGATGAAGTCGCGCGGAATCTACGAAACGCCAGGCGGCACCATCCTGCTCGAAGCCCATCGCGGGATCGAGCAGATCACGCTGGACAGCGGGTCGGGTCATCTCAAGGACAGCCTGATGCCGCGCTATGCCGAACTGATCTACAACGGCTTCTGGTTCTCGCCCGAACGCGAGATGCTGCAGGCCGCCATCGACCGCAGCCAGGAACACGTCTCGGGCACTGTCCGGGTGAAGCTCTACAAGGGCAGCGCCCGCACCGTGGCCCGCTGGTCGGACCGGTCGCTCTATTCCGAGGCCCACGTCACCTTCGAGGACGACGCCGGCGCCTACGACCAGAAGGACGCCAAGGGCTTCATCCAGCTCAACGCGTTGCG
>JBFKOW010000023.1:0-28618 GCA_041628615.1 Paracoccaceae bacterium | reverse complement strand
GGAAGGCATCCTGAACCGGACCGGGCAGCCGGCCTCCGAGACCGAGACCGCACCGTGGCGGCAGCTGGACGGCTGGGGGCTGATCCGGCCCCTCGATCACGACGCCCCCCGGTCCGAACGGACGCTGGGGGTGCCGCCGGAACTTTGGGCGGTGATCCGGGGCGAGACCGGGTTCTGGCCGCCGGCGGGGCACCTCGCCGCGCCCGGCGCGCCGCCGCCCGAGGCGCTGATCTTCCCCGCCGCGACCCGCGCGAAGCTGACCGAGGCTGCGCGGCTGCTGGCCGGGTCCGAGCCGGTGACGCTGGTGCTGCGCGGCGATGCGGGGATCGACGTGCCTACCGTCGCCGCCGCGCTTCTCGGCCCTGGCGGGCGGCGGGCGCTGCTGATCAGGGGCGAGCCGGGTCCCGACGCCGCCCGTCAACTCGGCGCGTGGTGCACGATGACCGGCTGCGCACCGGTCTACCTGCTGGAACTGGGTCCCGGCGCGGTGGCCGAGGCGTTGCGCCCGCGCGGCTATCGCGGCCCGGTGCTCGTCGTGCCCGGTCCCGAGGGCGGCGTCGCGGTCGCCGACGACGAGACCCAGGTCACCATCGACCTGCCGCCGCTGCCGCCCGACCTGCGCCGCGAGGTCTGGACCGCCGCGCTCGGTCCGGCGGCCGAGCGGGCGCTGCGCCCGGTGCTCGACACCCTCCACGTCTCCGAGGGCTATGCCCGCCGGATCGCCGCGAACGCGCTGGTCGAGGCCCGGCTCGACGGCCGCGACGTGCCCGCCGCGGCGCACCTGCAAGGCGCCGCGCGGGCGCTCAACCACCAGCTTCTGGACGGGCTGGCCGAGCGGATGGACACCGCCCGCGACTGGTCGGCGCTGATCGCCGCGCCGGCGACGCTGGCGATGATGCGGGTGCTGGAGGACCAGGCCCGTAACCGCGAGCACCTCGCCGACCGGATGGGACCGGCCTTCGACGGCGCCGCCGCCGCCGGGGTGCGGGCGCTGTTCACCGGGGTCAGCGGCACCGGCAAGACGATGAGCGAGCGGCTGCTGGCCGGGGCGCTGGGCAAGGAGCTGTACCGGGTCGACCTCGCCTCGGTGGTCAACAAGTACATCGGCGAGACCGAGAAGAACCTGAACCGGGTGCTGTCGCGGGCCGAGGCGCTCGACGTGGTTCTCCTCCTCGACGAGGGCGACGCGCTGCTGGGCACCCGGACCGAGGTGAAGTCGGCCAACGACCGCTATGCCAACCTCGAGACCAACTACCTGCTGCAACGGCTCGAACGCTACCGCGGGATCATCCTGATCACCACGAACTACGGCGACAACATCGACAAGGCGTTCCAGCGCCGGATGGACGTGGTGGTGACCTTCTTCCGGCCCACGGCCGACCAGCGGGCGGCGATCCTGCGGCTGCACCTGCCGCCCGACTGCGCGGTGGACGACGGGCTGCTGTCCGAGGCGATGCAGCGCTGCGACCTGACCGGCGGCCAGATCCGCAACGTGGCGACCCGCGCCGCGCTGGCGGCGATGTCCGAGGGCCGGCCGCTGGACGATGTCCATTTCCTGCAGGCGCTGGCGATCGAGCACGACAAGGCCGGGGCGGTGTTCCCGATGGGCGTGGCCGGCGGTGCGCGCCGGCTGACCGGGGGCGCGGCGGGCGGGCTGGCCGCGGCCCTGAGGTCGGCGCGGTGACCGGCCCGGCCCCCGCCCGCAAGCCCGCGCCGGACCCGGCGGCCGCCCCCGCTGCCGGGCCCGTCGCCGTCCCGGCGCAGCGGATCGCCCACGCCAATGCCGCCGCCGCACCGACCCGCAGCGCCGCCGCGCCGGCCCACGGCCTCGGCCCCCTCGCGGTGCAGATGCAGCCCGAGGAGGAGGAAGAGGAGGAACTGCTGCAGGCCGCCTGCGACTGCGGTGCAGACATGGACGCGGCCGGGGACGACGACCCGCCCGGCCCCGGCGGGTTCCAGATGGACGGCCCCGGGTCCGCCCCGGCGGTGTCGGGCGCCCACGCGGTCGCTGCGGCGGGTGTCTCGGGCGCTGCCGATCCGCTGCCCCATGCCGACCGGATCCAGTCCGCCTTCGGCCGCCACGACATCGGCGACATCCGCACCCGGACCGGCGGGAAGGCGGAGGAAGCGTCCCGCAGCCTCGGCGCCCGGGCCTATACCCGGCAGCGCCAGATCGCCTTTCGCGCCGCGCCGTCGCTGCGGCTCGCGGCGCACGAGGCCGCCCATACCGTCCAGCAGCGCCGCGGCGTGGAGCTTTCGGGCGGCATCGGCCGGCCGGGCGACCCCTACGAGCGGCAGGCCGACGAAGCCGCCGAGGCGGTGGTCCGGGGCGACAGCGCGGAAGCGATCCTCGACGCCGATCCCGGCAAGGGGCCCGGCACGCCGTCCCCGTCGTTGCAGCGCGATTGCGGCTGCGGCGGCACCTGCGCCTCGTGCCGGGCCGGGGCCGCGGAGGAAGACGAGGAAGACCCGATCCAGATGGAGTTGTCGGTGACCGACCCGCCCGGCGGCGCCGCCGAGGCGGAACCCGGCGAGGAACCGCAGGCGCCCGGGCCCGCGCTGGACGAGGTGGCCGAGACGTCCGGAGCTGCGGAGCGCGAGGACCCGGAGGCCGAGGTCGCCGAGGCCGGGGAGTCGGGCGAGGCCGCGCCGGAGCCCGCACCCGACGCCGCCGAGGCCGGGGCGGAGACGATGCCCGCAGGGTCCGGTGCTGTGCCCGAGGGCGGCGCGGGCGGCCCGGGCAGCCGCGATGGCGGCCAGCCCGCCCGGACCGCCGACACCGCGATCCCCGCCGACGAGACCGAAGCGAACCGCGCGGCGACCGCATCGGGCGACCGGACCGGAAGCCGGCAGGGCGCGGACGAGGAAGACGAGGAGGAGACCCTGCAGCGGGCATCCTGCGGCCCGACCTCGGAGCCAGAGGTCGAGGAGGAACCGGCCGAGCCGCCGCCGGGCGAGGTGCAGGAGACCGCCGAGGCCGAGGGCCCGGCGCCCGAAGACGAGGCCGAGGACCCCGGCGCGATGCAGGACGCGATCGACGGGATCGAGTCGGGGGAGGCGGCGACCGAGGCGGCGGGCCCGGTGGGCGAGGCCGATCCGGCGGCCGCCGAGGCCGCGACCCGGGAGGCCGGGACCGGCGGCGGCGGCGCGGCGGCGCCGTCTCCGGCCTTGGCGCAGGCGGGCGCGGCGCTGGCCGGGGACGCGGCGCAGGTCGTGGCGACCCGGGCCGGGGCGGTCGACAGCTATGCCGGCGGCGGCGAGAGCCTGGCTGCGGCCCGGGCGGCGGCGGCGGCGCTGCCCGGACTTCCGGTGGCCTTCGATGCGCGCGGACAGGACCGCGGCGACCTCGACGCCGCCACGGCGCAGCTTGCGGGCCGGTTGTCGCGGGCCTCGGGCAGCATCACCGCGGCGGTCGACGGGATCGAGGCGCAGATCGAGAGCCGGACCGCGGCGGCCCTGGCCGAGGCGATCGGCGGCGTCGAGGCCGCGTCGGCGGCGGCCCAGGGCGCCGTGCTGGCCAGCATCGGGGCCGCCGAGGCGCGCACGGTCTCGGACGCGGCGGCGCAGCGGGCGCTGGTCTCGGCCCAGGCCGACGCCGCGATCGCCGGGATCGACGCCCATGCCGCGGGCGTTCTGGCCCGGGTCGCCGCCGCCGAACAGGTCGCCCGGGTGAACATCACCGTCGCTCAGGCGGCGCAGGCCGGGCCGATCACCGCCGCCTACGCGACCGGCGAACGGCTGGTCCGCGAGGCCGGGCGCGAGGTCGGCGCCGAGGCGATGGAGATCGCCGCCACTTACGAGGCCGCCTATCGCAGGGACCGCAAGGTCGACGGGTCGGGCTGCATCGAGGACAGCTGGTACGACGGCTGTCTCTGCGACCGGCGGGCGCGGGCGCGGATGACCGCCGCCCGGCAGGTCGGCGAAGGCTATCGCGACAGCCTCGTCGACGCGGCCGGCGAACAGGCCGACGGCATGCGGCAGGGGATGCCCACCGACTTCGCCAACGTGGCGAGCCTCGCCGCGAAGGCGACCGAGACCGCCGCCGGGCAGGCAACGGCGTTCCGGGTGGCGATCGAGGCCCGGCGCGACGCCGCGAAGGCCGCGGTCACCGCCGCGAAGGTCACCACCATCGGCGAGATCGACGCCACCGAGGCCGGCACGCTGGCCAGCCTCGAGGCGCTGCGGGCCTCGCAGATCGAAACCCTCTCCGAGCTGCGCTTCATCCAGATCGCCACGCTGGAGGAGACCGCCCATGCCGCCGCCGCCGCGGCGCTGCAGAACGCCGCCGCCGCGGTGCAGTCGGCCACCACCGGTGTCGCGGGCGCGGTGGCGGGGCTCACCGGGAAGGCGCCGCCGCCGGGCGATGCGCTGGCCGACGCGCTGGCGGGTCTCGAGGCGATGCTGGACGGGGCGCTGCAGTCGCTCGCCGCCAGCCTCGACACCGCGCTGGGCGGCGTCGCGGGCCGGATCGCGGCGCAGGGGGCCGCGGCGGCCACGGCGCTCGGCGAGGCCGCCGACCAGGGCCGGATGCAGGCCGAGACGATGGCCGACAGCGCCCGCACCGCGGTCACCACCCTCGGGGCGGCGACCGTCGGCCGGATCATCGAGGCGATGGCGGCGCTGATCCGCGACGCCGAAGCCATGGCGACCGCCGCCGTCACCGCCCTGACCGGCATCGTGACCGGGCTCGCCGCGAACTACGCGACCCTCGTCGGCAACCTCGCGACCGGCTTCCGGACCGGCGCCGAGAACCTGAAGGCCGGCCTCCGCGACGCGCTCGGCGGCATGCGGACCGGCGAGAACAGCATCCCGACCAAGGCCGCCGAAGCCGCCTCGAAGGAAAAGCCGGCGTGGCAGTCGGTGCTCAAGTGGGTGCTCATCATCGCCATCGTGATCGTGGTGGCGGTGGTCGCGGGGCCGGCGGTGATCGGCGCGATCGGCGGGCTGGCGACCGGGCTCGGGGCCTCGACGGCGGTGGCCGGCTTCATCGGCGCGACGGTCGGCGGGGCACTGCTCGGGGCGGCGACCGGGGCGACTATCCAGGTGGTCAACAACGTCTTCGACGGCAATCCCTGGCACGAAGGGGTGGCCAAGGCCGCCGCGGTGGGCTTCGTCACCGGGGCGCTGGGTGGCGCCGTCGGCTTCGGCATCAGCGCCGCCTTCACCCCGGTGGCGCAGGGCGCGCAGGCGGTGACCCGGACGCTTGGCAGCCGGGCGCTCGAATTCGGCGCCAACCTCGCCGCCGACGCGACGATGGAGATCGGCCAGCAGCTGATCGAGACCGGCGGCGTCGACTGGGCCAATTTCGGCGTCGCGATGGCCTTCTCGGTCGGCACCGCGGGCCTGGGCGAAGTGCCCAGCGTGAAGGCGGCGCAGGAGGCGATCTCCGGCGGGGTGAGCCGGTCGGTGGCGGATTCCGTCTCGGCCCGAGCCCGCCCGGACGCGCCGGTCCGCCCGGATGTGGACGCAGGCGTGAAAGTCGGCGCGGAGGCCGAGGCCCGCGGCCCCGAGACCGGCCGTCCGGCCGAGCCCGACGCCGGACCCGCCGCCACGCGGCCGCCCGACGCCGAGGCCGAGGCCCGGACCCGCGCCGAGGCCGACGACGCCGCCAACCCGCGCGTCGAGGACGATGGCGGCATATCGGACAGCAACCTGAGCGACGCCTCGGCCCGCGCCGCCGACAGCCCCGACGCGCCCCGGCTCGACGCCGAACCCGACGCCCCCGCCCGCGAGCGCAGCGACAGCGAACTGGCCGAGGCCGCCGAACCGGTGCGGGTCGACGGCGAGGACCACACCCTCGTCCCGCGGCGCTGGATCGACGGCGAGGTGCGGCTGTTCCTGTGCACGGATTGCGGGCCGGTGCTCGCCAAGATCGACGACATGGCGGCGCGCGCGACCGACCCCGATGTGCGCGCGGCGCTGCTCGAACTCCGAGCCGAAGTGAGCGACATAGAGACCCGAGTCCGCGATGGCGGCGATACCGCCGAGTTCCAGGCCCGGATCGACGAGATTGCGAACACCCTTGGGCGGATTCCAAGGCTCGACCCGGTCGAAGGTCCGCGGCCGACCCGAAGCCCGTCCGATTCCGAAGTGCTCGAGGGCCCTGCCCCGCGGCCCGACGACACGATGCCGCCCGATGCGCTCCATCCCGATCAGACGCCCCGGCCGGACAGCACCGAGGCGGCGCTGGCGGCGGGACTGCCGACGGAACTGGTCCACAGCGGCACGGTGGTTACCCATGCGGACCTGCCGAACTTCGTGACCGACGGACTGCCGCCCCGCGGGCGCACCCCTCCGGACGCGCTCGACCCGGCCGGGCGCACGGTGTCGAACAGCGCCGCGCAGAACGCCGAGATGCAGGCGGACATCCTTCTGGCGCAGGCGCACCTGCGCGCCGCGGGTGGCGACATCGTGGAGGTGCGGGTGGACCAGGAACAGGTCAGCGGGATGGGAGAGCATGTCGGACGCAATCGGCCCGACCTTCAGCTGACCACGATCACGGCGGAACTCAACGGCCGCCGGATCTATATCGAGTATGACCGCGCGCCCCCGACCCGGGCGATAGAACACGCGCAACGCATCCTGCAGAACGATCCGGATGCGATCATCATACTCAAGGTGATCGACTTCGACCCGCCGTGGCTGGTGAGATGGCGCGAGTCCCAGGCCGCGCAGGAGGATTTCTAGATGCCCCGACAGACCGACGACCGATCCGACCGGCAGAACCTGACCCGGAAGCTGGTGGCCGAACTGCTCGCCGAAGCCGAAGGCGGCCGGGGCGTCGATACCGGCAAGGTGCACGACATCGCCGGGCAATTCGCCGCCATGACCGGCGGCGCGGAAGCCCGGACCGATCTCGACACGCTGTCGAGGGAAGTGGCGGACGCGGCGCGGCGGCTGTCGGAAGGCTCGGACCGCGATCTTGCCGATCTGCTGCGCAGCCTTGCGGCGCTGACCGAAGACGGACGCGCCCGGTCCGAAAGCCTCGAGGACCTCGCCGGACTGCTGGAATCCGCGCTCGGGCCCCTGCTGTCGAAGGGTGGCGGACCGCAGGCCGAGGCGGACCGGCGGCGGGCCTACCGGGATGGCGCGCGCGGCGTCGTCGGGGCCGCGCTGGCGCGGCGCGGCATCGGCACCGGAGGCGCCACGGCCGATCCGATGCCCCGTCCCGCAGCCGCCGGGATGGCCCGGCACCGGCTGTTCTGGCAGAACTTCGGCTCTCTCGCGCCCGGCCTGGCGCGCCTCGCGGCGACGCGCGGCGGGGCCGCCGCGGCAGCGGCACAGGTGGCCGACCTGCTGCGGGCGCTCGACCTGCCGGACGAGGTCGCGGTCCGGGCCGGTCCCGCCGGCGTGGTGCTCGACTTCGCCGCGCCGCCGGATCTCGACACCGCCCGCGTGCTGCAGCGGATGCTGGCCGATGCGCCGGTGCTGGACGGCTGGCGCCTTGCCATCGGCGGGACCGAGACATGATGGCCCCCCGCAAGCGGCGCCGCAAGAAGCGCCCGGACGACCCGCCCGCCGCCGCGCCGAAAGCGGCGCCCGGCCGGGCCGCGAGGGCCGCCGCCGCCCGGCCGAACCCGGTGACCGCCGCGCTCCAGCCGCTGCACCGGCTGGGCAGCGTTTCGACCACCGGCAGCGGCGACCCGGGTCCGAGCGGCGCCGTCCACGGCCGCACCATCACCCTTGAGGGGGTGACACACTTCACCTTCAATCCCGAGCAGTTCTCGGTCGGCGAGACCCCGTTGCAGCAGGGCTCGGACTGCGACGGCTGCGAGGGGCGCGACTGCGTCTCGGTCAGCACCGAGGTGACGATCACCTACTCGGTGACCACCAACGTCGTGCTGCCCAGCCCCGACGATTTCCCCGGCCTGTCCGACTGCGAACGGGCCAACGTGCAGAACGCCATCGACACGGTGCTGGCGCCGCACGAACAGGAACACGTCGACACCCTGCACCAGTATGACGGGACCGAGACGGTGCCCTTCTCGGCCACCTTCTGCCGCGGCGATTTCGACCGGCTGGTGGCGGAGTTCGCCTCGGCCCGCGAACAGGCGCGCCGGGCGCCCATCGAGCAGCAGAACCGCGACCTCGACCCGTTCAGCTTTACCTTCGACCCCTCCGAGGGCTGCGAGGAGCAGAGCGCCGCGCCCGAGGCCCCCCCGACCGAAGTCCCCGAAGCCCCGACCGAAGAGGAGGCCGCACCTGACAGCCCGGCCCCGGCGGAACCGGTCGAAGACACCCGGACACACCCATGAACACCCAGGCGCCGCCCCCCGCCCGTGACCTCGACAGCTTCCGGGGCTGTCACGCCGGGGCAACGGTGATCGTCTGCGGCTGCGGCGCATCGCTGCGCGGCTTTGTCCCGCCCGCCGGGGTGCCGACGATCGGGGTCAACGATGTGGGCCGCGCCTTCGACCCCGACTACCTCGTGGTGCTGAACGGCCCGGCGCAATTCGCCGCAGACCGGTTCCGGCATGTCGCGGCGAGCCGGGCGCGGGCGGTCTTCTCGCATCTCGACCTCGGGCTGCGCGGCGTGCCGCTTGTCCGGTTCCGGCTCGGGCGGCAGGCGGGCATCGACCCGCCACGGCGCGGCGAACTGCACTACGCCCGCAATTCGCCCTACACCGCGGTCCATCTCGCCGCCCTGATGGGCGCGGCGCGGATCGGCCTGATCGGGGTGGACTTCACCGAGGACCATTTCTTCGGCGCGACCGGCGCGCATCCGCTGACCCCGACCCTCGCCCGGATCGATGCCGAATACGGCGCGCTGGCCGAGGCGCTGGCGCGGCGCGGGGTCGAGCTGGTCAACCTGTCGCCGATCAGCCGGATCGCCAGCCTGCCGCGGCGGGAAGTGGCCGCGTTCCTCGCCAAGGCCGGAACCGGCGCGGGCACCGGCACCGACGCCGCGCCGCCTGTCCGGCCCCGGCGGGCCCGGCTCCTGACCCTCGCCATCCAGCGGCAGCGGTCGGGTCCGATCGGAGACCTGATGGACGCGCTGGCGCTGAGCGCCGCGGCGCTGGGCCACACCGTGCGGCGCGGCCCGCCCGGCGGCCTGCCCGGCGATACCGTGGCGGTGGCCTGGAACGGGCGAAGCCTGCACTGGACCGGACCCCGGATCCTCTGCGAGCACGGCTGGCTGCCGCGCGCCGCCTACCAGATCAGCCCGGCGGGCATCAACGCGGACAGCCACATCGCGCCCTTCGCCTGGGACGGCGCGCCGCTGCCGGAGCCCGAGACGGAACGGATCACCCGGCATCTGGCCCGGCTCGCGCGTGAGGCCCGGCAGAACGGCAGCGCGCCGGACGGGCTGCCGCCGGGGCGGTTCTACCTCGTGCCGCTGCAGATGGAATACGACACCAACCTGACCCGCCACGCCCCGCCGAACCTGCGCCGGATGCAGGACCTGATCGACGCGGTGGCGCGGGCCGATCCGCCGCTGCCCGTGGTGTTCAAGCAGCACCCCGCGGATCTCAAGCGCGGCGGGCGGCAGGCCCGGCTCAGGATGCGGCGGCGGCAGGACCTGCTCTGGGTCCACGGGCGCGGCGACGTGCACGCGCTGCTGGCCTCGGGCCGCTGCGCCGGGATCGTCTCGATCAACAGCAACGTGGTGCATGACGGGCTGATCCACGGGGTGCCGGCGGTGGTCCTGGGCCGCAACGTCTGGCCGACCGAGGGGCGGACGCCGTTCCTGACCGCGCTGCCCGCCGACTGGGCCGACCTCGACGCGAGCCGGGACGACCCGGAGCGGCGGGCCTGCCGGCTGGCCTATGCCCATCACCTCGTCCGGCACCAGTGGACGCTGGCCGATGCGCGGATGCCCGAGCGGGTGGCGGCGTTGCTGGCCTCGGTGGCGACCGCCGGGAGCCGGGGCGCGCGCCCGGCCCCGCCGCCCGTCGACCTGCCGGTCGCCGCGGTCCGGGCGCTTCGGCCCCGGACGCCGGCCCGGGCCCGCGCCACGCCGCGTCCGGCGCGGGTCGACGTCTTCGCCCGCAACAAGGGCTGGCGCTTCGAGCAGATCAAGGTGGACCTTGCCGCCCGGGCCCGGTCGCGCGGCCTGGCCGTGACGGTGAGCGACCGGCCCCGGCACGACGCCGATGCCTGGATCGCGATCCGCACGGCCGAGGCCCCGTCCAGCCCGGACCCCGCCCGCACGCTCGTCCAGGTGCACGATGTGGCGGCGGTCCCGGACGGGCCGGGCAGCGCCCTGCCGGACATCGGCCGGGTGCAGGTCCTGCATCCATCGCTGGCGGCGCTGCTGACCGGCGCCGGAGTGCAAGCCGGGCGCATCCTGCCCTGCCTCGTGCCGGGTTCGTGCGCGCGGGGCGACGGGACCGGCCGGCGCGGCGGGTTCCGGGCCGGCTGGTTCGGGCGGCCCGAGATCCACCAGGGGCGCGAGCGGCACCGGCCCGACCTGTTCGTCGCCGCGCTCTGCGCGCATGGGCCGGGGATCGGTGCGGTGCTGGCCGGGGACCGGCTGACGTCCTACGCCGAGGCGCTGCGCCAGGCCGGGCTGGACGTCGCGACGCTGCCGGTCGGCGCGGTGGCGCTGGCGGATTGGCCGCGCCACATCGCGGCACTGGATTGCCTTGTCCTCACCGGCGCCTTCGACCCGGCCCCGCAGCCGCTGTTCGACGCGCTGGCGCTGGGGGTGCCGGTGATCGCGCCGCGCGCGGGTTGGGCGGCGGACCTGCTGGGCGGCGACGGCCGCGGCCACTTCGCCGCCACCGCGGACGAGATCGCCGCGGCGCTGCGCCGGGTCGCGGCGGCGGACCGCCCGGCGCCCGATCCCGCGATGGCCACGGCCCGGACGGCCTGGCTCGACCAGGCGCTCGACGCGGCGCTGGCGCTCGCCGGAACCCGGACCGCCGCGGACGCTTGACCGAGGGCCGGATCAGCAGATCCGGGGCAGCTGTTCGCCCACCAGCATGTCGACGACCCGGCTGCCGCCGAAGGCCGTCCGCATGACCACCGGCATCGGCCCCTGCCCGACGACCCGCCCGATGGCCACCGCGTCGCGGCCCGCCTCGGTCGCCCGCATCACCGCCAGCGCCGCGTCGGTCCGCGCCCCGGGTACGAACAGCACGAGGGTCCCCTCGTTGGCGAGGTAGAGCGGGTCGAGCCCGAGGATCTCGCACATGGCGCTGACCTCGGGCCGGAGCGGCAGCAGCGTCTCCTCGATCTCGATGGTCACCCCGGCGGCCTCGGCCAGTTCGTTGAGCGCGGAGGCCAGCCCGCCGCGGGTCGCGTCCCGCGCGGCGCGGACCTCGGGCACCGCGGCGAGCACCGCCGCCATCAGCCCCGCCAGCGACCGGCAGTCGCTGGCGATGCCGGTGGACAGGGCGAGATCGCCGCGGGCGGCGAGGATCGCCGCGCCGTGGTCGCC
Organism: Paracoccaceae bacterium; assembly: GCA_041628615.1. Classification (GTDB taxonomy): domain Bacteria; phylum Pseudomonadota; class Alphaproteobacteria; order Rhodobacterales; family Rhodobacteraceae; genus JAMWZF01. The sequence goes on along the minus strand of JBFKOW010000023.1, from coordinate 17,235 downwards.
GAGGACGCCGTTGACGATGGCCACGTCGCCCGGCCGGATCGCCTCGGCCCGCAGGTCGCGGTCCGGCGGGATCACGCCGACGCCCGAGGTGGTGACGAAGACGCCGTCGGCCGACCCGCGCCCGACGACCTTGGTATCGCCGGTGACGATCCGCACCCCGGCCGCCCGGGCCTCGCGCGCCATGCTGGCGGCGATCCGGCGCAGGAGCGCGATCTCGGTGCCCTCCTCGATGATGAAGGCCGCCGACAGCCAGAGCGGCGTCGCGCCGCCGACCGCGAGATCGTTGACCGTGCCGCAGACCGCGATGGTGCCGATGTCGCCGCCGGGAAACTCCAGCGGCGTGACCACGAAACTGTCGGTGGTGAAGGCCAGCCGCGCCCCCGGAACCTGCAGGGCCTCTGCCATCAGCCGGGCCTGGTCCTCCATGCCGGGAGGGTGGAAAGCGGCGGTGAAGACCTCTTCGATCAGGTCGCGCATCGCCCGGCCGCCGCCGCCATGCGCGAGGGTCACGCGGGCGTCGCGCAGGCGGGACCCGGGCGGCGCCGTGGTCATTCCGCCGCCGCGCGGGCGCCGCCGTAGCGGTAATAGGCGGCGCAGGCCCCTTCGGAGGACACCATCAGCGCGCCGAGCGGCATCTCCGGGGTGCAGCCGGTGCCGAACTGCGGGCAATCGGTCGGCTTGCAGCGGCCGGTCATCACCGCGCCGCAGGCCGCGCCCTCGGGCTCTTCGGCGGGCGCCCGGCCCGCCGCGGCGCCATAGCCGATGCCGAACTTCGCCTCGGCGTCGAAGCCGGCATAGCGCTCGCGGATCCGCAACCCGCTGTGGTCGATCTCGCCGAGGCCCCGCCATTCGAAGGTCGGGCGCGGCTCGTAGACATCGGCGATGGCGGCGAGGCTGACGGGATTGCCGTGTTCGGGCACGACGCGGGCATACTGGTTCTCGATCTCGGCGCGGCCGTCGCGGATCTGGGTCAGCACCATCAGCACCGATTGCAGCAGGTCGAGCGGCTCGAAGCCCGACACCACCAGCGGCTTGCCGTGGTCCCGCGCGATGAAGTCGTAGGGATGGATGCCGATCACCATCGACACGTGGCCCGGCCCGACGAAGCCGTCGAGCACCATGTGCGGATCGTCGAGCAGCGCCCGGATCGGCGGCGGCACGGTGATGTGGTTGCAGAACACCGAGAAGTTGCCGATCCCCTCGCGGGCGGCCTGCCGGATGGTCAGCGCCGTCGAGGGCGTCGTGGTCTCGAAGCCGAGGCCGAAGAACACCACCTCCCGGTCAGGGTTCCGGCGCGCCAGGTCCAGCGCGTCGAGCGGCGAATAGACCATGCGGATGTCGGCGCCCTCGGACTTGGCCTGCATCAGGCTCTTGGCGGTGCCGGGCACCCGCATCGCGTCGCCGAAGGTGGTGAAGATCACCTCGGGCCGCTCGGCCAGTTCGATGCATTCGTCGACCCGCGCGCGCGGCAGCACGCAGACCGGGCAGCCGGGACCGTGGATGAACGCGACGCCCTCGTGCACCAGCCGGTCGAGCCCGAAGCGGAAGATCGCGTGGGTATGCCCGCCGCAGATCTCCATGATGTGGACGGGTCTGTCGCGGGTCGCGCCGATCTCGTCGGCGACGCGGGCGATCGCGGCCAGAACGCCCTTCGCCGCCGCCGGGTCGCGGAATTCCTCGACATACCTCACGGCTGCGGCTCTCCGATGGATGCCGGCGATGCGGCCATCTCCGCCAGCGTCTCCTGCGCTTCGCCCAGACTGCGCAGCGCCTCCAGGGTCTCCCGCGCCACCGCCTCGTCGATCACCGCCATCGCGAATCCGACGTGGATCAGAACCCAGGCCCCGACCAGCGCGTCGAGGTCATCCCGCACCACCGGCATGAGCGACACCTCGCGGCGGACCCCCGACACGTCGGCCATGCCCATCTGCCGGTCGGGATCGGTGATCGCGATGATCCGGCCGGGAATACCGAGACACATCGCTCAGCCCTCCTTCCGGGTGCCGGTCCGGGGACCGCGGACGATGCGCGGGGCCCTCATTCCGCCGCCCGTCCCGTCCGCCTGGCCTGCGCCTCGGCGCGCAGCCAGGCGATCCAGCGGTCCACGCCCTCCCCGGTCCTGGCCGATACCCGGATGATCTCGATCAGCGGGTTCACCCGCCTGAGGTTCGCCTCGCAGAGGTCGAGATCGACGTCGCAGTGCGGCGCGAGGTCCACCTTGTTCAGCAGCGCCAGCCGCGCGGCGGTGAAGATGTCGGGATACTTGAGCGGCTTGTCCTCGCCCTCGGTCACCGACAGGACCACCACCTTGGCGTCTTCGCCAAGGTCGAAGGCCGCCGGGCAGACGAGGTTGCCCACGTTCTCGATGAACAGGGTGGCGTCCCGGTCCAGCGACAGGCGATCGATCGCATGGCCGACCATGTGGGCGTCGAGATGACAGCCCTTGCCGGTGTTGACCTGCACCGCGGGGGCGCCGGTGGCGCGGATCCGGTCGGCGTCGTTGGACGTCTGCTGGTCGCCCTCGATCACCGCGACGGGCCCGTCCATCGCCCGGATCGTGGCGCAGAGCAGCGTCGTCTTGCCCGATCCTGGAGACGACACGAGGTTGACGGCGTAGCAGCCGAGGTCCGCCAGCCGGCGGCGATTGGCCGCCGCGAAGCCGTCGTTCCGGGCAAGGATCCCGGTCTCGATCCGGACCAGCCGCTGCTGGCTCATGCCCGGCACGCTGGCCCCGGCGGCACCCTGTCCGTAATGCAGGTCCACCCCGCCGGAATGGTCGTGATGATGATCGTGGTCGTGGCTTGCCGCGGCCTTCCCCTCGACCGTGCCGGTCCCGCATCCGCACATCGTGCACATCACTGCACCTCCATGTCCCTGACCCGCATCTCGCTGCCGCCCTCCGGCAGCAGCCGGCTGCCGCCGCAATCCGGGCAGGGATCGAGCCGCCGCCCGATCCGGACGGTCCGGCCGCAGTCGAGGCACAGCGCCGTCCCCGGCAGCTCGATGATCTCGACCTCCGACCCCTCGGCCTTGGAGCCGCGCATCACCACGGCCCAGGCGAATTCGAGCGCCGCCGTTTCGACCGCGGCGAAGCTGCCGATCTCCAGCCGCACCCGCGACACCCGGGAGATGTCGGGAGAGGCCGCGGCTTCCTCCACGATCCGGCGGATCCCCTCGCAGATCGACACTTCATGCATCTGGCACCTCCGGCAGCCGGCGCGGGCCGCACCTCCCCACGATGTCGAGAAGCGGGGTCACGTGTCCAGCCCTCTCTGCCCGGCGGCCTGGCGGGCCGCGGGTCCGGATGCCCCGAGACGCGCCAGCGCGACCAGCGCCTGCCCGTAAGCGAGCCCGCCGTCGTTCGGCGGAACCATGCCAGGCCCGCAGACGCGCAGCCCGTCGAGGCGGCACAGGACGCCGCGCAAGAGGACCAGGTTCTGGAAACAGCCCCCCGACAGCGCCACGGTATCCGCCCCGGCGGCCTCTGCCACGCGCCGCGCCGCGGCGGCGAAGGCGTCGGCGACAAAGCCATGCGCCCGCGCCGCGATGATCTCCGGCTCCACCCCCTGCGCGAGGTCGCGGGCCAGCGCCACGAACATCGGTGCGGGATCGATCCGACCGCCGGTCACCGCGTGGGGATAGGCGCCGCCGTCCGGTGCCCGCGCGGCAAGCGCCTCCAGACGCATCGCCGCCTCGCCCTCGTGGCTTTGCCGCGCCGCGGCCAGCCCGAGGCAGGCGGCGACGGCATCGAACAACCGCCCGGCGGAACTGGACAGCGGCGCGTTCAGCCCGGCCCGCGCCGCCGCGCGCAGGGCGGCGCGCGGATGGGCGGCGAACAGCCGGTCGGCGAGGTCCGGCAGCCCGGCCTCGTCCAGCCGGACCACCGCGTTGCGCCAGGGCTCGGCCTGCGCCAGATCGCCGCCGACCAGCGGCGCCGGCCTCAGAAAACCAGCGCGTCGCACGGCGCCGTAGCCGCCGACGAGGATCTCGCCGCCCCAGACCGTGCCGTCATCGCCCAGCCCGAGCCCGTCGAGCACGACCCCGACGGCGACGCCGCCGTTCCAGCGCGCCTCGCCCAGCGCCGCGGCCATGTGCGCGTGATGGTGCTGGACCTCGATCACCGGCACGCCGAGCGCCGCGGCCCGCGCGCGCCCGTGCCGGGTGGCGCGGAAATCCGGGTGCAGGTCCACCGCGACGGCTTCGGGCGCATGGTCGAAAAGCGCCGCGAGGTCCGCATCCGCCCGCAGGAATTCCTCCACCGACAGCGCATCGTCGAGATCGCCCATGTGATGCGACAACAACGCCTGGCCGTTCCTGGCGAGGCAGATCGCCGACTTGAGCTGTCCGCCCAGAGCCAGCACCTGCCGGTCGGGCAGGCCCGGCGGCAGCGGGAAGGTACCGGGCACCCGACCCCGCGCCCGGCGCAGCACCACCGGCCCGGCCGGGCCGCAGATCTCGACGCCGTCGTCGATCCGCCGGGCGATGTCGCGGTCGTGCATCAGGAAGCCGTCGGCGAACGCGCGCAGCTTCTCCCGCGCCTCGGCATTGCCGACGACCTGCGGCTCGCCCGACAGGTTGCCCGATGTCATCACCAGCGGGCCGCCGACGCGGTCAAGCAGCAGGTGGTGCAGCGGCGTGTAGGGCAGCATCCAGCCCAGCCGCCCCATCCCCGGTGCGAGGCCCTCCGGCAGGCCGTCGTCGCCGCGCCGGTCAAGCAGGACGATCGCCGCCGATGCCGCGGTCAGCAGCCGTTCCTCCTCCGGTCCCGGACGGGCGAGGCGCCGGACGGTCTCAAGCGGCGCCATGACCGCCAGCGGCTTCGCGGGACGGCGTTTGCGGGCGCGCAGGAGGGCGATCGCCGCCGCGTCGGTGGCATCGCAGGCGAGGTGAAACCCGCCCAGCCCCTTCAGCGCGACGATGCGGCCACCGCCGAGCAGACCGGCGGCGAGGGCGATGGCGTCGCCCGGACGCTCGCGCCCCGCGGAGTCCTCGACCCAGGCCCGCGGCCCGCAGCGAGGGCACGCCACGGGCTGCGCGTGGAATCGTCGATCCGCCGGATCCTCGTATTCGGCGCGGCAGTCGGCACACATCTCGAACCGCGCCATCGTCGTGCCGGCCCGGTCGTAGGGAAGCCGTTCCAGGATCGTGAACCGGGGCCCGCAATGGGCGCAGTTGGTGAAGGGATAGCCGTATCGCCGCGCGGTCGGATCGCGGATCTCGGCGAGGCAGGCCGGACAGGTGGCGGCATCCGGGGTCACCCGCGTCTCGGCGCCGGGAGGGCCGCTCACGGCGATCCTGAAGCCCGGCCCCGATCCGACGCCGGCGGGTGCGCTCTCCAGCGCGTCGATCACGGCGAGCGCCGGGGCCTCGTCGCGCAGGGCGCGCTCGAAGGCGTCGATATCGCCCCCGGCAACGAGGATCAGGACCCCTTCCGCATCGTTGCGCACCTCGCCCGAAAGGCCCATGCGCGTGGCAAGCTGCCAGACGAAGGGACGGAAGCCGACCCCCTGCACCTGCCCCCGGACCCGGATGCGCCGTCCCATCGTCATGGTGTGAAGTCGTACAGCATCGCAGCGCCCGGCACGATGCGTCACGCAGGGCCGGACCGGCAGGAGGGATCGTCGATGACGCGTCCCGGCGGGGATCGCGACGGCGGGTCCGCGTTGCGCCGGGCCGGGAGCCCGCCGCGCGGCCGGCTCAGGTCGAGTCGCCCGGCGCCAGCGTCGGCTCGACCCGAACGCTGAACCTGCGGTCGTCCGGCTCGGTTCCGGACCGCAGGCGCTCCACGATCCGTCCCGCCTCGGTCCCGATCCTCTCGGCCCCGACATCCAGCGTCGTGATCCGCGGGATCGCGATCCTGGCGATCTCGAACGCCCCGAAACCGGTCACCGCGATGTCGCCGGGGACGGAAATAGACATGCGGTGCAGCGACATGATGGCGCCGAAGGCGACCGGATCCGACACGCAGACCAGGGCATCGAGACCGCGGACGACCGCTTCCGCCTCGGCCGCCGCCCGCGCCCCGTCCGACATCGAGACCGGCGCGGGACCCGCATCCAGCTGGACGACATCCGGCAACCCGCGCCCCTCAGCGGAAACTCCGGCGCGCCGGCGTCGCGCTCCTCGCCGAACATCACGCGGACGTCGGTGTTGCCGGTGAACTGGGTCCGGAGCGGCACCAGGCGTTCGGTGACGGCGCTGCGGAAGGCCTCGGTCAGGCCGGGCTTCACCGATCCCTCGAAGAGAGCAGGGCGGGTAATCATGAGTCCGGAACGCATTTCGCGCCATCGAAGAATTCCATGACCGCGGCCTGGTTCTCACCGCCGAGACCGGCCGCCGTCGGCATCCGGTGCATTTCCGGGCAAAGCGCCGTCATCGGCATGGCGGTGCCGGTCCGGCGGGACAGGTCGGCGGCCATGTTCAGGTCCTTGACCATGTTGTCGATCCGGCCGGTCCGGCGGTAGTCCTTGCGGGCCATCCGCGGCATGTATTCCAGCAGCAGGGCGCTGTCGGCGCGTCCGCCCCGGAGGGCGACCGGGATCTTCTCGACATCGACCCCGGCATCCTGCGCCAGCCGCGTCGCCTCCGCGACGGCGAGGAAACCCAGCCCGCAGAGCACCTGGTTGATGATCTTCGTGGTCTGTCCCGCGCCAGGCCCGCCCATGTCGGTCATGTTCGCGGCGACGTCCTTCAGCACCTCCATCGCGCGCGCGACGTCGGCGGCCTTGCCGCCCATCGTCAGGGTAAGCTGGCCGGTCAGCGCCTTGGGCGCGCCGCCGGAAAGCGGGCTGTCCACCCAGGCGAGGCCGCGCTCGGCGGCGGTGCGGGCGAAGTCGCGGGTGGGCTCGGGTTCGATCGAGGACATGTCGATGATCGACGTGCCGGGGGCGGCGCCGTCGCTGATACCGTCCTTGCCGAACCCGGCCACAACCATCGGCACTACGACGAGAGCCTCGGAAATTTCACACCGGCCGATGTCTACTTCGGCAGGGCCGAGACCATCCTCATGAAGCGAAAGGAGATCAAAGCACAGACCATCGAAAAGCGCCGCTTGCTGCATCGCCAGACAGCGGCATAGACTGCAATAGCAACGAGCCAGAGCCTCCCCTCATCATACGGCCCGCATGTTCCAGATCATCTGACGACGGACAATCCAACCGGGTGAAGCGGCTGAAGGAACTTGAGAAGGAGCGGCTGCGCAAGGCAGTTTCGGATCTCACTCTGGAGAAGCTGATCCTGCGCGAGGCCGCCTCGGGGAACTTCTGAGCCCCGCCCGCCGTCGTGCTTGTGTCGATCCTGTCCGGCAGCAGTGCGGTGTCTCGGAACGGCTTGCCTGTCGCGTGCTCGGCCAGCATCGATCGACCCAGAGGAGGGTTCCGCGCGGCCGCCCCGGCGAGGAGGCGCTCACCGCGGACATCATCGCGCTGGTCTCGGAGTATGGGCGCGACGGCTACCGCCGCATCACGGTTCTTCTTCGGGAGGCTGGTCCTGTCTGTCAGCCCGCCGATTGCAGCGCTTGCCTGACGGCGTCGGAATCGCCTTCGCGGCCGGGACCGAGGATGGCCTCGAGGAACAGCGAGAACAGCTCTCCCTGCGAGCTGATCCTGAGCTTGGAGTAGATGTTGCGTCGGTGGATCCGTACCGTTCCCGAGGATATCTCGAGCAACTTGCCGATTGCATCGGCGGAATGGCCGCGCAGGGTCAGTTCGACGACCTGTCTTTCGCGCGGGGTCAGCACGCCTTCGCCGATACTATGGAACGCAGCCGAGATGCGTTCCTCCATGCCGTCCGCCGGCTTGCTGCCGGACACCACGAGGTTCTGCCAGTTCTTGCGGCAGGCCGCGTCCACGACGGGCCAGAGGCGTTTCAAGGAGCGGAACTCGGCGCTGGAAAAGCTCTTTTCCTTTCGCATCAGCGAGACCACGAGCGCCAATTCCTCGTTGACCCGGATCAGGAAGCCGACCTCCTCTGCGAGCCCGGTCTGCGCATAGTAGTTCCGGTAGTATTCGCCCTGATAGAACCGGTCGGGCGCGATCTCGCGCAGCCGCCAGAGGCCGGCTTCCACGGGTCCGATTGCCGCTAGGAAGAACGGATCGAGCAGGTATGGCCCTTCCTGGTATTCCGCGACATGCAGCCGGTGCCGGTCCGGAGGGAAGTCGGCGAACAGGTCGAGCGGCCGGGCGGTGCCGACGTAGCCGAAGACCACCGTGAAATCGTAGGGAACCACCTCGTGCAACCCGTCAGCGAGGCGGCGCGGGAACTCCCGCGTGCCGATGCTGTCCACGATGCGGCCGGCTGCGGTCAGCCACTCCATCTGCAACAGTCCTTCCTGACGCGGCCTTGGTGTCGCACGTATTACAAAATGCATATTTACTCAAATGAATTCCTATTCGCAATAATGCTCTTGACCGCAATATGAGAAGTTTCGACCGCAATGCCGTCAGAGGCAGCCTCCATGCAATATGCCGCCGAGGCACCCGAGGCCGGGGCGCCGCCCGTCGCCGAGTTGCGCGGCGTGTCCAAGTCCTTCGGCGCGGTGCTTGCGGCAAGCGACCTCAACCTGAGCATCGGCGCTGGGGAATTCCTGTCCTTCCTCGGGCCATCCGGCTGTGGCAAGACCACGGCGCTTCGGATGCTCGCCGGCTTCGAAACGCCGTCTGCGGGCGAGGTGCTAATCGACGGGCAGGTGGTGAATGCGCTGGAACCCTATCGCCGCCCGGTCAACATGGTGTTCCAGAACTACGCGCTGTTCCCGCACCTGACCGTGGCCGACAACATTGGCTACGGGCTGCGCCAGCGGCGGCTCCGTCCCGCCCGGGCCGAAATCGCCGAAAAGGTCGGCCGCGCGCTCGAGGTGGTGCGTCTGTCGGGGTTCGAGACGCGCCGGATCTGGGAGATGTCCGGCGGGCAGCAACAGCGGGTCGCGCTGGCCCGCGCCATCGTCAATGAACCGAAGCTGCTGTTGCTGGACGAACCTCTGGCGGCGCTTGATCGCAAGCTCCGCAAGGAGATGCAGATCGAGTTGCAGGACCTGCAGCGCCAGCTCGGCATCACCTTCGTCCTCGTGACCCACGATCAGGAGGAGGCGCTGTCGCTGTCCGACCGGATCTGCGTGATGCGCGCCGGCCGGATCGTGCAGGTCGGCAGCCCGCAGGAGCTGTACGATCACCCCAATTCGCGGTACGTCGCGGACTTCGTCGGCACCTCGAACTTCTTCGACGGCCGGATCGAGCGCGCATCGGCAGGCGTCGCGACGCTGGTCACCCGTGGCGGCCTGACACTGGAGGGCCTGGCCGGCGGGGCCCTGGGCGCCGGTGACGCGGGCTGCTTCAGCATCCGGCCGGAACAGATCCGCATGACCCGCGAGGCGGATGCGGGCAGTCTCGAAGTGACCGTCCAGAACCGGATCTTTCTGGGCGAACATACTGAGTATCTCGTGCGCCACGAGAGCCTCGGCAACGTGACCGTGCTCGCCCCCCGGCAGGCCGAACATGGCGCGCGCGGCTTCGACACCGGTGAGCGCGCGCATATCAGCTGGGGCGGGTCCGCCGCCCTGATTCTCGCACCGGACTGAGGGACGCCAACCCAAGCAACAGGGAGACAAGGCAAATGGACGACAACGGCTACATCTCGAAGCGGAAGTTCATGGAGGAACTCCGTCGCTACCAGAAAGGGTCGGTCACGCGCCGGCACTTCCTGAACGTGACAGGTCTTGGCGCCGCGACCGCCGTTCTCGGCGCGGCGGTTCCCGGCCTGCGCGCACGGCCGGCCTACGCGCAGGGTATCGGCGACCGCGTGGTGCTGGCCACCTGGCCGAATTACCACGACACCGCGAACTTCGACATGTTCACCAGCGAGACCGGCGCCTTCGTGCAGGTGAACGTTTTCGGCTCGAACGAGGAAATGCTGGCCAAGCTTCAGGCCGGTGGATCGGGCTGGGACGTGTACGTGCCCACCAACTACACCATCACCACCTACGTGGCCGAAGACCTGATCGAGCCGCTCGACGTCTCGCGGCTGCCGAACTACGACCCGGCGGCCTTCGATCCCCGCTTCTCGGATGCGGGCACCGTCGATGGCGTGCTCTATGCCGTGCCGAAGAACTGGGGCACCACGGGCTTTGCCGTGAACACCAGCCATGACGGCGGCACCGCGCTGACGACCTGGAAGGACTTCTTCGACCGCACGATGGACGACTTCTCGGGCCGAACGATGGTTCATGACTACCAGCTGACCACGATCGGCAACGCTCTGAAATACTTCGGCTATTCGTTCAACTCCGTGGACGAGGCCGAACTCGCCGACGCCGAGCGGCTGCTGATCGACGTGAAGCCGCATCTCTTCGCGATCTCGTCGGACTACCAGCCGGCGATGCGTTCGGGCGATGCCTGGCTGACGATGTGCTGGACCGGCGACGGCAAGCAGCTGAACACCGACATGCCCGAGATCGCCTTCGTGCTGGGTCGAGAGGGCGGCGAGATCTGGTCGGACTACTACGCGATCCCGAAGGGCGCGCCGCACATGGATGCAGCCTATGCGTTCATCAACCACATGCTCGACCCGGCGGTGAACGCGCGCGAGGTGCTGGCGCACGGCTATCCGGTCGCCGACGCCAATACCAACGCACTGCTGCCGGAGGAGATCCTCAACGACCCGATCCTGTACCCGGCGCAGGACCTGCTCGACGCGCTGGAATTCGGCGCGGCCGCCACGCTGACCGACCCGAACCGGGCCGAACTGCTGGCGCGGTTCAAGTCGGCCTGAGACCGGCGGGGGCAGCACAGCGATGACACGGCGCGCGCGCAACTGGCTCCTCGTCGCCCCGGCGGGCGCGTGGTTCCTGGTCATGCTGGTGCTGCCCCTCTCCGTCGTCTTCGTCTTCAGCTTCGGCGAGCGGGGGCCGGCGGGCGGCTATGTCCCCGCCTTCACCTTCGAGCAATACGCCAACCTCCCGGCGCGCTGGACAGCGTTCCAGAACACGCTGATCCTCGCTCCGCTCGGCACGCTGGCGGCGCTGCTCATCGCCTATCCGCTGGCCTACCAGCTGGCGGTGAAGACCGACCCGAAATGGAAGACGATCCTCCTGGTGCTGGTGATCGTGCCATTCTGGACCTCGATCCTGATCCGCAGCTACGCCTGGATATTCATCCTCGGCGGGCGCGGCCTGCCTGCCCTGCTCGAGGCCGTGGGCATCGAGGGGGTCCGGCTGATCTACACGCCCTTTGCGGTCACCATCGGCATCGTCTACGGGTACCTGCCGCTGATGGTCTTCCCGATCTACGTCGCGCTCGACCGGCTCGACAAGCGCCTGCTCGAAGCCTCGTCGGACCTCGGCGCGCGACCATTCGGCACGTTCCTGCAAGTCACGCTGCCGCTGTCGATCCCCGGCATCGCCACCGGCTGCCTGCTCGTCTTCATCCTGCTGATGGGAGAATTCCTGATCCCCGCGCTGCTGGGCGGCGGCAAGGTGTTCTTCGTGGGCAACGCGCTGGTCGACCTGTTCCTGCAATCGCGGAACTGGGCCTTCGGATCCGCCGTGGCCTTCACACTGATCGTCATCATGCTGGTGACAGTGACGATCTACATGCGCCTCATCGCGCGGCTGAACGCCGGGCGCGACGACGTGTCGATCATGTGAGGGGCGGCAATGCGACTCTACGCCCTGTGCGTCTATCTCTTCCTCTACACGCCCATCGCGATCATCGCGCTGTTCAGCTTCAATGCCGGCCGCCATGCCAGCCAGCTTCAGGGCTTCTCCGTCCAGTGGTATGCCCGTGCGCTGAACAACCCCTTCGTGATGGATGCGCTGGAAACCAGCCTGATCGTGGCCTTCGTCTCGGCGACGCTGGCCAGCGTCTTCGGCACCCTCGCGGCCGTCGGTCTGCAAGGAATCCGGGGCCCGGTCCGCACGACCTTCGACGCGCTGATCTACATCGCCATCATGATCCCCGGCATCGTGATTGGCATTGCCACCCTGATCGCATTGGTCACCGTCTTCGGCGTCGTGAATCCCTGGCTCGCTGCGCTCTGGCCCGAGGGGGCGGAGCCGCCGTCGCTGTCGATGGGCATGGGGTCGCTGATCGCCGCGCACACGATGTTCACGATGGCCCTCGTCATCATCATCGTGCGGGCGCGGCTCGGCACGCTCGAGCAAGCGCTGACCGAAGCCTCGGCGGACCTCTATGCCACCCCGTTGGGCACGTTCCGGCAGGTGACGCTGCCGCTGATCGCGCCGGCGGTTCTTGCCGGATTCCTGCTGAGCTTCACCTTCAGTTTCGATGACTTCATCATCGCCTTCTTCGTGGCCGGGTCGGAAACCACGCTGCCGATCTACGTTTTCTCGTCGATCCGGCGCGGCGTGACGCCGGAGATCAACGCCATCGGGACGATGGTGATGGTCGCCTCGCTGGTGCTTCTGATCATCGCGCAACTGATCCTGCGGCGCGGCCCGAGACGCTGATCCGCTGAACCGAATGGAGAGACAGATGCTGCTCGAAGACAAGGTCGCATTCGTCACTGGGGCCGGCTCGGGGATCGGCGCCGCGGGGGCGCTGGCGATGGCGCGGGCAGGTGCCCATGTGGTCGTGACCGACCGGAACGCGGAGGGGGCAGAAGCGGTTGTCGCGACAATCCGGGCCGCGGGAGACAGCGCCGAGGCGCAGCGGCTCGACGTTACTGACGACGATGCGTTGCGCGATGCCATCGCGAGTGCCGCGGCGCGCCATGGGCGGCTGGACATCCTGCATTCCCACGCTGGTATCCAGATCGAGGGCAAGCTTGAGCAGGTCTCGGTCGCGGACATGGACGCCTCGTGGGCGCTCAACGTCCGGGCGCATTTCGTTGCCGCGCAGGCAGCGCTTGCGCCGATGCGGGCACAGGGCGGCGGCAGCGTTATCATCACCTCGTCGAATTCCGGCGTGCAGTACGACCGCGAGATGATCGCCTATTGCACCACGAAACACGCGGTCCTCGCCATGACCCGCCAGATGGCGGCGGACTACGCGCGCGAGAGAATCCGCTTCAATGCGCTTTGTCCCGGATTCATCGACACCCCCTTCAATCGCGGCTTCGAGGTGCAGATGGGCGGCCGCGACAAGCTTGAGGGATACATCGCCAGCGCCATCCCGATGGGCCGTTTCGGAACCGTGGACGAGATCGCCGCCGCCATCGTCTACCTCGCATCGGACAGTTCAGCTTTCATGACCGGCCATGCGCTTGTGGTCGACGGCGGAGAGTGTATCTGAGTCACCCCCGGCAGGTGTCCGGCATCGGCGCTCATGGGACAGATTGGTGTGATTGAGTAGCGGAGGATTTCTGGCTCATCCGAACCGTCAAGGCGTGAAGATAAGACAGAGATCCGGAACAGCGAAACCGTCGGCCGGGAAGGTCGTCCGAGACATCCGCCGCCGAACGCGCAAGCAGCATTCGGCCGAGGATAAGATCCGCATTGTCCTGGAAGGACTGCGGGGCGAAGAGAGCCTCGCCGGGCTTTCCCCATCAGAAGATCCTGGCAAGAGCGAAAGCCCCGCCGCCGATGATCGCCGCAACGAAAACGCAGGCAATAACCGATGCGAGGAGCCCCAGGACAAGCCAGACTCCGTCCCGTTCGCTCAGGGCGAGTCCGAGGGCGATGATCGCGAGCGCCGGCACGCCGTTGGCGAAGGGGATCGGCAGGAACAGCAGGAGCGCCATCACGAGGCAGGTCACCCCGATCAGACGGTCGACACTGGCGGTGGCGCCGGGCCAGAGCCGCGGCCGCGCCAGCCGCTCGATGCGTTCGACCCATGGCAACGAGTAGTGGACGATCCGCGAGAAACTGGCCCGATCAATGGAGCGGTCGCTCAGGGCGCGCGGCAGCCAGACCGAGGACCGTCCCGCAATCAGCTGTAGCGCGAGGATCATCAGCGGCAGGCCCGTGATGACCGAAGAGCCCGGAAGATAGAGAAAGACGTTCGGCACGGCGAAGAGGACCATCAGCGGCGCGAAGCTCCGGTCGCGAAGCCCGGACACCAGATCGCCGAGTGCGATGCGCGGTCCGAGCCCGCTCTCGAGGTCCCGCAGCACATCGGAGAGCCGACGCGGCGCGGCGGCGGACGCCGCGCCAAGAGCAGGATCGAGGGTCATTTCACCACGCCGTCCATTGCAGCGGCCGGCTGCGTCAGCGCCGAGACCGAACCCGCTGCGACGGGCTTCGGGGATGCCGAGACTTTACCCGTCTTCCACAGCGAGAAGGCCACGCCGGCGCCGAGGATGGCGAAGGTGATGCCGAGCGACCAGGCCGGCGGAAACTTCTCCCAGCCCGTCAGGTCAGCCACGAAGATCTTCGAGCCGATGAAGACGAGCAGCACCGAGAGCGCATACTTGAGGTAGGCGAAACGGTGCAGGATCGCGGCCAGCGCAAAGTAGAGCGCGCGCAGACCGAGGATCGCGAAGATGTTCGAGGTGTAGACGATGTAGGGGTCCGTCGTGATCGTGAAGACCGCCGGGACCGAGTCCACCGCGAAGACGAGATCCGCGATCTCGATCATGATGAGCGCGAGAAAGAGCGGCGTGGCATAGCGCATGAGGCGCCCCGTCTCGGGGTGTGGTTTGCGAACGAAAAACGCATGCCCCTTGATCTCATCGGTGACGTGCATCCGACGCTTGAGAAACCGGATCAGGCCGTTTTCCTCGATCTTGTGCTCCTTGTCGGCGACAAAGAGCATCTTGATCCCGGTGAGGATCAGGAAGGCTGCGAAGATGTACAGCACCCAGTGATACTGATCGACGATGGTGGCGCCGAGGCCGATCATGATGCCGCGCAGCACGATCACGCCCAGAATGCCCCAAAAAGAGCACCCGGTGCTGGTATTGGCGCGGGATCGCGAAAAAGCCGAAGATCAGCGCGATGACGAAGATGTTGTCCATCGCCAGCGTCTTTTCGACGACGAAGGCGGTCAGGTATTGCGCGGTCGCCTCGGCATCCATCTGCCACCAGATGAAGCCCGCGAAGGACAGGCCGAGAGCGATGTACATGGCGGAAAGCTTGAGGCTCTCGGCGACGCCGATCTCGTGATCGTCCTTGTGCAGGACGCCGAGGTCGAAGGTCAGCAGCGCGACGACGAGACCAAGAAAGAGCAGCCACATCCAGAGCGGCTTGCCCAGAACCAACAGGAGAAGGATTTCCAAGATCGTGACCTTTCGGCACATCACGCCTGGGCGGTCACGGGCACGTCGATGCGTCAGCGACACCGGGCGGAGAGGTGCGGTCCGACATCACGAAGGTCATCCGTCGTCAGAGGGGCCCGGGCCGCGGTGGAGAGTTGGAGATCGCCAGATTCTTTTCAATGGATCGGATGGTATTTCTTTTTTCAGGATGCCTCTTGCGGGCGACCCGTGGAGTTCTGATCTCACCTGCGCCAGTCGCAGAACAGGTCCGGCGGACCGCGCCACCACCGCGCCAATGTCGCTTCGATTATCGGCGACGCGCACCCGGCGCTTCCGGGTCTGGAGACCTCGGTCTTGAAGCTGCCTCTCTGGCGTTTTGCGCTCTATCTGCTGGTCATTCTGACCGGCCTTGCCATTGCCCTGCCGACCTTTCTACCTCGAGACCTGGCGCATTCCTGGCCGACCTCCCCGGTCTCGCTCGGGCTCGATCTGCGCGGTGGTGCCTCCCTCACGCTGCGGGCCGACGAGGCCGCAATCCGCGCGGGGCTGGTGTCCGATTTCGCGAAGCAATTGACCGAAGCAGAACCTGGTCTCACGACGCGCACGGCCGACGATGGCACTGGCCTGACCATAACCGGACCTTCCGGCATGACGCCGGAGGCCGTGATGAGCCTCGCCCGCCGACACGTGCCAGAGGTCGGCGGGGGTCCTCTGACCCAAGCCGAACCGGCCTTCTCGCTGACCGCGGGCGAAGGCATAGTTGTCGCCACGCTGCGCCCTGCGGCTGTCGCGCTTGTGCAGGAGGACGCGGTCGCGCGCAGCATCGAGGTCATCCGCAACCGGATTGACGAGGCCGGTGTGGCCGAGCCGTCGATCCAGTCGATGGGGCGGGATCGCATTCTGGTGCAGATGCCCGGTATCGAGGACCCGGCGGGCCTGCGCGCGCTGCTCGGGGCCACGGCGGAGTTGACATTCCACAGGGTTGTCCCCTCAGAGACGGAGGGCGCGCTCATCCTGCCCGAAGCCGGTGGCACGGAGATATCCGTCGTCGCGCGCCCGGCGCTTGACGGCGAGAGACTTGCCGACGCCAGCGCGGCATTCGACCCGGAGACCGGCGCGCCTGTCGTCCAGTTCCGCTTCGACACACAAGGCGCGCGAATCTTCGGAGAGCTGACCCAGGATCTGGTCGGACAGCGGTTCGCCATCGTCCTCGATGGCGAGGTCATCTCCGCGCCCGTGATCCAGGAGCCGATCCTAGGCGGCTCGGGCGTCATCAGCGGTGCCTTCACCGTCGAGGAGACGACGACGCTGGCGGCGCTGCTGCGCGCTGGCGCGCTTCCCGTACCGCTCGAGATCATCGAGGAACGCACGGTGGGCGCCGATCTGGGCGCTGACGCCATCGCCATGGGCCTCTGGACGGGACTTGCAGGCTTCGCCCTGATCGCCGCGATGATGGTCGCGCTCTACGGTGGTTGGGGCGCGGTGGCGACGGCAGCATTGCTGATCAACGTCGCCCTGACTGTGGCGGCACTCGTGCTGCTCGGTGCGACGCTGACGCTGCCCGGCATCGCCGGCCTCATCCTCGGCATGGGTCTGGCAGTGGACGCGAACGTGCTGATCAACGAACGCATCCGCGAGGAAACGCGCGCCGGCAAACGCGCGGCCTCGGCCGTGCAGGCCGGTTTTGACCGGGCCTACCGCGCGATCCGCGACTCCAACCTGACGACGCTGATCGCGACGGCGCTACTGTTCTGGCTCGGCTCGGGCCCGGTGCGCGGCTTCGCACTGACCATGGGCCTCGGCATCGCGATCTCGCTCTTCACCGCCGTCGCCGTGGTGCGGGCCGCGATGGATATCCACCTGCGCACCCGCAAGCCGAAGACGTTCGAGATCCGCCCACTGTTCCGGTTTCTTGCACCGAAAACCGTTCCGACCTTTCGCTTCATGCGCGCGCGGCTTGCTGGGCTTGCAGTGTCACTGGTGCTCTCGGTGGCCTCGATCGGCCTTTTCATCGCGCAGGGGCTCAACTACGGCGTCGACTTCCGCGGCGGCGTGCTGATCGAGGCGGGGGGGGGGGGGGGGGGGGGG